>NZ_JBFUGY010000038.1:0-84635 GCF_056402655.1 Bradyrhizobium sp. P3_C3 | reverse complement strand
CGTCGATACCAACCGCGATGATATCCATGGTCACCCTTCCTTGCCTAATCGGGCTTCGCACTTTGCGGCCCAGGCGACTGTTCGGGTTCAATGGACTAACGGACGGGGCACCTCTCTCACCCACGGCCTGCAACGACCTGGGGGTTTGCGGGCTCCCGTCCGTCACCGCAACGTCTACAATAGCAGACCTGCGGCGCTTCGACTTACAAGGGGTATGTCTCCGCGAATTCAAATCAGAGTGGATTCGCGGAGACATACCCCTCATCCGGCGCTTCGCGCCACCTTCTCCCACAAGGGGAGAAGGGAAGAGGAGCCCTCAGCCCTTCCTCTCCGGCACGCGCCTGATCTTCGCGCCGAGCGCGTTCAGGCGTTCGTCGATGCGCTCGTAGCCGCGCTCGATCTGGTCGGCGTTGTTGATCGTGGAGGTGCCCTCGGCGCAGACCGCGGCGAGCAGCATCGCCATGCCGGCGCGGATGTCGGGCGAGATCATCGATGCCCCGCGCAGGCGGCTGGGGCCGGCGATGATGGCGCGATGAGGATCACAGAGAACAATTCGCGCGCCCATGGCGATCAGCTTGTCGACGAAGAACATCCGCGATTCGAACATCTTCTCGAACATCAGGATCACGCCGTCGCATTGCGTGGCGGTGACGATCGCGATCGACATCAGATCGGCCGGGAAGGCCGGCCAGGGCTGGTCTTCCAGCTTCGGCACGTGGCCGCCGAAATCGTCCTGGATCTTCAGCGTCTGGTTCGAGGGCACGATGAGATCGTCGCCCTCGATGCGGCAGACGATGCCGAGCCGCTCGAACCCCATGCGGATCGAGCGCAGATGCTCGACGCCGGCGCGCACGATGCGAAGCGGGGAGCGCGTGACGGCCGCAAGCCCGATCAGCGAGCCGACCTCGATATGATCGGGCTGGATCCGGTAGGTCGTGGCGCCCAGCGTCGCCGGTCCATGCACGATCATGGTGTTGGTGCCGATGCCCTCGATTCGCGCGCCGAGCGCGACCAGGAAATTGGCGAGGTCCTGCACATGCGGCTCGGAGGCCGCGTTGCGCAAATGGGTGACGCCGTCGGCGGCGACCGCCGCGACCAGCGCGTTCTCGGTTGCGGTGACGCTCGGCTCGTCCAGAAACACGTCGGCGCCGGCGAGCTTTGCCGCGCGGAATTCGAGCCGGTCGGTCGCGGTGACCTTGGCGCCCAGTTGTTCGAGCGCGAGCACATGGGTGTCCAGGCGGCGGCGGCCGATGACGTCGCCGCCGGGCGGCGGCAGCATCACTTCGCCGCAGCGGGCGAGCAGGGGGCCTGCGAGCAGGATCGAGGCGCGGATACGGACGCAGAGCTCGGGGTCGAGGTCGGCGGCGCGGATGCTCTTGGCGTGGATGTGCAGCGTATTGCGGGCGGTCCATTCCGCCGCCGCGCCGACCGAGCGGATCAGCTCGACCAGCGTCTCGGTGTCGCGGATCCGCGGCACGTTCTCCAGCGTCACCGGATGCTCGGTGAGCAGGGCGGCGGCGATGATCGGCAGCGCCGAATTCTTGTTGCCGGACGGCTCGATCGAGCCCGAGAGCCGGTGACCGCCCTCGACAATGTACTGGATGGGCGCCACGGGGTTCTCGCTGTCCTGTTGGGTGGGGCTGTTTCGGGCGGAAACTACAGAGAATTGAGCGCGGGAGCAATTGCGGCGGCCACCGGCCGTTGCCGATCCGTTAGCCTCGGAGAGGCTGCCAATCCCTCATGGTGAGGAGCGCGGAACGCGCGTCTCGAACCATGAAGGCCCGGATATCTCGCCCGCGGCCATCCTTCGAGACGCCCGCTTCGCGGGCTCCTCAGGATGAGGCTGGGTGCTTGTAGGCGCGGGTGGTCAGAACAGCCCGATGATATTCGCGACCACATACAGGATCGCGATCAGGATCAGCGCGCCGATCATGACGAAGGAAATCTCGATCGCGATGGCGCCGGTGCCGAGGATGGCGGCCACGGCGGCAAGGAGCCGCTCCTCCCGAAAGATCAGCGCGAGGACCGAGAGCAGGATGGCGAGCAGGCCGAGCGAGATCGCGGTGGCCGAAGCGGTTTCGCTCCAGCTCCGTCCAGCCGATTTCTCGACCTTGGGGGCCTGATACTCCACGCCCTTCACGCGCGCGATCACGCGGTCCTTGATGCGATGGCCGCTGTCGACGATGACCTGGTCCGCCGGGGGCGGCGGGAAGATCATCGGCACCACCCAGTGCGGCAGCACCGCCGCCATCAGCGCCAGCACACCGACAATGCTGCCGATGATGCCGAGACGGCGGGAGGGGAGGGCGGAACTGGTCGACGCGGAGGCGATCATGGCATGGCGTTTTCCCGGCCGGAATTGGCCTTACGGGTTCATGCCGTTTCGTCGCGATGGTGGGGGGTGAGGTTCAGCGATGCTGGGATCGGCCTAACCGTCATGCCCAGGCTTGTCCCGCCTGCGCGGCCGAAGCCGCTTCGGCGAGGCGAAGGCCCGGGCATCCACGTTCTTTGTTCCGCGGAGCAAGGCGTGGATGGCCGGGACAAGCCCGGCCATGACGCTGCGGAAGCAGCGCGCCTCAGATATCGATCGTCGCGCTCAGCGAGTGTTCCTGGATGAAGTCGCGGCGCGGCTCGACCACGTCGCCCATCAGCTTGGTGAAGATGTCGTCGGCCTCGTCGACCTCCTTGACCTTCACCTGCAGCAGCGAGCGCGCATCGATGTCCAGCGTCGTTTCCCAGAGCTGCTCCGGGTTCATCTCGCCCAGACCTTTGTAGCGCTGCAGCGTGATGCCCTTGCGGCCGGCGTCGGTGACCGCTTCGAACAGGTCGACCGGGCCGTAGACCATGTGCTCGACGTCCTTGCGCCGCAGCTTGCCGGGGCGGGCATAAACGTCCTGGAGCTTCACGGTGTATTCGTCGAGCTTGCGGGCTTCGACCGAGCCCAGGAAGGCGGCGTCGATGACGGCGGCTTCCTTGACGCCGCGCACGGTGCGCTCGAACTGGAAACCCTGGCCTTCCACGTACTGGCCGACCCAGCCGCGCTCGACCTCCTCGGCCTGGTTGTCCAGCCGTCCCGCGATGTATTGTGCCGCTGCGGCGGCTTTCTCGGGATCGCCGTAGATCGCCTTGTTGAGCACGCCGGTGATGGCGGCCTGCTCGATCACCTTGCGATTGTAGCGGCTGTGCAGATTGCGCAGGACGCTGCGGACGGTGCGGGCGTCGTCGACCAGCGAGCGCAAATCGCGGCCGGTGCGATCACCGCCGACGCCGGGAATGAAGACGCAGTCGTCGAGGCCTGTGTCGATCAGATAATCCTCGAGCGCCCGCTCGTCCTTCAGATACTGCTCGGACTTGCCGCGGCTGACCTTATAGAGCGGCGGCTGTGCGATATAGAGGTAGCCGCCGTCGATGATGTCGCGCATCTGCCGGTAGAAGAAGGTCAGCAGCAGCGTGCGGATGTGGGCGCCGTCGACGTCGGCGTCCGTCATCACGATGATCTTGTGATAGCGCAGCTTCTCGATCGAGAATTCGTCGCTGATGCCGGTGCCGAGCGCGGTGATCAACGTACCGATCTGCTCGCTGCCCAGCATCTTGTCGGGGCGGACGCGCTCGACGTTGAGGATCTTGCCGCGCAGCGGCAGTACCGCCTGGAATTCGCGGTTGCGGCCCTGCTTGGCGCTGCCGCCTGCCGAGTCGCCCTCGACGATGAAGAGTTCGGACTTGGCCGGATCCTTTTCCTGGCAATCGGCGAGCTTGCCGGGCAGCGAGGAGACCGACAGCGGGCTCTTGCGCGTCAGTTCGCGCGCCTTTCGTGCGGCTTCACGCGCCGCGGCGGCCTGGATCACCTTGCCGACGATCATCTTGGCCTCGGACGGGTGCTCCTCGAACCAGGCCTGGAGCGCCTCGTTGAGGACGTTCTCGACCACGGGACGCACTTCCGAGGACACCAGCTTGTCCTTGGTCTGCGACGAGAATTTCGGATCGGGCACCTTCACCGAGAGAACGGCGGTGAGGCCTTCACGGCAGTCGTCGCCGGTCAGCGCGATCTTTTCCTTCTTGGCGTTGGCCTCGGCATAGCCGTTGACCTGGCGCGTCAGCGCGCCGCGGAAACCGGCCAGATGGGTGCCGCCGTCACGCTGCGGGATGTTGTTGGTGAAGCACAGCACGTTCTCGTGGTAGCTGTCGTTCCACCACAGTGCGGCCTCGACGCCGATGCCGTTGGCCTCCGCGCGCACCATGATCGGCGCCGGTACGATCGCCTTCTTGTTGCGGTCGAGATATTTGACGAACTCCTCGACGCCGCCGGAATAGTGCATCTCCTCGCGCTTCTCGACCGCATGGCGCATGTCGGAGAGGGCGATGTTGACGCCGGAATTGAGGAAGGCGAGCTCGCGCAGCCGGTGCTCCAGCGTCGCAAAATCATATTCGATGTTCTTGAAGGTTTCCGTCGAGGCCTGGAACGTCACCTCGGTGCCGCGCTTGCCCGGCGCGTCGCCGACCACCACCAGCGGTGCGACCGCATCGCCATGGGCGAACTCGATGTAGTGCTCCTTGTTGTCGCGCCAGATGCGCAAGCCGAGCTTGCTGGACAGCGCGTTGACGACAGAGACGCCGACGCCGTGCAGGCCGCCGGAGACCTTGTAGGAATTCTGGTCGAACTTTCCGCCGGCATGGAGCTGGGTCATGATGACCTCGGCCGCGGAGATGCCTTCGCCCTTGTGGATGTCGACGGGAATGCCGCGGCCGTCGTCGCGCACCGTGACGGAATTGTCGGCATTGAGCACGACGTCGACGCGCGTAGCGTGGCCCGCGAGCGCCTCGTCGATCGCGTTGTCGACGACCTCGTAGACCATGTGATGCAGGCCGGAGCCGTCGTCGGTGTCGCCGATATACATGCCCGGGCGCTTGCGGACGGCGTCGAGACCCTTGAGCACGCGGATCGATTCCGCCCCGTAATCGCTCGGATTTGAGGGCTCGTTTTCGGCAGGCGTCTGCCGAGCAGGTTCTGTCATGAGAGGCCTTCGAGATGTCGCCCGAATCAGCCGCGCAAAAGGCGCTGATTTGCAGGCTATTTGTGCCATGAAAGACCGCTTGCGCCTAGCGCAAAGTATCTTCCGGCAACCCTTTGACGAAATAGGGATTTTTTGCCGGTTTTCAAGGCTCTCGAAGGCCGATTCTGGGGCTTGCGAAAAGGGCGATTCGAGGTCCTGTTTTTAGCTCTTGAAGGCGTGGATTTTGCGGGGCGGAGAAGCGCGTTCCCAGGCGCCGTGGCGCCTCTGAACAGGTCACTGGGTTCAGTAGATCTGATCCGGCTTCTTGTCGTCGTCGCCCAAGCTGAGGGACCAGGCCTCGCCTGAGGCCACGGTGATGGTATCGGTGCGCACCGGATAGCCCGACACGACCAGCTTGTAGGAATATTTGCCGGGCGGCAGATCCAGCGTTTGTGGGTGATCGACGCCGCCCGCGATCTTGATGGTCTGATCGTTGATCGTGAGCGAAGCCGTGTCCGGCGCGAGATAGCCGAATATCAGCCGCGCTTGTCCTGCTATCGGCAGGAAATTGGCCTTGGCTGCGGCCTCCGTATTCCGCTGCACCAGGCTGACAATGGTCTCGTCCTGCGCGCGGCCGAGCTTCAGGGTGGCCGGCCCCTTGGGGGAGGCGAAGGCGAGCTGCACATGATCGGCGGCAACCACACTGCTTTCAGGCCTTTCCTCCCAGCCGCGCTTTGCGAGCTCCGTGCGGTAGAAGGCGAGCACATCGCTGAGCTGGGCCGGCACATGGGCTTCGAGCCCGACCCGCAGCGGGATTTCGATGCCGGTCATATGGGTGGTGTTGGAGCTGGAGAAGTTGTGTTGCTTCGGCACCGGCATCTCGGCGTCTGGATCCGCCGGTGTGAGTGCGGCCGAAGTTTGCGGTGACGGGTGCGGCAGCCATCCGCCGGCGCCTGCGGCGACCAGGCCGCCCGCGAGAAGAGCGAGGCCGCACAGCGGTGGCAACCACCGTGCCGGACCTCTCATCACACGCCTCACCGTCGTCATGCCTACTCTCCGGGGATGTCGCACGTCGTGATCTTCGCGCGATGCAGCGGCTGCGACCTGGTCGCCGCGGCCTCCGGACGACTAGTCGCCTCGCGAACCGGACAGGTTCAACCTGGCCGCTAAAGCCACAGGCGGCGGGATCAATACGTCTGGAGCGGCAGCACCTCGCCGCTTGGCCCCCACGAGGAGGCCCCAGGCGTCGCCGACGGCTACGGTCAGGGTCCAGTTGCGAGCGGGCTGCCCGGGCAGGCGCAGCGCGTACTGGTAGGTGCCGGGCGGCAGGTCGAGCATCGGGCCTTGCGGCGATTGCGGGCCGCCGGCGCCGGCAACGCATCCAGCGCGCCAAATGAAGAATCCACTGCCGGCGCTCCCTTCTATACGCGATGATATTTCGCGCAGGCTTTCGAAGCGGATCCCGCCGAACGATTTCCTAGCGAAGAAGGATGAGTCGTGGCGTTGGGGCCGACATGAATCGCCACGACTTGTCGCGCTTAGTCCCTCGCCCTTTCGAGCGCGTGTCGAATGACCTTTTGCTCATCCTCCGTCATTTGCGTCGCGCCAAGCTTGAAGGTCAGCTTGTCGATCTTGCCGGTGAAGCGGAAGGGCAGCTTATAGCTGTCGTCCACCGTCGTGCGGGTGTCGCTGCCGATGTCAAACGTTTCGTCAATGGCCATAAGAAACGGAATCGTGTGCGGGATCGTCTTTGCGGCCACCAGCTTGCCATCGGCCGTCAGTACACCGGTGCCACCCTTGCCCGGGCCGGGTCCGTTGTACTTGAAGTCGAATACAATGGTGTGCTTGCCCGGCTTGAGCGCATCGGTAAACAAGTCGCGACCGCCAATGCCGCCTTCCCAGCGGTACCGTTCTAGATCGAGCAAGTTGTATACGAAGACCGGCTTGCCTTTGAGCAGGTAGAGGGCGTATCCGCCAAAGCGACCGCCTAGAGTTGCGATCATTCCTTCCGCGCCGCCCTTAGGAACGGTAACCTCGGCCGTGATCGTGTAATCCTTATTGAGAAGGCTCGGAGCGTTAGCGTCAGGGATGCCAGCGTTCTCACCAGAATATGTGAAAACGGTTCGTCCGGCGGTCGCGCTTGGGCGCGGTGTCACAATGCGGGGCAGGACCGAGTTGTCCAGCGGAAAGACCTGGTATTTCGCCGCCTCCGACAGGAACAACGCTTGCAACTCCTTGAGCTTGTCGGGATTCTTGGCTGCGAGATCATCGGCCTGCGAGTAATCCTCGGCGATGTTGTAAAGCTCCCACTTGTATTCATTGATCCCCGGCAGCTTGGCGGTGCCCAGAAGCCAGGGAGGCGCAGGCGGCGTCGTACATGCATACCAACCATCGTGATAGATGCCGCGGTTCGCGAACATCTCGAAATACTGCGTGTTGCGCTTTGACGGCGCGTTGGCGTTAGCTTGGTCGAACGTATAGGCCATGCTGACGCCCTCGATGGGCCTTTGCTTGATGCCATTGACGGTGTCGGGAGCTTGAATGCCGGTGGCTTCAAGAATCGTCGGCACGATGTCGATCATGTGATGGAATTGGCTGCGGATGCCGCCAACGTCCTTGATATGACCGGGCCATGAGATGGCCATGCCTTGCCGGGTGCCGCCGAAGTGCGATGCCACCTGCTTGGTCCATTTGAACGGGGTATCGAAGGCCCACGACCACGCCACCGACATATGCGGGTAGGTCTTGTCGGAGCCCCAATCCTCGTAATGCAGCATCAGCTCGGTTTCGGGCAGTTTCAGAATGCCGTTGTAGGCGGTCATCTGGTTCGGCGTGCCCTCGAGCGTGCCTTCGGCGCTGGTGCCATTGTCGCCGCTGATGTAGATGATCAGGGTGTTGTCGAGTTTGCCCATGTCCTCGACCGCCTGGATGACGCGGCCGATTTCGTAGTCGGTATAGGCCGCATAGCCGGCAAACACCTCGGCTTCGCGCGCGTACAATTTCTTCTGGATGAACGAGAGCGAGTCCCATTTCGGCAGCGTATCCGGCCAGGCGGTGAGCTGGGTGTTCGCCGGGATCACCCCGAGTTTCTTCTGGTTGGCGAAGATCTGCTCGCGCAGCTTCTCCCAACCCATGTCGAACTTGCCCTTGAACTTCTCGCTCCATTCCTTCTTCGGCTGATGCGGGGAATGGGTGCCGCCAGGCACGTAGTAGACGAAGAACGGCTTCTCGGGCGCCGCCGCGTTCAGTCCGTTCATGTAGTTGATGGCGTCATCCGCCATGTCGGTGATGAGGTTGTAGCCGGTCTTGCCGACCCATGGAAAAACCTGGCTCGTGTTGCGGAAAAGGTAAGGCGTCCACTGGTCGGTCTCGCCGCCCATGAAGCCGTAGAAATATTCGAATCCCATTCCGACCGGCCATTGGTCGAACGGCCCGGCCGAGCTGTACAGATAGGTTGGGGTGTTATGGTTTTTGCCGAACCACGAGGTGGCAAATCCGTTATCCCGCAGAATGGTCCCGATCGTCGCACTTTCCTGGCCAATGACGGAATCGTAGCCCGGATAGCCGGTGGACATTTCACCGATCACGCCAAACCCGACCGAGTGGTGGTTGCGGCCGGTGATCAGCGCTGCCCGCGTCGGCGAGCAGAGCGCTGTCGAGTGAAACTGCGTGTAACGCAGGCCCGCCTTGGCGATGCGATCCATGTTCGGGGTCGGGACCACCCCACCGAAGGTGCCGGTCACGCCATAACCCTGGTCGTCGGTCATGATCAGCAGCACGTTCGGCGCGCCTTTGGGCGGCACAACGGACGGTGGCCAGTATGGCTTGGAGTCCGCGGCATCTTCCTTGATCACGCCTTCGAACTTCGGAGGTTCAGGCGGAAGCTGCTTGCCATCGATGGTTGTCGTGGCGCTCGGCGAACCCGGCGTGCCGGTGGTTTGCTGCGCGAGGCAGGTCGTCTCCAGAGCACACAGCCAAAAAGCGACGGTCAGTGCGGTGCCACAAAGCAGCAAGTTGCGGTGGTTTAGTAAGCGGCTTTCTGGCTTTGAGCTATCGTCAACGTGACGGGTACGCGTCATTGCAAGCTCCCTCTTGGAGACGTCAGAACCCTGTTGACGCCTATTCGGGAGGCAATGCCGCAACGCTCTGTTGATCTAGATCAACTTTCCGCCCACGGGTCCGAAACGCCGGCTGCGCGTGGGCGCACCTGCTTCGTCGCACCTCAATACATTTGCAGCGGAAGCACGTCGCCGCTTGGCCCCACCAGGAGGCCCCAGGCATCGCCGGCGGCAACGGTGAGGGTGTCGGTGCGGGCGGGCTGACCGGGCATACGCAGCGCGTACTGGTACTTGCCGGGCGGCAGGTCGAGCATCGGGCCTTTCGGCGATTGCGGGCCGCCGGCGCCGGCCGCGATCTTGATGGTCTGCTTGTTGATCGTCAGCGACGCCTCCTTCGGCCCGATATTGCCGAGCATCAGCCTGGCCTGGCCCGCCTTGGGCATGATGTCGGCCTTGGCCGCGGCCTGCGGATTCCGCTGCACCAGGCTGACCGTTGTCTCCTCCCTGGCGCGGCCGAGCTTCAGCATGGCCGGACCTTCCGGCGAGGTGAACGCCAGCTCCGCTCGATCGGCGGTGACCGTCGCGCCGTCAGTCTTTTCCTGCCAGCCGCGCTTGGTGAGCTCTGCGCGATAGAAGGCGAGGACATCTGAGAGCTCAGCCGGAATGCTGGCTTCAAGCTCCTTGCGGAACGACTGGTCGCTGCCGGGGAATTTCGTCGAGCTGATCCCGCTCGAGCTGCGCTGCGTCGGCACCGGCAGGGCGGAATCGGGATCGGGCTTCAGCGGCTCGGTCGATTTGGCTTGGATCGGCTTTGCTTCTGCCGATTTGGCCTCAACCGGCTTCGCCGCAGCCACCATGAGGCCGGTGCCGTTGGCGCTGACATTCACCTTCGGGCCCATCTGCATCACGGTCATCGAGATCGACTTGCCGGCCTTGGAGAATTCCATCACCGCCATGTTGGGCTGGTTGATGACGGAGGGCTGCTCTTTCCAGCCCGCGTTCTTCAACGATGCGCGGTAGAAGCTGCCGAGAGCCTTCACGCTCGACGTGGAAGAGAATTCGAGCCGGCCGTCGCCGCCTTCGAACGTCACGCCTTCGGCGGTCTCGGGCAGCGGCACCGGCGTCTTGCTGTCGGCGAGCGCATTGAGCGGCGCGTCGGACAGCGCGCCGGCCTGCACTTTGCGCCGCGCTTCGTCGGCGGCGATGAGTTGCTTGGCCGCACCGAGCGCGTCACCAAGAAATTTCTCATCGGCTTCTTTCTTCGCCTTGGCGCGGGCGGCAAGCGCGGAGTCCTTCACCTGCGCGGTCAGGCTGACCATGGTGAAATCGTATTTGCGGCCGAGCCGCAGCACGCCGGTTTCCTCGGCGTTGGAGATCTTGATCGCGACCTCGTCGCCGGGCGCGAGCGGCGCGCTGCCATCCTCCTGCCAGCCGCGCGCGGCGAGCTCGCGGTGATAGAAGGCCAGCACGGCGGGCAGCTCGGCCATCGCGGCGGCCGACATCTCGCGCTTGTTGGAGCTTGCGCTGCCGAGGCCCCTGGCCGTCTTGGTCGGGTTCGGCCGCGGCAGCCCGGCCAGATCGCTATCGGCTTTGAGCTCGCTGGGCAGGGCGAAGGGCGCGACGCGGATATCGACATTGGTGCGGCCGTCGTCGCGGCGCGTCAGCGTCAGCATGACCGGCTTCTGCTGGTAGAAGCCGGTGTCCTTGCCGTCGGGGTGCGCGTAGAAGGCGCGCAGTCCGTTGGGAACGGTCTCATCCAGGCTGGTCGTCCAGCGTGCGGCGATTTCCGGCGTCAGCTTCTGCCAGCCGATCGCAGCCATCTGGCTGGTGTAGAAATCCGACGTCGCATCGAGCGCGCTGGGCGCGATGCAGCCGAGATAGGGCCGGGTCCCATCGAACATGATGTCGCTCGCGCCGTCCGGAAACGGCACGTTCCCGTAGATCCGGTCGGTCGTGTAGTAGACAACGGATTGATCGGGCCGGCCGAGGGCCTGCGTGAAGTGAACCGAAAGGCCCTGCCGTCCCTTCTTGAAGTTCAGCGTGGTGCTCTTCTCCTCCAGCGGCCTCACATAGGGCACCCAGCCGTCGGCGCTCAGGAGTTTCTTCACCGCCGGCGATGTCACGGCTTCCGGCGTCGGCATGCGGTATTCGACGCGGTAGGGATCGGGGCGCGAGGTGTCTTCCACCGCGCCCTCGAGCTGCGGCAGCGCATGGACGTCGACAATGCCTCCGTCGGCAGCGGCCGCGATCGAGCAGCTCGCCATCAGGGCAACGCCGCAGGCAAGCAGCTGCCATCGTGCCGGGACTTGGGTCCCGCGCGGGATCATCGACATCATCACGTCTCCAGGATATCGCGCACGGCTCAGGCGTGCGCATTTGCAGCCTGCGACACCGTCGGCGCGGCCTCAGACGAGAAGTCGCGGCAGAAACCCGTGAGGTTCAATACAGCAGGAGCGGCGACCAAGCCTCTCCGTCGCGCCCGATCGTAAGCTCCCAGGTATCGCCGGCAGCGAAGTTGAGGATGTTCGTCGTGGCTGGATGGCCCGGCACGCTCACCTCGTAGGAATATCTCCCGGGCTGCAGATCCAGCGAAACCGCGTAGGCGCCGGCGGCGTGCCTGATGGTCCGGTCGTTGATCGTGAGCGTGGCTTCCGTTTCGCTGATATTGGAGAACACCAGCTTCGCTTGGCCGGGCTCGGGCATCACGTTCGCATTGGCCGCGACAGATGCATTCTTCTGCACGAGATTGACGGCGGTGCTGGCGTCTTTGCGGTCGAGCGCCAGCATGCCAGGTCCGAGCGGGGAGGCGAAGGCGAGCTTGACGTGATCGGCGGAGACCACCGCGCCATCGCGCTGCTCCTGCCAGCCGAGCTTGCTGAGCTCGGTGCGGTAGAAGGCGAGGACGTCGCCGAGCTCGG
The DNA here is from genome assembly GCF_056402655.1 of Bradyrhizobium sp. P3_C3. Taxonomy (NCBI): domain Bacteria; kingdom Pseudomonadati; phylum Pseudomonadota; class Alphaproteobacteria; order Hyphomicrobiales; family Nitrobacteraceae; genus Bradyrhizobium; species Bradyrhizobium sp. P3_C3. The sequence continues at coordinate 72,668 of NZ_JBFUGY010000038.1, read as the reverse complement.
CGGGCACGGTGGCCTCCAGCCTGGTGCGGAGCGGCGTTTCAACGCCCTTGACGACGGTGGTGTGCGTTCCTCGGTAGCTGTAACGGGTCGGCGCGGGCAGCTTGGCAGCAGGGTCCGGCGTGAGCGCCGACGCGAACAGCGGCGACAGATGCGGCACCCAGGCGCTGGCGCTTGCTGCGAGCATGCAGACCGCGAGCAAGAGGAGGCCGCACGCAAAGGCCAGCCATTGAGCCGGGACTCGCACCCCGGTCCTTACCGTCCGCATCTCATTCTCCAGGGTATTCGCGCGTGATGTCATTTGCGCGCTGGCGAAGGCCGTGACAGGCATCGCCGCGGCCTCAAAGGCTAGTCGCGATTGCAAACGGCCGGGTTCAACGGCGCGGTCTATCGCCGGGCGGAGACACGTCCGCTCTCGACGTCAAAGACATCGCCGCCTGCGCCAATGTCGGCGAAGGCGGCGGGGTCGGCGCCGGTCAGCCACACCTGCGCGCCGAGCTTGCGCAGCTCCTCGAACAGCGCCGCTCGCCGGTTCGGATCGAGATGCGCGACGACCTCGTCGAGCAGCAGCAGCGGCACGATGCCGGTCATCTCGGCGACCAGGCTCGCATGCGCCAGCACGAGGCCAATCAGCAGCGCCTTCTGCTCGCCGGTCGAGGCATCGCGCGCCGGCATGCTCTTCGGCGCATAGATCACCTGGAGATCGGTGAGATGCGGGCCGTCGGTGGTGCGGCCGGCGATGGCGTCGCGCGGGCGGTTGTCGCGCAGGATCTGGCGGTAGCGGTCCTCGACCGACGTCGCGGTCTCCGTGAGCAGCGCGTTCTCCATCCAGCCGTCCAGCGCGATTTGAGCGGACGGAAAGGCAGATTCCTGCGCGCGCGCGTTGAGCATGCCGGTGAGGCGCGCTGCGGTCTGGCCGCGCGTTGCGGCGACCGCGACCGCAAGCTCCGCGGTCTCGCGCTCGATTGCGTCACACCAATGGTCGTCGTAATTGCGCGTCTCGAGCAGGCGGTTGCGCGACCGCAGGGAGCGTTCGAGCGCGGAGATGCGGCTGGAATGCTCGCTGTCGATCGCCAGCACCAGGCGGTCGAAGAAGCGCCGCCGCTCGGAGGCCGCGCCCATGAACAGCCCGTCCATCGCCGGCGTCAGCCACACCATGCGAATATGGTCGCCGAAGGCGGTGGCCGAATTCACCGGCTCGCGGTCGATGCGGCAGCGCCGGCTGATCGTGCTGTCGGGGCGCGGCGCGTCGATACCGGTGCCGAGCGTGGCGAGCCCCAGCGCGCCCTCGACCTGCGCCGACACGGCCCAGGAGCCGTCGCCCTGGTTGTCGGCGACATCTTCCAGCGTGGCGCGCCGCAAGCCGCGGCCTGGCGACAGGAACGAGATCGCCTCGATGCAATTGGTCTTGCCGGCCCCGTTCGGCCCGACCAGCGCCACCATGTCGGCCGCCGTCTCGAGCCCCGCCGCCCGATAATTGCGAAAATGCGTCAGCGTCAGGCGTTGAATGCGGGAGGGGGTCATTTTAACTCGTCATTGCCGGGCAGTGCCTTCCCTCCCCCCTTGTGGGGGAGGGTGGCGCCTCACGAAGTGAGGCGACGGGTGAGGGGTATCTTACCGCCCGGCAAGCTTTGCAAGGATGTCTTCCAACACAGAAGTGGGCTGCTGTAGCACGTCATTGTTCCAGTAGCGGGCTATGGCGAAACCTTCGGCGGACAAGGCCGCGTCTCGAGCTGCATCGCTTTCTGATTCTGCATGTTGGCTTCCGTCAATCTCGATCACGAGTCTTTTCTCGAAACAGACAAAGTCGAGAATGTAGTTCTTGAACGGCTGCTGTCGGCGAAACTTGAATGTGGAGAGCCGACGATCCCTCAGCAAGCGCCACATTGCCCTTTCGGCGTCAGTCGGCTCGTGCCGCATCTTCCGTGCAAATTGGCGGAGAGGCGGGGAGGTAGGTCGATGGGACGGGTCTCGTGGCACCAACCCCTCACCCAAGTGAGTTTGCGTCAAACACCGGTGCAGCCCTCTCCCACAAGGGGAGAGGGCGCAGTAACGTGCATCGCGCTTGGTTCTAAAGGCAGTGTGCGCTGGCGAGGGAACACGTCCCTCACACCCGCATCGGCATCAGCACGTACAGCGCGCTCTTGTCGTCCTTGTCCTGCACCAGCGTCGGCGAGCCGGGGTCGGCGAGCTTCAGCGTGGCGACGTCGCCTTCGATCTGGGCGGCGATGTCGAGCAGGTAGCGCGAGTTGAAGCCGATATCGAGGGCGTCGGAGGCGTATTCGACTTCGAGCTCTTCGGTCGCGCTGCCGGAATCCGGGTTGGTGACCGATAGCACCAGCTTGCCCGGCGACAGCGAGAGCTTCACGGCGCGGCCGCGCTCGCTGGAGATGGTGGAGACGCGGTCGACCGCGTTCTCGAAATCCTTCTTGTCGACGACGAGTTCCTTGTCGTTGCCCTGCGGGATCACGCGGCCATAGTCGGGGAAGGTGCCGTCGATCAGCTTCGAGGTCAGCACCACATTGCCGATGGTGAAGCGGATCTTTGCCTGCGACAGCTCGATCGTGACTTCGGCCTCGTTGTCCTCGATCAGTCGCTGCACCTCGCCGACGGTTTTCCGCGGCACGATCACGCCGGGCATGCCGTCGGCGCCCTTGGGCTGGACCAGGTCGAGCTGGGCGAGCCGGTGGCCGTCGGTGGCAACGCCGCGCAGGGTGGCGGCCGTGGCCGTGCCCGCGGCGTGCAGATAGATGCCGTTGAGGTAATAGCGCGTCTCTTCGGTCGAGATCGCGAACTGGGTGCGGTCGATCAGCCGCTTGACGTCCTTGGCGGCGAGCGAGAACGAATGCGACATGTCGCCGGCGGCGAGATCCGGGAAATCATTCTCCGGCAGGGTCTGCAGCGTAAAGCGCGAGCGGCCGGCGCGGATCGCCAGCACGGCGCGGTCGCCGTCGGCCTCCAGCACGATCTGCGAGCCATCGGGCAGCTTGCGCACGATGTCGTAGAACATGTGCGCCGGCACGGTGGTGGAGCCCGCGGTCGCGGTTTCGGCCGGGAGCGTCTCGGTCACCTCGAGGTCGAGGTCGGTCGCCTTCAGCGACAATTTCGCGTTCTCGGCGCGGACCAGCACGTTGCCGAGGATCGGAATGGTGTTGCGGCGCTCGACCACGCGGTGGACATGACCCAGCGATTTCAGGAGTTGCGCGCGTTCGACCGTAACCTTCATTGCACTACTCGCCCGATCCCCAAGGAAACACAACGTTGGAAAAGCCGGGCGGCGGGACGCGCGCCACGGCATCGAAGACCCCGAAAAGCCGGATCATCCAGCCGATATGACCAAAGCCGTCAGGGTCGCGCAAGGTGGCGCGGAAAGCCATCCGTTTCAAGGGATTGCGGGGTGGTTCCCCACGATTTACAGCCCAAAAGGAGGGCGGCCGTCCCGGCAAACGAACACCGCCGCCCAGGCATGGCCGGGGCGGCGGGAGAATGGCAGGAGCCTTAGGCGTTTATTCCTGAAGCTGGCGCTTCAGCGACTCGACTTCCTCGGACAGCGCCGTGTCCTTGTTGACCAGCGCCTCGATCTTGCGCACGGCGTGCAGCACCGTGGTGTGGTCGCGCCCGCCGAAGCGGCGGCCGATCTCGGGCAGCGAGCGCAGGGTCAGCGTCTTGGCGAGATACATCGCCACCTGGCGCGGACGGACCACGTTGGCGGTGCGGCGCGAGGACAGGAGGTCGGAACGGCTGACATTATACTGCCGCGCCACCACGCGCTGGATGTCCTCGATCTTGATCCGCTTCGGCTCCTGCGGCCGGACCAGATCGCGGACCTCGCGCTCGGCCATCTCCAGCGTCACCGGCTGGTTGTTCAGCTTCGAATGCGCGAGAAGCCGGTTGATCGCGCCTTCGAGGTCGCGGCCGTTATGGGTGATGGTGCGCGCCAGATAGAGCAGCACCTCCTCCGGCACGTCGAAGGTGGCGTGATGGGCGCGGGCCGCGGCGACGCGCGACTTCAGGATGCCGTGCCGCAGCTCTTCGCCGAGCGAGCCCATCTCGACCACGAGACCGCCGGCGAGACGCGAGCGCACGCGATCGTCGAGGCTTTCGAGGTCGGACGGCGGACGGTCGGCCGCGATCACGACCTGGCGGCCGGCATCGATCAGCGCGTTCAGCGTGTGACAGAACTCGGCCTGGGTCGACTTGCCCTGCAGGAACTGGAGATCGTCGATCACCAGCACGTCGATGCCGCGCAGCGCTTCCTTGAAGGCGAGCGCCGTCTGCGTCTTCAGCGCGGCGACGAAGCCGTACATGAATTTTTCGGCCGTGAGATACAGCACCTTGCGCTCGTTGCCGGAATTGCCGGCCCAGGTCACGGCCTGGAGCAGATGCGTCTTGCCGAGGCCGACGCCGGCATGGATGTAGAGCGGGTTGAACATGACGGGATCGCCGCGACGCCCTTCGGCGACCTGACGAGCCGCCGCATGCGCCAGCGTGTTGGAGCGGCCGACGACGAAGCTTGCAAAGGTCAGGCGCGGATCGAGCGGCGAGCCGCCGAGCGCGTCATGATTTGCGGAGACCGGCGCAGTCGCCGTCGAGCGCAGTTCCGGCGCGGGTGCGCGGCGTGTTTCGACCGGCGCAGGCGTCTCCTTCTGCTGCACAACCGGGCGCACCGCGGAGCGAACGGTGAGATCGATGCGATGAACTTCCGGCGCCTCGGCCTGCCAGCACGACAGTACGCGCTCGGCATAATGCGCCTGAATCCAGCTCTTCAGGAAGCGCGTCGGCACCGAGAGCCGCACGCTCTCCTCCTGCACGCCTTCCAGATCCATACGGGCGAACCAGCTCGTATAGACGTCTTCGCCTACGTTCGAGCGCAGCCGGCTCTTCACGCGTGACCAGCGATCCTGTTCCGATGTGTTCATCGTCAAAAAACTTCTATTGAGAGATAAAGTTGCGTTGTGAGTGCCATGAAGGGGTCCCGCCAGGATCCTTCAAAGGGCACGACCTCGAGCGATTCCATCGTCGGACACAGCTCCGCCGTTCGGCGCGAACGCCGCGGGTCGGATTGGCGATGTCAGAGATGGAGGGGTCGCGAGGTCAGCGCGTACTCGGCGCTCCGTCACACGCGGGAGGCTGGAGGTTGGGCTGATCTAAACCGGCATCGTTGGAATAGGTGGCTTGTTTCAATACCGCGTTGAGTCCGTAAGACATGATACCCTCCCCGTCCTGCCGTGATTGCTCACGGCAAGGTCCTGCGTGTCCTGAAGACAACTGCGACTGAAGTCGCCGATGTCCCGCCCGTCTGCACTGTTCGTCCGCTCGGCTACGCCATCACGTGTGTCGCGGTAGTTTCATGACATCTCTCGTTTGCGTCTGGCGCGAGCGGGATCGAAGATCCCACTTGGAGACATTCAGACAAAGAGCTACCGTTCCCATATTGCTATGGGTTTTGAACCGACAATCGCTTGTTGAAGCGTCGCCTACGTGCACACCGCCGCCGATTTGCACGCTCGCCCCGTTTCTAAAACCGCGCTGGTCTTGAGATCGTGGGCGCTGCGGACGACTTAAGGAATACACTATGCGGAAAGACTCGCAACGAAATTGATTCACACTTGAGGCGACTAAAAACTTGACCAGCGTTAACGGCGCGCGGGAGTTGTGCACAGGCTTGCGAGCAAGAGTTTGAATCCGTGCACAGATTCGAAGGCGCCGCGCGTCATGTGACAAATCTCCGCCACCGCCAAAAATTTTTTACAAAAGCGTCACGCGCACGCCTTGCGGGCAATTTTTCCAAATGCTTGTCGGCGCTATGTCGATAAGTGATTATTGAGACACCGCTTTTTGAGTCTCGTTTCGCAGGGTAACTCCATCGCGAACCGGTTCCGGGAAAACTACGGTGTGCAGAACTCTCGCGCGCGCGGATTCAACTTAAGCCCGCCCCGCAGGGATTTTTCGCAGCGCAGTGAAAGTTTCCGCTGTTGCAAAAACATCCGCCAGTGAAATTACGGGCGCAGCGCAGCGAAGACGACACGAGTCTTCCAACGGAAGAGTAGTCGCCCAACGACCGCAAGCGTGAATTGTGACAGGCAACAAAAAGCCCGGCGCGAGCCGGGCTGATTGACGAGCGCGATGTCGATCCGATYAGTCGATCGGATGACTCGACGAGCTTACTTCGCGAGCTTGGCGATCTGCGCGGTGAGCCGGGAGACTTTGCGGCTCGCGTTGTTCTTGTGAACGATGTTGCGCTGCGCGGCCTGCATCAGCGCGGGCTCGGCGCTCGCCATCGCCTTCAGCGCGGCGGCGCGGTCGCCGGTCGCGATGGCTTCCTCGACGGTACGCACGGCACCGCGCATCTGGGTGCGGCGCGACTTGTTGACGGCGGTGCGGCGGGCGATCTTGCGCGTCGCTTTCTTGGCGGAAGTGGTATTGGCCATGGTCTCAATATCCTTTGCGGTACCGGTCGCGTCTTGGTCGGGTAGCGCCGGCTGCTTGACCGCTTAATCGACGCTCGGATTTAGGGTGTTCGGTTGCTGGGCTGTTCCCGGAACATGAGCGACGGCCTTGCGGTCGTCTCTGAGGCTCCAAGCCATTAAAGCTCATGGAGCCTGCAACTGCTCAAAGAACAGCGGCGGCAGGATTGCGCCCACCGCCAGTTGGCGCCCTTATAGAGGGGGTCTGCGGCACCGTCAACGCTTTCCGGGGCTGGAAAACGGGCCTTGGGCGCTCTAGCGCGCGCCGTAACGCCCTGAAGAGGTTGAATTTCTGCCGTCGCCCGGCTATTGGCTGGCGGCATTGCAGAGGTCGTCCGATCGGACGACCATATAGGTGAGGCATGATCCGCGGCTTTTTCCGACTGATTGGGCTGTTGCTGCTGGCCGGCGGGTTCATCTTCATGGTCTATGACGGCGCCCGCTGGGTGGCCGACCAGACCCTGCGGTTCACCCGGTTCGGCCAGTTCTGGAACGACATCAACCAGGCCAGCCAGACGGCGTTCCGGACCTGGGTCGAGGCCAAGGCGCCCTGGCTCTGGACCTCGGTGATCCGCCTCGTGCTGGATCAGCCGGTTTTCGCCGTGCTCGGCATTTTGGGCATCCTGCTGATGATCCTGTTCCGCCCGCGGAAGCCGCTGATCGGTTATTCCCGGGATTGATCTTTCAATTCCCGCCGAGACTGAACTTCGCGTTGACGGCAGCCGTAACAGAGCTGCCCCCTCCTGCGTAGATACCTATATTCCCACCTTGATCGCGAGCGCGCCGCCTGAGCCCTTGGCTTCTTGCATTGGCTCAAGCGACGGACAGCTCGTCTCGGAGAGCCAATCATGCTGTTCATGCGCAAGACCACCGCATTGCCGAGCGCCACGGAGGCGCTGCCGGGCCGTGCGCAAGCCATTCCCACCGCGACCACCCATTTCGTCAACGGCGCGAAGTTGCAGCCGCCCTATCCCGCGGGCCTCGAGCAGGCCGTGTTCGGGCTCGGCTGCTTCTGGGGCGCCGAGCGCAAATTCTGGCAGCTCGGCGACGGTGTTTACGCGACCGCTGTCGGCTATGCCGGCGGCCACACGCCGAACCCGACCTATGAGGAGACCTGTTCGGGACGCACCGGCCACACCGAAGTGGTGCTGGTCGTGTTCGATCCGAAGAAAATCTCTTACGAGAAACTCCTGAAGACGTTCTGGGAGAGCCACAACCCGACGCAGGGCATGCGCCAGGGCAACGATGTCGGCACGCAGTACCGAAGCGCGATCTACACTTACTCTGATGCGCAGAAGAAAGCGGCCGATGAATCGAAGGCGCTCTATCAGAAGGCGCTTGCTGCAAAAGGTCTCGGCGCCATCACCACCGAGATCGCGCCCGCCGGCGCGTTCTATTTCGCCGAGGACTACCATCAGCAATATCTGGCGAAGAACCCCGCCGGCTATTGCGGCCTCGGTGGCACCGGCGTGTCCTGCCCGATCGGCGTGGGCGTGAGCGCGTAAGTTCGCCACGAACAACTCGTCATGGCCGGGCTTGTCCCGGCCATCCACGATCTTCGTGCGGCACCAAGAACGTGGATGCCCGGGACAAGCCCSGGCATGACGGAGTGTGCGGTGTCATCGCATCCGCATTGCCGCGCTGCCCCCCTCAACGCTTTGTTAACCATAACCAGTGCAAGACTGGGGCCGTCTCGTTTCGAGGGATTAGGTCCGGTGCCGGTTGCACGCGCGTTTCGATGGTCGATCTTGACAGCCTCCTTGGCAGCGTCCGCCGCGCTTGCCCTCGGCGGCTGCATGCAGACCGCCGGTCCCGTCGCGGTCATGCAGCCCCGTGCCGATCTCGACTCCATGGCCTATGGTCAGCCCTATGGCGCACCACAGCCGGTCGTCGTCGCCGACGGTGGCGGCGCCATCGGCGCGTTGCGCAATTCCTTTGCCTCGTCGCCTGCACCCATGCCGGTCGGCTACGCCGCGCCGATGGCGGCGCCAGTGCGCTACGACTCCTCCTATCATCTCGATGCAGGCGACAGGCTGCGCGTCGTGGTCTACGGCCAGGAAGGCCTCACCAACAGCTACGCCATCGATGCCGGCGGTTCGATCACCATGCCGCTGATCGGCGGGGTGCCGGCCCGCGGCCGCACCCCGGCGGGTCTCGCCGGTGAAATCGCCGCGCGCCTCCGCAACGGTTACATCCGCGAGCCCTCGGTCGCGGTCGAGATCGAAGCCTACCGCCCGTTCTTCATCCTCGGCGAAGTCACCGCACCCGGCCAATATCCTTATGTGCCGAACATGACGGTCGAAAGCGCGGTCGCGATCGCCGGCGGCTTCTCGCCCCGCGCCAAGCGCGACGTGGTCACCGTCACGCACACCGAAGCCGGCGGCGCGATGCGCGCCATCGTCCCGCTCGGCACTCCCTTGAGCCCCGGCGACACCGTGTTCGTCGGCGAGCGCTGGTTCTAGCTCACCGCCTGAAATCCAGCCGCCCGTTCGGAAAGCATCCGTCGATGCGCGTGCCATCGACCACGTGCCCGACCCATGGCCGCGTGATCGCAGGCGTAGTCAGGTTGATGTACTTTCCAGCCAGGCGCGCGCCCTCGCGCGCAGCATCGATCAGGCCGTGCCGGCGGCCATGGTCCCAGTCGAAACGCAGATAGATCCGGCTCCCCGCGACGCGGACTTCGGCGTGCCCCTCTTTCCATCTGTCCGGCGTATCGCCCGCAATGGTCGGATCGGCGCCGCCATTCCATCTGCTAGCCCAGATGCCCTCGAGCGGATCGGAGAGGGCGGCAATGGATGTCCATGCCGCCGCGTTGATGTCGGCCGCATCGCCGGCCAGCGTGGCGGTCGCCGCGTAGTCCATGACTTCAGAATCGTCCGGGCCCGGGACGTCCATGGTTCCGAACGGATTGCGAATGACGAGGTGCGTGATGGCTTGCTGCATGGTGATCTCCCGGCGCGAGTTGGCTTGATCGGCCAGCTCTATCGCCGGGCGCCGTGATGCAGCCACCCGATTCCTGCTTTGAGGCCAGGCGCACGCACTCGCTCTGTCATTCCGGGGCGCGACGAAGTCGCGAGCCCGGAATCCATAACCCCAGTTCGTGGTTATGGATTCCGGGCCTGCGCCTTGCGGCGCATCCCGGAATGACAGCGGAGAGAGCCGCGCGCGCTATTTCAAATGCTTCGCGAAAAACGCCAGGCTGCGCGGCCAGGCGACATCCGAGCTCGCCTTGTCGTAGCTCGGCCGCTCGTCGCAATGGAAGCCGTGCTGGGCGCCTGGATAAATGAAGACCTCCACATCCGGTCGCTTCGCCTTGACGGTCTCGACGTCGGTCAGGGGAATGCCGGCGTCCTTCTCGCCGAAATGCAGTTGTGTCGGCACCTTCGGTTTCTCGTCGGCGAAGCGCACCACGGCGCCGCCGTAGTAGCCGATCGCGGCCTTCAGGCCCGACAGCCGCGTCGCCGCGACAAAGGCGACGCTGCCGCCCAGGCAAAATCCGATGATGCCGACCGGCCCGACGCTCTTCACCGCGTCGATCGCGGCCTGGGTGTCGCGCAGCATCGCGTCCCAGTCGGGACTGGCGACGAACTTGCGCGCCTCGGCGATCTCGTCGGGCGTGTAGCCCGACTGGAAGTTCGGCGAGGTCCGGTCGAAGATCGACGGCGCAATCGCGACATAGCCTTCCCCGGCGATACGGTCGCAGACCGAGCGGATGTGGTGATTGACCCCAAAGATCTCCTGGATCACCACCACCGCGCCCTTCGGGGCGCCTGAGGGATCGGCGCGATAGGCGCCGAGCTGGAAATTGTCGGAAGCCGTCAGCTTGATGTCTTGTCCCACGCGGGTTGTCCTTCTTGGTTACTACGAACTCTAATCTCTCCCCTCATCCTGAGGAGCGCGTCAGCGCGTCTCGAAGGATGGAGGCCGAGAAGCAGCAGCGGGGGCCTTCATCCTTCGAGACGCTTGCTCCGCAAGCTCCTCAGGATGAGGGGAGGCGGCTGTGCGTCGCTCTCACTCCCACATCCAGTTCTCGCCGTAGTCTTCCTTCCATCCCGCCAGCCGTCCGTGACGGAACTGCAGGAACAGGCGATGGCGGTAGGGGATCAGACCGCTGCCGCCGAGGTTGCGAAGCGCGAGATAGATCTCGTTGCCGGGCCGTCCGCGCACATATTGCAGCGGCTGCCCCAGTGCCCGCGCGGTCTGCTCGGCATCCATGCCGAAGGCGAGCGGCGTGTTGTTCGACAAGGTCGCAACGAAGGGCCGGCGCGGCGGCGTGCCGCCGAACGGCTCAGCCTGCACAGACATCGATAGCAGCACCGCGCTCGCAGCCAGTATCGCTTGCTTCATTGCCAGTGTCCCTGTCCGACCGTCCTATCCCGGCAAGTTCTTCAGGAAAGGCGTCACCGCGTCAATAAAAGCCTTGGGCTGATCGATGTTGACGGCGTGACCGGCGGCGGGGATCACGACCTTTTGTGCGCCGGGGATTTTTGCGGCCATGTAGTCGGACGCCGCGAGGAACGGCGCGTCGTCGGCGCCGACCACGACGAGCGACGGCACCTTGATGTCGGGGAGCAGCTCGATCACGCGGGCGTCGCGCTGGGTCAGCATGCCGCGTGCGGCGAGCGCCAATCCCCTGGCGTTGCGATGGCTCGCGGTGGCGCGCTCGCGTGTCGCCGACTTCAGCATGTCGAGACCTTCATGGTCGAGCTTGTCGGCGGTCGCAAGCGCCCGTGCATTCCAGGCCTCGCGCGCGTCGTCCTTCTTGAAGCCGGGGCCGGTGTCGATGATCAGCAGGGCACGGGTGCGTTGCGGATAAGCGCGATAGAACGCGAGCGACATGTAGCCGCCGAGCGAGAGCCCGCCGATGATGGCGCGCCCGGCGCCGACCGCATCGAGGATCGCGGCCATGTCGCCGACGGTGAGCGCTTCGCTATAGGCATGAGGATCGTCGGGATAGTCGGACTGGCCGTGGCCGCGCATGTCCCACAGGACGAGCTTGTGGTCCTTCGCGAGCGCGTCGACTTGGCCATGCCACATCGCCGAGGTCGAGGAATAGCCGTGGGTGAGCAGCAGCGGCGGACCGTCGCCGTGAACTTCGTAGTAGATCCCGACACCGTCCCGATCGATTTTTGGCATTGCTTCCGCCCTTGTTGTTCTATCTAGCCACGATGACGGTGCACCCTCGCCCCTTGTGGGAGAGGGTGGCTCGCCGCGTAAGCGGCGAGACGGGTGAGGGGTATCTCTCCGCACGCGAAACTGCCCATCGAGTTCGCGGACAGATACCCCTCATCCGGCGCTTCGCGCCACCTTCTCCCACAAGGGGAGAAGGGGCATCCGCGTCGGCGGTTACATTCTAGCCGGTCAAGTTACCTGGAAGAAACTGCCTGAACGCGATGGCACGCATGCCTGATGCATTCTCTGTTGCGTCCAGTCGCTGCATCGGGTGCCGTTGTCGCAACGCACAACACTGAGCTGCCGCGATAGTTTCGATCGATTCCAAATTGCATTTGCCTCTGGCTGCGAACCCGATCATTCTTGCGATCAAGGTGGGCGCCAGCCCGGTGGGCGTCCATTGTTCAAGTTGCCGCCGTAAGCGGCTTCATGCACCGGCAGGGGAAGACGCCTATGCCAACTCTCACCATCAACGGGCGGAGTCTGTCCGTGGATGCGGCGAACGACACGCCGCTCCTCTGGGCGATCCGCGAGCAATTGCAGATGACCGGCACCAAGTTCGGCTGCGGTGCCGGGCTGTGCGGTGCCTGCACCGTGCACGTCAACGGCGAAGCCGTGCGCTCGTGCCAGACCATGGTCGGCGATGTCGCCGGCAAGAAGATCACCACCATCGAAGGCCTTTCCGCCAAGGGTGATCATCCGCTGCAGAAGGCGTGGATCGCCGAGCAGGTGCCGCAATGCGGCTACTGCCAGTCCGGGCAGATCATGCAGGCGGCCTCGCTGCTGGCCAAGAATGCCAATCCGACCAAGGAGGAGGTCGTGGCGCATATGGACGGCAATCTCTGCCGTTGCATGACCTATTCGCGGATCCAGAAGGCGATCATGCGCGCCGCTACCGAGATGCGCACCGCATCCGTCTCCGGCAACGAACGGAGGCCCACATGAATAAGCACGTGAACACCGTCACACCCGAGGCGACCGATCTCAGCCGCCGCTCCTTCCTGGTCGGCACGGCCGCGACCGGCCTCGTGCTCGGCTATGCCGGCGTGCCCGGCATCGGTGAGGCGCTCGCTGCGCCTTCGAACTTCGAGCCGAGCGTCTGGTATGCGATCGCGCCCGATGGCCTGGTCACCGTGACCTGCGGCAAGGCCGACATGGGCCAGCACATCGCCTCCACCATGGCGCAGATTGTCTGCGAGGAGCTGGGCGCGAAGTGGAGCGATATGCGCGTCGCGCTTGCCTCCAACGATCCGAAGTTCAACGACCCCGTGCTGGGTGCGCAGATCACCGGCGGCAGCTGGTCGACCATGATGAACTTCGACGCGATGAGCCGGGCCGGCGCAGCCGGACGGACGGCATTGACGGAAGGCGCGGCGGCCGCGATGGGCGTGCCGGCGTCGGAGCTCGTGGTGCGCGATTCCGTGATCTCGCATCCGAAGTCGAAGAAGCAGATGTCGTTCGCCGATGTCGTGAAGAGCGGCAAGGCGACCAAGACCTTCACGCCGGACGAGCTGAAGGCGATCAAGCTGAAGACGCCGGATCAGTACACCATGATCGGCGTGTCGGTGCCGCAGCTCGACATCCCCTCCAAGACCAACGGCACGGCCAAGTACGGCATCGACGTGATGCTGCCGGGCATGGCCTATGGCGCGGTGGTGACGCCGCCGGTGCGCTTCGGCGCCACCGTGAAGTCGGTCGACGACTCGGCTGCGAAGAAGGTGCCGGGCTTCATCAAGGCCATCACCCTCGACGACAAGACCGGCACGACATCGGGCTGGGTCGTCGCGGTCGCCAGCACCTATGCCAACGCCAAGAAAGCGGCCGCGGCGCTGAAGATCGCCTATGACGGCGGTCCGAACGCGAAGGTCTCGAGCGAGTCGCTGCTCGACGAAGCCAAGCGGCTTCAGAAGCTCGAGGATTCCGGCCAGTTCTTCGTCAAGGACGGCGATCCCAACGCGGCGTTCGGCTCGGCCGCAAAGGTGCTGGAGGCGGAGTACACCACCAGCATCAACATCCACGCGCCGATGGAGCCGATGAACGCCACGGCGGAGTTCAAGGGCGACATCCTGCACATCTATTCCGGCAACCAGTTCGCGACGCGCTCCGGCGCGATTGCAGCAGGCGCCGCCGGGATCGATCCGAAGTTCGTGGTGATGCACCAGATGTGGCTCGGCGGCGGTTTTGGCCGCAGGCTCGATGCCGACATGATGGTGCCGGCGGTGCAGGCGGCGAAGGCCATCGGCAAGCCGGTGAAGGTGATCTATACGCGCGAGAACGACATGACGATGGATTTCTCGCGTCCGCTCACCTACCAGAAGGTCAAGGCCGGCGTGGATAGCGACGGCAAGCTCACAGTGCTCAGCCACGACGTCGTCTCGGCCTGGCCGACCGCGCGCTGGGGCATCCCCGACTTCCTGACGCCCTCGGTCGACAAGAAGGGCCCGCTCGATTCCTTCACGGTGAACGGGGCCGACTTCTTCTACACGGTGCCCAACCATTATGTGCGCGCGATCAAGAACGAGCTCGCGCACAATGCGACGCCGTCCGGGCAGCTTCGCTCGGTGGCGCCCGGCTGGACGTTCTGGGCAGTCGAAAGCATGATCGACGAGATCGCAGCTGCGACCGGCAAGGACCCGGCGCAGTTCCGCATCGCGCTGCTCGACGGCAAGGGCAAGAACGACGGCGGCGCGCAGCGGCTGCGCAACACGCTGCTCGCCGCGATGGGGCTGTCCGGCTACGGTACCAAGCAATTGCCGAAAGGCGAGGGCATGGGCGTCGCCTGCGTCTCCTCGCAGGAGCGCGCGACCGCGAGCTGGACGGCGTGCGTCGCCCATGTCGCGGTGGCGCCGTCGGGCGAGGTGACCGTGAAGAAGCTCACGGTCGCAACCGACGTCGGCACGCAGGTGCATCCCGACAACATCCGTGCCCAGGTCGAGGGCGCGGCGCTGTGGGGCCTGTCGCTGGCGATGTACGAGAAGGCGACGCTCAAGGACGGTGGCATCGAGCAGACCAACTTCGACAGCTACACGCCCTTGCGCATGAGCCAGATGCCCGAGGTCGCCGTCGCCGTGATCGCCAACGGCGAAAAGGCCACCGGCGTCGGCGAGCCCGCTGTGACGGTCATTGCCCCGGCAATCGGCAACGCCATCTTCAACGCCTCAGGCGCCCGCATCCGGGCCCTGCCGATCACGGCCGAGGCCGTGAAGGGGGCGATGAAGGCGTGAGGCGAGGCGCAATTGCCAAGTAAGCTGATCCGCCGGAGGGCAACTTCCGGCGGATTTGTTTTGGGATCCTGTGCATCCCACATTCACCGTCATGCCCGGGCTTGTCCCGGGCATCCACGTTCTTCGTGCCGCGGGCCAAGGCCGTGGATGGCCGGGACAAGCCCGGCCATGACGAAGTTGGGTGCTTGAAATATCCCTTTGCCATCAAGGCCGGTTCTACTGTGCATGGGGTTGTTTTCGCCGTTTTGACTGGAAGCAGGGCGGGGACCCAAAATCCCTAAAATTGCACCCAATTCCGGAGGGTTCCGTTGAGCACGCCTCTTAAGGGCCGGAGAACCTGATCCGGCTTAGGCTGACGCCAAATATACTCCCGTGCTCTGGGGAAGCCATGAACGCGCCAGCCAAATCCGCCGCCAAACGCCGGCTCTTGCTCGCTTCCGACCGGAGCGACGAGAGCACCGAGCTTGCCAGCATCCTGAAGGCCGTGGGCGACGTTTCGACGGTGACGACGCAGGATATTCCCGAGCAGCCGTCGCGCGATCTGTCCGGTCTCGTGGTCGACATCAATCTGCGCTCGCCTGAGAGCGTGCAGCGGGTGCGCAACAAGCTGCGCGGCGATGCCTATCGCACGATGCCGCGGCTGTTCGTGCTCGCCGATGCCCTGCATCACGGCACCATGCAGGCCTGGGCACTGGGCGCCACCGACACGATCTCGCGGCCGCTTCAGCCCGATGCAATTCTTCAGCGCATCCGCGCCGCGTTCCCCGACACCGCCACTTACGACGCAACCGATCGCGGCAAGACGCTCAATCGCGGCGTCGAGGCGGCGCATGCGGTGCTGAGGAAGATGTTCGAGAAGCTGCCGCTCGGCGTGCCCCTGACCTTCGACGACGTCATCGCCGCCGAGAGCAAGATCCTGAAGGCGATCAAGCATTCATCGCTGCGCGAATGGCTCACCACCGTCGGCTGCCATCATGTCGGCAGCTACCGCCACTGCCTGTTCGTCACCGGCTTCGCCGTCGCCTTTGCGCAGCATCTCGGCATGCGCGAGGACGACCAGCGTCGCCTGACCCGCGCCGCGCTGTTGCACGACGTCGGCAAGGCCTTCGTTCCCTCCGTGCTGCTCGACAAGCCGGGCAAGCTCACCGACGAGGAGATGGCCGAGGTCCGCCAGCATCCGCGCCGCGGCTATGACGCGCTCGCGGAGCAGGGCGGCTTCCCGCCGGAGATGCTCGACGTCGTGCTGCATCACCACGAATTCCTCGACGGCTCTGGCTATCCGAACGGCCTGTCGTCGAACCAGATCAGCGACATCGTGCGGGTCACGACGATCGTCGACATCTACGCGGCACTGGTGGAGAAGCGCGCCTACCGCATGCCCTTCACCCACTCGCGCGCCTTCACGATGATGGAAGGCATGGGCGGCAAGCTGGATCAGCAACTGCTGCAGGCGTTCCGGCCGGTGGCGCTGGGATCGTTCTGAGCACGATGCCGTAGGGTGGGCAAAGGCGCGCCCCTCGCGCGCCGTGCCCACCATGTATCCTCATTCGCTGCATGAATGGTGGGCACGCTTCCGCCTTCGCTCTTCGAGCTACGGCGGACAAGCCGCTTTGCCCACCCTACGAGAGTCGTCGTTTGGCGCGGCCGCTCACCCCACCATCTTCCGCAACTCCGCCTTCGCCACCTTCTCCAGCGTCGAGCGCGGCATGTCGTCGACCAGCCTGATTTCGCGCGGCACCTTGAAATCCGCGAGTCCCGCGCCGCAGGCCGCCATCACGCGATCATGCAGATCAGGCGCAGCGCCCGCGACGCCGCCGTGCGGGATGATGAAGACAACAGGCACCTCGTCCAGCATCGGGTGCTTCTTCGCCACC
This sequence comes from Bradyrhizobium sp. P3_C3, assembly GCF_056402655.1. Taxonomy (NCBI): domain Bacteria; kingdom Pseudomonadati; phylum Pseudomonadota; class Alphaproteobacteria; order Hyphomicrobiales; family Nitrobacteraceae; genus Bradyrhizobium; species Bradyrhizobium sp. P3_C3. The sequence continues at coordinate 55,934 of NZ_JBFUGY010000038.1, read as the reverse complement.
ACCGCGGCCTCGCGCACGCCTGCTACCACCGCGATCACCTGCTCGATCTCGGAGGCCGCGACGTTCTCGCCACCGACCTTCAGCATGTCCTTGGCGCGGTCGCCGAACCTGATGAAGCCGTTCTCCAGCCGCTCGACGCGGTCGCCGGTGAGAAAGAAGCCGTGCTCGTCGAAGCTTTCGCGCGTCGCCTTTTCATTGTGCAGATACTCGGCGAACAGCGACAGCCCAGGGATGCCCTTGATCGCGAGATTGCCGGTGTCGCCGACCTCGGTCGGCCGTCCGTCATCGTCGGTGATGCGGATCTGATATTCGGGCGCGGCGCGCCCGATCGACATCGGGATGTTGGGCTGGTCAACCTCGCCGACGATGCCGTGGGTGATGGTCTCGGTCATGCCCCACCAGCCGATCATCTTGACGCCGAACGCAGCAAACGCCGGCGGCTCGTTGATCGCGGTGCCCCACAGGCGAAATTTGTGGTCTTTCGGGATCTCCTGCTCGAGCAGCGCCTTCATGCAGAACGGGATCGTCGAGGTCCAGGTCGAGCCGTGCTCGCGCGCGACGCCCCAGAAGCGGCTCGCAGAGAACCGCGGCTGGATCACGCAGGTGGCGCCGACCCACAGCGTTGCCAGCATCGAATAGGCCAGCGCATTGGTGTGGAACAGCGGCAGATAGGTCTGGTGCACGTCGCTGGCGTGAAGGTCCTCATGCGCGGCGTTGATCTTGGCGCCCCACAGCGCGTTGGCGTGGGTCCATAGCACCGCCTTCGGGCGCGAGGTCGTGCCTGACGTGTACTGCACGCTGCACGGCGCGAACGGGTCGGTCGCGCGAAGCGGCCGGTCAGCGCTATCGGCGAACAGTGCATCGAAACTGTCGCCGCGCGAGGCCGCTCGCGCGGGCGCCGCGCCCGCATCGTGCGAGGTCACCGCCAGCCAGCGGATGTTGCGGCAGCTTTGCGCGACGAGCTCGGCATAGGCCGGCTGCGTGATCGCGGCGACCGCGCCGCAATGATCGGCGAAATATTCCATCTCCGCCGGTGCCGAGCGGGTGTTGGTGGTCACCGCGATGGCGCCCAGTTCGACGCAGGCGAACCAGGCCAGCAGCGCCTCGATGCAATTGTCGAGATGAATGAGCACATATTCGCCCGGCTTCACGCCGCGCCTCGCCAGCCCCGCCGCGAGCGCGCCGACGCGCTCGTGAAACTCGCCATAGCTCCAGCGCCGCGCCGGCGCGCCGAACGGCGCCCAGATCAGGAACGCATGATCGCGTCGCACTTCTGCGCGCAGCTTCAGCAGCCAGGGCACGTCGAGCCCGTCGAACGGTCCTACGAGTCCGGCTGCGGTCTGTTGGATAGGCATGAATCCTCCCCGTGCAGCCTGCATCTTGATGGCGGCTGCCTTTTGATTATTGCGTCTTCCTGCCATCGGATGGCGCGGGGAGCAAATCGGGGGAGGTGTAGCGCCCGCTCTCTCCATTGTCATTGCGAGCGCAGCGAAGCAATCCAGACTGTCTCCGCCGGGGGCAGTCTGGATTGCTTCGTCGCAAGGGCTCCTCGCAATGACGGCGCTTGGACCGGCAGCGCGGCCCTATCGACCACCGTCCTCGTACGACGAAATCTCGATCAGACTGCCATCGGGATCCCGGCAATAGACCGAGCGTAGCGTGCCGCGGGCGCCCTGCTTGGGAACCGGGCCTTCCTCGATCGCGACGCCTTGTGCCGTCAAATGCGCCACCACCTCGTCGGGCGCGGCAGAGGTGAGGAAACACAGATCCTCGCTGCCGGCGGTCTGATGGTCCGCGGTGAACCACTCCACCTTGTCGGCATCGCGCGGCCGGACATTGATCTTCTGGTTACCGAATTGCAACGAAGTCCGCGGCGCTTTGCCGCCGCCGGGGTCGAACACCTTGACTTCCATGCCGAGAATCCTGCGGTACCACTCGGCGGTCACTGCGACGTCGGCGACGTTGATGACGAGATGATCGAGGGCTTCGACCTTGACCGGCACGCCTTATCCTTTCGTCGTGATGCGCCGGGCGCACTTTCCGCCTGCGGCAAGCTTTGTTACAACCGCGTCGACTTTGAAGCCATCTGGCTTTCAAGAACAACACGTTGGGAGAACCCTTGAGATGATCACTCGCCGTACCGCGCTGGGCCTGCTCGCAGCCAGTCCGCTTGCAGCCACCCCGCTGTCGAAGGCCCTTGCCGCCGACTATCCGGCCCGGCCCGTGAAATGGGTGGTCGGCTATCCGCCGGGCGGAGCCACCGACATCCTGGCGCGGCTGATCGGTCAGCGGCTGTCGGAACGGCTCGGCCAGCAATTCGTCATCGAGAACAAGCCGGGCGCCGGCAACAATATCGGCACCGAATCGGTCGTCAATGCCGAGCCCGACGGCTACACGCTGCAACTGGTCAATCCGGCCAACTTCATCAACGCTTCGCTCTACACCAACCTCAAATTCAACTTCGTGCGCGATATCGCGCCGGTCGCCTCGTTCCAGCGGGTGCCGAACGTGATGACCGTCAACAAGGACGTTCCGGCCAAGAACGTCGCCGAGTTCATCGAATATGTGAAGGCCAATCCCGGCAAGGTGAACATGGCTTCGTCCGGCAACGGCACCTCGGTGCATCTGTCCGGCGAGATGTTCATGGCGCTGACCGGCTGCAAGATGCAGCACGTGCCCTATCGCGGCGCGGCGCCGGCGATCACCGACATGCTCGGCGGCCAGGTGCAGGTGATCTTCGACAACATGCCCTCGATCATCCAGCACATCCGCTCCGGCTCGCTTCGCGCGATCGGCGTCACCACCACGGAGCGCTCGCCGCAGCTGCCCGACGTGCAGGCGATCGCCGAGACCGTGAAGGACTACGAGGCCAGCGCGCTGTTCGGCATGGGCGCGCCGAAGAACACGCCCAAGGAGATCATCGCCAAGCTCAACAATGAGATCAATACGCTCATGAAGGAGCCCGACATGACCAAGCGACTGGTCGAACTCGGCGGCGAGCCGCGGGTGCAGACGCCGGAGGCGTTCGGCGAGGAGATCAAGGCCGAGACCGAGAAGTGGAAGAAGGTCGTCGAGTTCGCCGGCCTGAAGGTCGAGTAGCGATCTTGTGATCCCTGAGATTGGAGCCCTGCCGCCTGGCAGGGCTTTTTTCTTGCGTACTTCGTTCCGTTGATCTGGAATAAAACGGCGCGGCGAAACCTGATGATACATGGCGCGTATCTCGCCCTGTGAAGAGAGGAGTCTGGATCATGCGCAAGACGCAATTGGCGCTGCTGACGCTGGGCGCGACGGTCCTTGCCGGCTTCGTCACCGTCACGCCCGCGGCGGCCCGCGACTATCCCTGGTGCGCCCAGGGCGGCGAGTATGACTATCCCGGCGAATGTGCCTACAGCACCTATGAGCAATGCCAGGCCAGCGTCTCCGGCCGCTTGCTGTACTGCGGGCCCAATCCGCTTGTGGCCTATGGCCAGGCGCCGCAGCCGCAACCTCGGCCGCACCGTCGCGCGCGGCCCGTCGCACCGTACTAGCCGCGCGCATTGCGCAGCCGCGTATTTTTGCGCGATCGCTCCGGAATAAACCGGCTCCGCGAGCCTTTCACTCTGTGAGGTCGGATGTCGCGCGGCGAACATGGGAGGTCGGTCATGGGCAAGGCGCAATTTGTGCTGGGCACCATAGTCCTTGTGTGGCTCGCTGGCGGGAGCCCGGCGCGCGCGGACTATGATTACGCGTGGTGCATTCAGAACTCGGAATACGGCTATCCCGGCGACTGCTCCTATCAGACCCGCGAGCAGTGTCAGATGAGCGCGTCGGGCCGCAAGGGATATTGCGCGCAAAATCCTGCCCAGGTGGCCGTACGGCCTCCGCTTCAGCCGTCACTACGCGGTCGGTACGTTCGTCCGTACTAGTCGCGCCTCACACTGAGCACTGCCTGATCACGCAGTCGTGCAGATCCGGACGCGCGGGTTCCTGCTTGACGCCTTCTCGTTCACGTTTATACTAAACCAAATGGTTAAGTATAGAGGCGAGACGCTCGACCGGACCTTTGCGGCGCTGTCCGATCCGACGCGGCGTGCCCTTCTCGCGCGGCTCGGCGAGCGGGACGGCCTGTCGGTGAGCGAGCTGGCCGCGCCGTTTCCGGTCTCGCTGCCGGCGATCATGAAGCATCTCGACGTGCTCACGGATGCGGGCCTGATCGTGCGGGAGAAGACCGGACGCACGGTGTCCTGCCGGCTCACCGCGCAGCCGATGGAGCAGGCGATGAACTGGCTCAATCGCTACGCGCAGTTCTGGTCCGAGAAGTTCGACCGCCTCGCCACCTTCGTGGAGGACAAGACATGGCCAACGCAGCCGTCAACGCCGATCCCCGCACAGCCGAACGTCCAAGCGAGCGTCCAAACGAACGTCCAAGCCTCACGCTCACGCGCCGGCTCCGCGCACGGCCGGAGAAAGTCTACGCCGCCTGGACGCAAGCCGCGCAGCTAGTCCAGTGGTTCGGGCCGCCGAACATGAAGCCGGCGACGCTGGACGCCGAGCTCGATGTACGTACCGGTGGCCGCTACCGCATCAGCTTCACCGGTGACGACGGCGAATATTTCGAGGCCGGCGGCATCTATCGCGAGGTCGTGCCGAACGAGCGGCTGGTGTTCACCTGGGCCTGGCATTCGACGCCGGAGCGCGAATCGCTGGTGACGATCACGCTGAAGCCGGATAGCGCCGGCACGCTGATGATCTTCCATCACGCCCAGTTCTTCGACGAAACCGCACGCGACAATCACCAGCGCGGCTGGAGCTCGTGCCTCGACAAGCTCGACGCCTTCGTCGCCTGACACCAAGGAGGATACCGTGCAGCAACATCAGATCGTCTCGCGCGAGCAATGGATCGCGGCCCGCAAGGCCCACCTGGCGCATGAGAAGGAGCTCAGCCAGGCCCGGGAGCGCCTCGCCGAGCAGCGCCGCGCGCTGCCCTGGGTGAAGGTCGACAAGAACTACGTGTTCGACGGACCGAACGGCAAGGTGACGCTCGGCGATCTCTTCGGGGGCCGCCCGCAACTCGTGGTGCAGCATGTGATGTTCGCACCCGACTGGGAGGCCGCGTGCAAGAGCTGCTCGTTCTGGGCCGACGGTCTCGATCGCATGGTGCCGCACCTCGCCGCGCGCGACACCTCCACGGTTGCGATCTCACTGGCACCTAGCGCCAAGCTCGAGGCCTTCAAGAAGCGGATGGGCTGGACCTTCGACTGGGTCTCGTCAGGGAGCAACGACTTCAACTACGACTACGAGGTCTCGTTCACGCGCGAGCAGATCGACAAGGGCGTGTCGAAATACAATTTCGGCACCACGCCGTTCTACGGTCCGGAGCTGCCCGGTATCAGCGTGTTCTACCGCAACGAGGCCGGCGAGATCTTCCATACCTATTCATGCTTCGCCCGCGGTCTCGACATGATGAACGCGGCCTATCAATATCTCGACCTCACCCCGCTCGGTCGTCACGAGGACGGCCTGCCCTATCCGATGGACTGGGTCCGCCTGCGCGACCAGTACGAGCCGCAGGCGAAGGGAGCGTGCTGCCACGGGTGAGACGGCGGGTGCCCTGTGCCCACACCAACGGTGTCATCGCCCGGCTTGACCGGGCGATCCAGTACTCCGAGACGGTCGTGTCGAATCTAGAAGCCGCGGCGTACTGGATGCCCCGCTCGCCGCCGACGCTGAAGCTTCGGCGCCCCTAGACTGAAGCCCCGGCAAAGCCTTGGCGTAGCCGGGTCGCGGGGCATGACAGCGGAGGCTGAAGCGCAGTCTACCGCTTGGCGTCGGCCTGCCCCGTGCCGTTGCACGAGATCAGCATCGTGTACGGCCGCGCGTTGCCGGCGATGTCGGTGGTCTTGAGCTCGCCCTTCGGTTCGGCGGTCTGGTAGGGCACCACGGAATTGTCGAGGAAGTCGCGCAGCATGCCGGTCTTGATGGCGAAGTTGATGTTCTCCGGAATGTTGCCGGTCGCAGCGACGATGCGCAGTGCGGGGATCTTTGCGGTGACCACGCCCACGATCTGACCGGTGGTGTCGAACAGCGGGCCGCCGCTATTGCCGGGCTGCACCGGCGCGCTGATTTGCAGGAAACGCGTGTCGTTGCGCATGCCGCTGAGCGAGCTCGCGATACCGGTCGTCACGGTGAAGTCCGACGTGAGCAAGCCATGGAAGGGAAAGCCGATTACGATGACGGAATCGCCGGAGCGGATCGAGCGATCGCGGATCCGCGCAAAGTCCTTGAATGTCGTCGTCGACGGCGCCTGCAACAAAGCGAGATCGTTGTTGACGTCGCTCGACACGACGCGCAGCACCATCGCGGCCTCACCGGTGAGGTTGCCCTTGATGTCGCCGACACAGCCGTCGATCACATGGTTGTTGGTGACGACGTGGCCGTTCGCACTGACCACGAAGCCGGTGCCGGTCTTGGCCCTGGCAACTTTGCCGCCGGCCGGCGGCGCCTGCTTGTCCGGCGCAGGCTGCGGCTTGGCGGCGACCTTGGTGAAGTCGCCGGCCTTGTCGAGCCCGTCGGCTTTCACCTTGGTCACGCAATTGGCCAATGCGGCGATCACCGGCCCGGTCGAGGTCAGATCGAAATTCAGAACGGCGCGGCCGGCTGTCGCCACCATCAGGCTCGCCTTCTGAAACGTGCGCACAACATTGACCGGCATGATGGCCGTGAGCATGTTGGGCTGGTACGCCGTGGCGAACAGCCTGGCTTGCTCCTGCCCGTCAAAGGTCACGTCGATCGCGGCGTTCTCGCCCTTGTTGAAGCGGTAGCTGGGACTCGCAAAGGCGAGTGACCATGTGCCGGCTGCATTTTGGCTCACGACGAGGATGACGCCGTTCGCATAAGGCGTCGTCGCGGCGCAATGGGAGAAAGCGCCCGTCTCGTCATTGCTGAAGGCGCCGCCGATCCAGTTGCCGACATTGACGCTGCCGAATGGTCCTTTCGCATGGGCAGCTCCGACGACACTCGCCTGCAAAAGCGATGCAACGACAAACGACTTAAGCCACATACCATCCCCCCATAATGCTTTTCGATCCATCTTATCCGCGGGAGGATACGCAGTGCAATCGGCAGTTGTTTGTCCGGACAGGACCTCCTCGCCGGGCTTGCCTTTACTTTGCGGTGCTATATACTTTGCAATACAAAGTAGCGGGGCGGGCGGTCCCGGACAATTGGGCGGAGCGGGGTTTTGGCGTTGCCAATGCGCGATCTCGACAAGGCACTGGCCGACATCGTGGCGATCCGCAACCAGATTGCGGCGGGCACGGCGTTCCGCGGTTATGGCCCGGCGACGATCGCTGCGACGGGCGCCGTCGCGCTTCTTACCGCAATCCTCCAATTCTGGCTGCTCGGCGATCCCACAAGCGAGCCGGTCGGCTTCTTCTTCGGCTGGTTCATGGCCGCGGTGCTCTCCGTTCTGATGATCGGCATCGAGATGCGCGCGCGCTCGCGCCGTCATCATTCCGGCCTGGCCGATGCCATGATCCATCAGGCGGTCGAGCAGTTCCTGCCCGCGGGCGTCGCCGGCGTGCTGCTCGCGGTGGTGATGTGGAAGTTCGCGAGCGAGACGCTGTGGCTGCTGCCCGGCCTGTGGCAGATCCTGGTGTCGCTCGGCATTTTCGCTTCCGTCCGCTCGCTGCCGCGCACCGTCGCGCTCGCCGGCGCCTGGTATTTCATTTCCGGCTTCGCGGTCGTGGTGCTCGCGAGCCGGACTCACACGCTATCGCCGTGGACCATGGGGCTGCCCTTCGTGATCGGGCAGTCGGTGATGGCGGGCATTCTGTATTTCGCGTCCGGAGACCATGATGTCGAAGACTGACAGCGCACCCTTTTCCTATGAAGGGCTCGACCGCGTTATCCACGAGAAGGCGAGGCTCGGGCTTCTGACCTCGCTGATGGCGCATCCGAAGGGCCTGGCATTCGCCGACCTCAAGCAGCTCTGCGGCCTCACCGACGGCAATCTCAGCCGGCATCTCGCCGTGCTCCAGGAGGCCGGCCTCGTCGAGGTGACCAAGGGCTATGAGGGCAACCGCCCGCACACGACCTGCCGCCTGACCAAGGCCGGCCGCCGCCGCTTCCTCGACTATCTCGCCGTGCTCGAGCGGCTGGTGCGCGACGCCGCCAAGGCCGCCGGCCGCGACGCGCCGCCGCTCGGCCGTCTCGGTATCATCTCGACCTGATCCCCCCTTTTTTGACCGGAGACTTTGCAATGCAAAGCGACATGACCTCTCGCAACGAGAAGCTTCACGTCGGCATCATCATGGACGGCAACGGCAGGTGGGCGACGCGCCGCGGCTTGTCGCGCCTGCGCGGCCACGAGGCCGGCGTGGAGGCGATCCGCCGCATCGTCGAGGCCGCACCCAAGCAGGGCATCGGGACGCTGACACTTTACGCCTTCTCCACCGACAATTGGCGACGGCCGAAAACCGAAGTCGCCGCGCTGATGACGTTGCTGCGCTTCTATCTCGCCAACGAGGTGCAGAGCCTCGCCAGGAACGGCGTGCGCCTCACTGTGATCGGCCGCCGCGACCGTCTGCCCGACGGCATCGCCAATGCGATCGCGCGCGCGGAGGACGCCACCGCGCAGGGCGGCACGCTTCACCTGCGCATCGCGGTCGACTATTCCGCGCGCGATGCCATCCTCAACGCCGCAGCGAAGGCGGCGGCACTGACGAGCCTCACCCGCGAAGCCTTCTCCCAGCTCGTCACCGGTGAAGCCGGCCTGCGCGACGTCGATCTCATCATCCGCACCTCCGGCGAGAAGCGGCTGTCGGACTTCCTGCTCTGGGAAGGCGCCTATGCCGAGCTGCACTTCACCGAGCGGATGTGGCCCGAATTCGACGCGGGCGATCTCTCCGCGGCGCTGGCGTCGTTCCACGGCCGCGAGCGCCGCTTCGGCGGCCTCCAAGCGATCATGCCCGACGAGGTGCCGTCACTCTCCCGTGTGTGATGCACGGCACGGGACAACGAGCTGTTCGTTTTCAGCCGCATGATTGGCAGTGGTGTCCAAGCCGCGGAAGCGCGGTCTCGGTTAGGTGTGCGGTCCACGCAACCTGCCGAGAGCATCACGCATGTCACAGCTGTTTCCGGGAGCCGTCGTCGAGCCGGTCGAACTGGTCGAAGCGAAGGGCATGGTCTGCATCAGGACCGCCAGCGTATCCGACGTCGAGAACCTGTCGGTCTATTTCACCGGCCTGTCCACGACGTCGCGCAACAAGCGCTTCATGGGCGCGCGTACCGACTTCGTCCTGGTCGCGGCCGAATGCGTGGCGAGGACGGGCCGGCCCGGTCATTTCACCCTGCTCGCCGAAGTCAGGCAGGATGGGCAGCACACCATCATCGGCGAAGCGAACTACGCCTATGATGCGCCTGCACGGCATGGCGAGTTTGCCATCTCGGTCGCCGATGCGTTCCGGCGCCTGGGCCTTGGCTTGCAGATGATGACCGCGATGGAGACGCGTGCGACCGATCTTGGCCACGAGATGATCGCCGCCGAGACTGCGCGGACAAATGCCGAGATGCGCGGTCTGGCAAAGAAGGCGGGCTTCCGGGATACCGGCCTCGGAGACTGGCAGTCGGTTCACCTCGCAAAGCGCTTGTCGCGATAGCCGTCCGCGCGTTGCCGCCTGGCACGGATCGTGCTCTAGTATCGCCTGGATTTCCCCAGCGATGGGAGCATCGGCGATGCGCGCAGTTCTGGATCATTGCACCGGCGGAACGGAGCGGCAGGTCAAGGCCGGCACGTCGGTCGTCACCGAGGGCGGCACCAGCAGCGGCCACCTCTACGTGCTCGTCGAGGGCAAGCTCGACGTTCTCAAGGGCGACACGGTGGTCGCGGCCATCACAGAGCCCGGCGCCGTGTTCGGCGAGATGTCCGTGCTGCTCGGGCTGCCGCACACCGCGACGGTGCGGGCCAGCTCGGATTCGGTCATCTATGAGTTCGAGGACGCGGCGTCATTCCTCATCCAGCGGCCCGAGGTCGCGCTGCTGCTCGCGCGCACGCTGGCGCAGCGGCTCAACGTCGCCAACACTTATCTGGCCGATCTCAAGCGGCAATATGCCGGCCACGGCACGCATCTCGCCATGGTCGGCGAGGTGCTCCAGAGCATGATCAACCTGCCACCGCTCGAGGTGTCGCCAGGCTCGGATCGGCAATCCGATCCAAGGATGTGAGCCAGTCCGGCGGCTCCTCGACGGTGTTTGCGGGCCGCTTCAGCGGCGCGCCGAGGTCGATCCACTGCGCCTCGCCCGCAGCCAGCCAGAACGCCTTGTCCGCAGCGAGATCCAGCACGATATGCGTGGGCGGCCGGCCCGGTTGCAGGCCGGCGTTGAAGACCCATGTTTGCCCGAGCCGGTCGAACCACGAGCCGTCGGCGATGAAGGGCGACTGGTGCACATGGCCCGAGATCACCATCGACGGCTGATACTGCATGATCCACTGCACCAGATCGACATCGCCGAAGAAGCGCTTGCCGCCCCAGCTCGTCGGTGAATTCGCCGGCGGCGCGTGATGGGCCCAGATCCAGCGCTGCGGACGGTTGGCGGCGGCGTCGCGCAGCTGCGCGACGATGCGCTGCTTGACCAGCGGGCCATCCCACCACGGGCACACCGTGAACAGCGTGTCGCCGATGGTGAGGCTGTCGCCGTCACAAATGATCCCGAGCTCCCGCACCTCCGAGATCCAGCGCGAGATCTTTTCACCCTCCGCATTGCGCTCGTCGAGGTCGTGATTGCCGGAGCAGAGGATCACGCGGGTCTGCGCCGCGAGCAACGCGAGGTATTTCTTCACCACCACGATCTGCGCGCGAAAATCCACCATCGAGCCGATGTCGAGTGCATCGCCGGCGAAGATCACGAGGTCGAACTGCGGCGCCGCGCTGGCCAGCCAGTCGAGCTGCGGCAGCGAGTAGTGCAAATCGGCCACGACCAGGCAACGCATTGAAAATCCATGGGCGGGTTTGAAAAGGTCTGGAAATTCCAAAACGTTATTTACAAAGCAAGAAGCAGACCAGAATGGCTGCTTTCTTCGTCAGGCCAATGGCCGGCCGCATGCTGCGGTGCATTGGCGTGCGCAAGTAGCCTGGCACCGCGGGGCTGGACCGTGTCATCGAATTCTGATGTCGTGGCGCATCCTCAAACGCCCGTATCCGCATGACCTCCTTCAAGACCATTCGTGCCCGCGCCGAGAAACGCAAGGGCGGCCCCAAGGCACTGGACAAGCTGATGCCCGAAAAGCCCGACCTGAAGGGGCTGGCCAAGCTCGGCGACGATCGCATCCTCGCCGAGATGACCAGGCGGGTGTTTTGCGCGGGTTTTGCCTGGAGCGTGATCGATTCGAAATGGGACGGATTTGAAGAGGTGTTCCTGCATTTCCAGCCGGCCAAGCTCACCTTCCAGCCCGAGGACTATTGGGAGGGCCTCTTGCGCGACGCGCGCATCGTGCGCAACGGCGCCAAAATCATGTCGGTGCGCGACAACGCGGCCTTCGTCCAGGAGATCGCGAAAGAGCACGGCAGCTTCGGCAAGTTTCTGGCGAAATGGCCGCCATCCAACGAGGTCGGCCTTCTCGATCTCCTCACCAAGCGCGGCAGCCGGCTCGGCGGCAACACCGGGCAGATGCTGCTGCGCTTCGTCGGCTGGGATGGTTTTGTCACCTCCAGGGATGTCGTCGCCTGCCTGCGCGATGCCGGCCTCGACATCGCCGAAGAGGTCAAATCAAAGGGCGATCTCGCAAAGGTGCAGGCACAGTTCAACGCGTGGGCCGAGGAGACCGGTCTGCCATACACATATCTGTCACGCATCTGCGCGCTCTCGGTTGGCGAGAACCGAGGCGAACACTAAGTCACGAGAAACCAGGAGAACAAAAATGGCAAAAGCCTATTGGGTTGCGACCTATCGCGCGATCAAGAGCCCCGACGCCATGGCGGCCTATGCCAAGCTGTCGCGTCCGGCCATCGAGGCCGCCGGTGGACGCGTGCTCGCGCGCGGGATGCCGGTTGCGGCCTACGAGCATGGCCTGATGGAACGCGTCGTTCTCATCGAGTTCGACAGCGTCGAGCGAGCCAAGGCGGCGTATGAAAGTCCCGCCTACAAGGCCGCTCACGACCTGCTCGGCGACGGTGCCGACCGCGACATCCGGATCGTCGAAGCCGTCGAATAGCGGCATCGACAGGCGGATCATGTGCATCGTGTGGCGATCCCGTGCCGTGAGCGCGGCAGATGAAACTCGCGATCACGAAATGCATTTTTCCGGAACATTCGTGCGCAACACCCGTTCGGGAATTTGAGCCAGGCGACACAGGCGCAGGGAACGCCCGTTTTGGCTCAACTCACTGAAACCCGGCACGACAGAAACGGAGCAGCGCATGAAGCTCACATCCGAACAGGTGAAGCAGACCGTCAACCAACTCGGCGCCCAGGTGCTGCCCGACGAACATCCCGCCATGCCGCAGCTCAACAGCATGTTCGGCGAACACACCTTCTTCGTCGACGAAACGGGCCTGAAGGTGCTCGAGCCGACGCCGTCGGTCAGCGCCGAGTGCCAGACCGGCGAAGTCGTCAGCCTCGCCGACTGGAGCGATGCCGACCTCACGCGCCTGATGGCCCATGAGCCGGAGCCGACGGGTGTGATCGTCGTGTTCGAGCATGTGAGGCATTGATTGGCCCGAGCGGATCGGCTTCTACGGGTGGCGGGTCTGAAAATCCCGCCACCTTCCATGACTGGTTTGGAGCCGCGCCGCGGACAAGGATTTCGCGTTCGCGGCGGGGCTTTCCAGGCTGGTTCAAATGCCGAAAGTCAGCTGCGGCTCCGCATCGTCGCCGTCCTGGAGGGCAGACAGCGATACCCCCAGGAGCCTGACGCGCTTGGGCAGCGGCATCTCGGCTTCGAGCAGGCCGCAGGCCAGCCGCTCCAGGTCGTCCCGGCCCGCAACCGGCGCTGTGACGGACCTGCCGCGCGTGATGATCTCGAAGTCGGCGAACTTGATCTTCAGGGTGACGGTGCGGCCGCGGTTGCCGGTCGTCTCGCAATGGCGCCAGACCTTGTCGACGAGCGGCTTGAGCTCGGCGGCCAGCGCGCCGTATTCGTCGAGGTCGGTCGAGAACGTCGTCTCCGCGCCGATCGACTTGCGAATGCGGTTAGCCCGGACCGGCCGCTCGTCGACGCCGCGTGAGATCCAGTAGTAATAGGCGCCCGACTTGCCGAAATTCGCATTCATGAACTCCAGCGTCTGGTTGCGGATATCGAGGCCGGTGAACAGGCCGAGCGCATTCATCTTCGCACTGGTCGCCGGGCCGATCCCGTGGAACTTGCCGACGGGCAGCGTCTCGACGAAGGCGGGTCCCATCTCCGGCGAGATCACGAACTGACCGTTGGGCTTGCGATGATCGGAGGCGAGCTTTGCAAGAAACTTGTTGTAGGAGATGCCCGCCGAAGCGTTGAGGCCGGTCTCGGCCTTGATCTTCTCACGGATCAGCAAGGCGACGTCGCGCGCCAACGGGATGCCTTGCAAATTCTCGGTCACGTCGAGATAGGCCTCGTCGAGCGACAATGGCTCGATGATTGGCGTGTGCTCGGCAAAGATGTCGCGGATCTGCCTGGAGATCGCCTTGTAGACCTCGAAGCGCGGCCTGACGAAGATCAGGTCGGGACATTGCCGCTTCGCGGTCACCGACGGCATCGCGGAGCGAACACCGAACTTGCGGGCCTCGTAGCTCGCGGCCGCGACGACGCCGCGTTCCGCGGAGCCGCCGACGGCGACCGGCTTGCCGCGCAGCTCCGGATTGTCGCGCTGCTCCACGGACGCATAGAAGGCATCCATGTCGATATGGATGATCTTGCGGACGGGCGAGACATCGCCAGTCACCGTGCCGGATTCGCTCATGGAACGATGATACAGTTGCCCGAAGAGAAGCGCGAGGTGATGGATGCTTCAGCTATTGGCCTTCGTCGTCGGTGTGGTCGGCATCGGCTGGCTGATCGGTGCGACCAATCTTCCGGGAGAATGGTATGCGGCCCTTGCCAAGCCGGGTTTCGTGCCGCCGAACTGGGCGTTCCCGGTGGCGTGGACTATCCTTTACATCATGATCGCGGTTGCGGGCTGGCGGACTTTTCGCCGTGAGCCGTCGGGTCGAGCGATGCAGGTCTGGGCCGCGCAGCTGGCGCTCAATTTCGTCTGGTCTCCGGCGATGTTCACGATGCACCAGATTGGAGCCGCGCTCGTCATACTCATTTGCCTGTTCGTTGCGATCGTGACCTACATCAGTATCGAGATGTCACGGGACAGGCTGGCCGCCGCGTTGTTCGTGCCTTACGCAGCCTGGGTCGCCTTTGCCGGCCTGCTCAATGCGGCCATCTGGCGCTTGAATTGAGGCGATTTGTCCAAGGCTCATCAAAGGGCAATCTCAGGCTTGTGAGTGGCGAGCCTAGGCACGCGTTCCTACATGGGAGCGCGGAGGACAGCCAATGCAATACAGCTCCGAGCTCATTCAGACCATGCGCCAGGCCCTCGAGACCGTGATGGCGAGCGTACCAGCCGATCAGTCGGTGTTCGGTCTGAAAGCCGCTGTCGCCGAATGCATTTTGAAGGCTGCCGCGCACGGTCATACGTCGTATGACGCCCTGGTGACGTCCGCCTCCGATCAGATCCAGTCGATCATCTCGATGCTGACGTGAGTGCTTGTTCTGGGAGGCCGGCGGCAGATCCGGAGTTCATGCCGACGGAGGCGCCCATAGGAACTCAGGACGAATGCCCTGCTGGATGAGGTCCGTGCCAAGCGACTGAAGTGTGAACATGGCGCCGATGCTGGGTCTTGTACCGCTTGTCCAGCAAGTTTGAAGGCCGATCAAGAGCTGCGACAGGGCCTGATTGAACGCAAGCGACGGACTCGGTGTGACGGTCGATTGCTGAAAATCGAACCAGGTCGGAAACGGGATTGGTGCTCCCGTAAAGCTCCAGTGGCCCGCCGCATCCTGCACCAGCGTTTTCTCGGTGTAGATTTCCTTGAAGACATAATAGTGGGCGAATGTTGCATTACCGGTTGGGGGTTGGTTAGGAGAGCCTTCCGTACCTTCACCTTCGGCCTTGATCAGCTGGATCGCCGCCTGCGCATCGGCGATGCTCTTGATCGGCGTTGCTTCCCCCGAATTGACCGCGAAGGCGCTGGCATTGATCGCGGGATTGACTGTGGTGAAACCCTCGGCGATCGCATCGTAGAAATCACCGATCGTCGCGGGTCCCGTTCTTGCGGCGAGCGCAACCGGTGGAAATTCCGGATACTCGATCTGCATGAAGACCTGAACTTGATCTGGCGTAAGCGGCTTCAGATCAACGGGCAACTTTTGCAGAATTTCTCCGGGCAGGACATTGGTCGGGTAGCTCGGAATGAAGGTCGCATTGGCAATGGATGGCACGCCGCCGATCGCGGTCAGCATGTTGCCTGCCAGGGCAAAGTGATACATCTCTTGCACCACAATGTCCTCAATCATACCGCCGACGCCGCCCGGGTCGCTGTTGATCGACCATTGCGCGCAAAGATAAGGCGGGATGGTGGAGAACTCCAATTGCATCGCGGTCTGGAGTGCGTCTTTCAGGTCGGAAAGCGTCGTAATGCGATCCTCGACGAACTGGGCGATGGTTTTCATCTGAAGCACCCCTCCCGACTTGGTTGATTGCGAAGCCCTGTTCCTGGCGCCGCCACTGGACTGACGTCGTCAAGCAGGTTCAGTGTTGGCTCATTGCTTGCGGGACGAGCGCTCCTGGGGTGATTCAGTCCGACAATAACCGGATATCGGTCTGCGACATCACGCCTACAACCGGACCTGCCCCGATGATCGCGACCAGAAACGTGCCGCGATCAGGCTCATTTTCCGCAACCCATGAACAATAGTACAATTTAAGGGTGCAATCAATTGCGCAATTGGTCAGAGATTTGTGACCGCTTTTCCATTCGATATGCTTAGCCGGACGCGCGCGCGACGTTGCGAAGGCCAGATTGCGAGCCGCAACATTTGATGGATGGTGCCGTCACAGCGTCAAAAGCCGGCACACAATCTCGGCCCCGCACACAGTCTCGGTAAAGAGTACAGTCTCGGTAAAGAGAAAGGAGACTGGCGCACCCGACACGATTCGAACGTGTGACCTTTGCCTTCGGAGGGCAACGCTCTATCCAGCTGAGCTACGGGTGCTAGTCGAGGTTCATTTAGCCGATTGGCGGGGGGTGGGCAACCTCCGCTTTGCCCGGGCCCGGACGCCCGGCATCGCCCAATTCCTGGTCTTATGCTTCGCTCTTCAATCCCGGAGGGCGGCCGGTCCCGAGATCTCGCCGGAATCGGTCACGAACATCAACGGGCCCGTCTCCGAGGTGGCGAACACGGCCGCCGTGAGCGGGCCGCCGAAGCAGGCGCCGGTATCGAGGTTCAATCGGTTGGCCCGCAGATCGGGTGTCCCGGTCCGGACCGGCGTATGGCCATGGACAACGAAAAGCCCGTGGTCTTGATCCGACGACAGGAAGGGTACCCGGATCCACAGCAGGTCCCGCTCGGATTGTGACGCCAGCGGCACGTCCGGCCGTAGTCCAGCATGGACGAACAGCCGCCCATGCTCGATTCTCGTCAGCGGAAGCGCGCGTATCCAGTCGAGATGCTCGCTCGGCAGATCGGCGGGATCGTCGATCCCGTAGCTGTCGAGCGTCTGCTCGCCGCCGTTGCCCCACCAATTCATGAGGTCGCGGTCGGTGCGCTCCATGTCGGCCGCGCGAAGCAGCATCTCCTCATGGTTGCCCCGCAGACAGACGAAGGGGCAGTCCTGCTTCCCCTCGCTGGCGACGAGAAAATCCATCACCTCGCGGCTTTGGGGTCCCCGGTCGATATAGTCTCCGACAAGCACAAACTGCGCGCTCCGCTCGCCGCGAAGCTCCTCGCACGCGGCGAGCAGCGACGTCAGCTTGTCAAAGCAGCCGTGGATGTCGCCGATCGCGAAGGTGAGCAGTTCGTCTTCGGGAAGGGGCAAAGCCAGGTTTCTCTCTCGTGCCAACTCAGATGGTGAGACCCTTTGGCGTGCCTTTGAACCTGATCCGCTTCGGGCCCACGCCCACCTGCGCGAGCGATTCAATCACTCTGTCATTCAGCCTCTTGCCGCCCTCGTCCTTGCGATCGCGTTGATCCTCGGTAAAATTATAGACGAGCAGTCCGATATTGGCGCTGTTCACGTTGAGCTGCCCCCCCTCCGCAACGGCGCTGATCGCTCCAACTGCGCTGCGACGCCCGTTGCTCCATTCCGCCATCTTGGCCAGATTCTTCGCAACCCATCGATAGCTGTCATCGATCTCCGTCTTGTGAGCGTCGATCACCTTCTGATAGTCCTCGATCTGACCGACAATATCGCGATTTTCCAGCTCGGGGTTGCTGAACATCTTGGCCTCCCAGAACACCAGATCGACGCCGTTTGCCGTCGTTTCGAAGTTCGCCAGGTCCATGCGGGGGAGCTTCCGCTTGATACCGGGGATGCCCGAGGCGTTGATCGCAATCTCCACGTCGACGACGGAGAGATTGGACGTCGCGATCTCGTGGACGCCTTCCTTCTCCTGTCCGGAATAGGCCGATGCAGCCCTTTTGAGCTTCGCCAGCGTCTCTGCGCCTTCGTAGTCGCGCGTCAGCATCCTTTGCTCGGCCTTGCCGAAGGAGAACTTCCCCTCGACGAGCGAAATCTGATCCTTCAAGTCCGGATTCAGCAGATACTTTTCGTGCGTCGAGGCGGTCACTTTCCCG
Organism: Bradyrhizobium sp. P3_C3; assembly: GCF_056402655.1. NCBI lineage: Bacteria > Pseudomonadati > Pseudomonadota > Alphaproteobacteria > Hyphomicrobiales > Nitrobacteraceae > Bradyrhizobium > Bradyrhizobium sp. P3_C3. Next base: position 38,137 of record NZ_JBFUGY010000038.1, on the reverse strand, counting down.
CCCTTGAATGACACTTTGAAGATGGATTGCCCCTGCCAATAGACGTTAAGGTATTCGTCCCGAATGCCGATGATGAGTGTGGGATCGGCGAGAACGTCTTTCCACCAGCCATCCTGCTGGGCGAGTGTCTCGAGTGCCTTGCGAAAGTCGTCGCCCCGGATTCCGCGTCTGAAGCTCATCTCATACCTCCCACCATTCGCCATCGCTGCGTCGCGTGACGTTGTCAAAATATCTGGAGAAACTGTCGCCTTCGAATGTGTGAACGGGCACCAGCCTGTCCGGCTGTATTGCGTTCGCGAGCCGCTTGAGATCCAGGATGCTGGCGTGGCCCGAGGTGTGGATGATCTCGATGGGAACGCCGCGTGTCGCGAGATCCACCTTCAGTCTGGCGCCAGGACCGTCCTTCAGATATCCGTCCCATTGCGACCAGATCGCTCTGGTGCCGGGCCAGAGATTTGCGGCCTCCACGTCGTGGGCCATTGCCGGACGAAACAGCATCACGGTGCGATCGGCGATCTCGGTGATGCGCTCGCGGTAGATCCGTGCGGATTTGTAGGGATCCAGCAGGTCGAAGCGCTTGTTCCTTGCGATCTGTCGCCGCTGATATTCCGGCACATAGACCGACAAATTGGGCCAGCCGGCGTTCGGCAAGCGCTCGTTGCCGGTGGCCCGCAATATCTCCATCGCATAGAGGTCCAGCAGCAGCGTCCGGCCGCTGCGCTTGCAGGCGCGATAGATACTGACGATGCGATCGATGTTCTGCGCGGACGCCGAGAGGATGACGAAGCCTGGCTGTTTAAAACTCTGGGTCAGCCTCGCCTCGATGTCGTCCTCCGTCGGGAATTGCGTGTGCTCGTCGAGACGGCCGAGGCTCGACCCCTCCATCAGCATCGTGTCGATATCGCGGGGCGGATGGCTGACCAAACGTTCGAACAGACCGCCCTTGCGACCGTGCGCACGGATGTCGCCGCTGTAGAACAGACGCCGGCCGGCAGCCTGGATCAGCAGCGCATAGGCATCATAGGCCGAGTGATCGACAAGATAGGGCGTGATGCTGAACGGGCCGATCTGGAAGGTTCTGCGATCGTTCAGCTCGAATGAAACATTGGGCACGAAGGCGTTGGGCACGAAAGGAGCTGCCGCACACATGATGCGCGCGGTCGCAGCGCCCATGGCGAGGGGGACATTGGGTCTGCACAGGGGGAGCAAACCCCAATGATCGCCGTGTCCGTGCGACAGGACAACCGCACGCAGGGTTGGATCTTCGACGCGAAGCCCGGCCACAGGCGGGAGAAGATCGTCGGACGCGCCGTCGGCATCCAGCGGAAGGCCAAGGTCGAGCAGGATTCGCTCGCCCGCGGCCTCGAGCTCGATGCAGGTGCCACCAATTTGCTGCGTTCCGCGGTGGACACGTCCGCGAAACGAACCGGCTGCTTCGGTCATCAGCGGTTGGTCTTGGCGGCCGAGCCGGGTTCGGCCGTCACTCGCGACCAGGCGATGGCGTTTTTGGCGGAGGGGAGGGCACTGCGAGATGGACAGGGAAATTTCAAAGCGAATACGGCTCCAGGCAACGACTTATCTATATTCAAACGAGCGCCCGAGAAATTGCGGCTTTTCGAGAAGAAAATGTGAGTGTTGTTCCGGCGCAACATCACCTGTTGGTCAGGCCGAACGCAATAGAACCTTCGGTGGGATGAACGTCAGCCGCGGCTGGACCGGCGATTGGCGGCGACTTGAATCCCGGGCGAGCCGCGATCGGCGCGCGCGAACTCGGCCAGCAGGCGTTCGGAGCAGATGACGCGGTTGCGGCCGAGCCGTTTTGCCGCATAGAGCGCCTCGTCGGCCGCACCCAGCAGCCGGTCGGGGCTGCCGTCGGCCTCAGTGGGAATATGGCTGGCGACGCCGACGCTGAGGGTGACGTGGTCGCCGGCTCCAACAGCTCCATGAGCGATCCGCAAGGTCATGACGGCACCGCGGATCTCCTCGGCGATGGCGCAGGCGGCATCGCAATCCATGTCGGGCAGGATCAGCGCGAACTCTTCCCCGCCATAGCGGCTGGCGAGGTCGAGCGGGCGCACGGCGTGGCGGCTGACGACATCAGCGACCGCACGCAGGCATTCGTCGCCGCTCTGGTGGCCGTGCCGGTCGTTGAACAGCTTGAAATGATCGACGTCGACGAACAGCAGCGCCATCGGCTTCTGCGTCCGCTGGGCGCGAGCCCATTCGCTCATCAGCATCTGGTCGAAGGCGCGCCGGTTCGACAGGCCGGTCAGCCCGTCCTTGGTGGCGAGCTCCTTCAGCGCCATCTCGGCGCGCTTCTGATCGGTGAGGTCGCGCAGCGTCTCCACCACGGCGATCAGATGGCCGGCCTCGTCGTGGATAGGACCGGCGTCGATCGCGAGATAGAGCTGGCTGCCGAGCTTGGGCATCACGCACCAGTTCTCCGCGGAAAAGCCGAGCCCGTTGTGGCCGCGTGCGGCATATTCCGAATAAAACTCCGGCAGCTGCTCGGGACGGTCGAGCGCGACCAGGTCGGCGAGGCAGGGGCGCCGGGTCTCGTAGAAGGCCTGCCAGTGTTTCGTCGTGCCGATCACCTCCGCGGCGGGAACGCCGGTCAGCCGCTCGCAGGCTCTGTTCCAGATCACGACGCGGCGCTTGGGGTCGATCACGAAGGTCGGCACCACCAGATGCTGCATCAGCCGCACGGCATAGGAATCCGCGACGTCGACGCCTTTCGCTGACGTTTTCCGCGGCTTCGCCATCTCAGGCCACCGCCGCCACCGGCGCGGCATCGTTCGGACCGAACAGCTTTCGCACCTCGGCGGCGGGCTTCGGTTTGCTGAACAGATAACCCTGCATCTCCGTGCAGCCGAGCGCGCGCAGCATCTCGCGCTGCGCCTCGGTCTCGACGCCCTCGGCGACGGTGGTCATGTGGCTCGCCGCGGCGATGTTCACCACCGCCTGCACGATCACGGGCGCGCCACTGGTCTCCGCGATGTCGGCGACGAAGCAGCGGTCGATCTTGATCTTGTCGAACGGGAAGCGCTTCAGATAGCTCAGCGAGGAATAGCCGGTGCCGAAATCGTCGAGCGCGATGCGCACGCCGATCGACCGGAGCTGGTGCAGGATCGAGAGCGCGGCCTCGTCGTCGCGGATCAGCACGGCCTCGGTGATTTCGAGCTCGAGCCGGGAGGGAGAGAGCCCGGAGGCGGCGAGTGCGCCGGCAATCCGCAGCGCCAGCGTGTCGCATTTGAGCTGCACCGGCGAGACGTTGACCGCAATCCGCACATGCGCCGGCCAGGTCGCGGCCTCGTTGCAGGCCATGCGCAGCACCCAGTCGCCGAGCTCGTTGATCAGGCCGGTATCCTCGGCGATCGGAATGAACTCCGCCGGTGACACCCAGCCGCGTTCGGGATGCCGCCAGCGCAGCAGCGCCTCGCAGCCCGACACGTCGTTGGTGCGCAGGTCGACCAGCGGCTGGTAGTGGATCTCGAAGCCGCCGTTCACCAGCGCCTGGCGTAGATCCTGCTCCATGGTCAGGCGCGCCTTGGCGCTCGCATCCATCTCCGGCTCGAAGAAGCGATGGGTGCGGCGTCCTTCGGCCTTGGCGCCGTACATCGCAAGATCGGCGTGCTTGATGAGCTGGTCGAGATCGGTTCCGTCCTGCGGCGCCAGCGCGATGCCGATGCTGGCGTCGGTGGAGAGCTGATGGCCGAGGCAGTGATAGGGCTGGCGGATCGCCTCGTAGATCCGCGTCACGAATGACAGCACGTCCGCAGATGACTGGATTCCGCTCTGGATCACCGCGAATTCGTCGCCGCCGAGCCGCGCGATCAGGTCGCTCTTCTTGAGGCAGCCGCGCAGCCGGGTCGCGATCGCCTTCAGCAGCTCGTCGCCGACGTGATGGCCGAGCGAATCGTTGATGCCCTTGAATTCGTCGACGTCGATATAGAGCAGCGCGAACTGCTCGCCGCCGGCGACCTTCGCCAGCTCGCGTTCGATCTGTTCGCGGAACAGCGTGCGGTTCGGCAGGTCGGTCAGCGCATCGTAATGCGCCATATGCGCGATCTTGTCGTGGGCGCGCCGCCGCTCGGTGACATCCTCGACGACGCTGATGAGGTAGCGCGGCTCGCCGGACTTGTCGCGAATGCCGATCCGGGTCGAGGTGATGTAGCGCGGTCCCTTGGTCTGGCTCTGCCAGGCGTGCTCGTCCTTGAACAATCCCCCGGGCGCCTGCAGCGCCTTGCTGTCGTCGTCGTTGACGATCCTGGCGGCGGCTTCCGGATACATGTCGAAAGGAGTCTTGCCGACGATGACGTCACCCGACTGGCCGAACTGCTCCTCGGCGGTCCGGTTGACCAGCAGATATTGCCGCGTCAGGGCATCCTTCACCGTGATCTGCGAGGGGATGTGATCGATGATCTCGCGCAGGAACATGTAGTTGCGGTCGCGTTCCTGCTCCAGATTGCGCCGCTCGGTGATTTCCTCGATCGTGGCGACCCATCCGCCCTGCGCCAGCGGGGTGTTGATGACCTGGAAGGCGCGGCCGTTGGGCAGTTCGTGGATCCTGCTGGAGGCCTTGCCCTCGGCGACGACCCGCATCACATCGGTGCAAAACGTCTCGACGTCGCCGCCGAACGTGCCATGCTCCTTGCGATGCTGCATCGCCTCGCGGATGTGACAGCCGGGCTTGATGATGTCGTCGGACAGGCCGAACATCTCGGAGTAGCGGCGGTTGCAGGTGACGATAAATCCGGCGGCATCGTACAGGATCAGCCCTTGCGACATGTTGTTCAGGGCGGTGTCGAGCCGCAGCCGTTCCGCTTCGATCCGCTCCTGGGCTTCCCGGTTCTGCCGGCTGATCTGGCGGATGATCAGGAAGAGGATCAATGCGATCACGATCGCCGAAAGCGTTGCCGTGGTGACCATGAAGCCGGTCTGCTGACGCCAGTCGGYCAGCGCGGCGCTCGTGGTGTTGGTCGCGACAATGACCAGCGGGAAATGCGACAGCGAGGCCCCCGAGCCGAGGCGGTCCTCGCCGTCGATCGGTCCCTTGACGCGCAGCGTGTGCCGGCCGCCCTCGGCCAGCATCTTGCGCATCAGCGGCGCGTCCTTGAAATTCCTGCCGATCAGCTCTTCGACATGCGGATAGCGGGCCAGCATCTTGCCTTCGCGATCGAACAGCGAGATCGCCGTACCCTCGGCAAGCGCGACAGATGCGAAATACTGCCGGTAGCTGTCCGGATCGATCCGCCGGACCATGGCGCCGAGGAAGGTGCCGTCCGCGCCGCTCAGCCGCCGCGCGACGATCGTGGTCCATTTGCCGATGATGAAGCTGCGGACCGATTCCAGGATGACCGATTCGGCCATCGGATCGGATTTGAACGTCTGGAAATAGGCGCGCGAGGAGACGTTGATCTTGGGCAGCGGCTCGGCTCGCGACCAGTTGATCAGCTCGCCGTCGGCATCGTAGATCGCGATGTCGCCGAGATAGGAGACGGAGCTGATCTTGCTCCGCAGCATCTGGTTCGTCGCGAGCCCGGACATGCGCTCGCGGAACATCGCCGGCGAAGTGATCTCCGGCAGGTTCATCTGCCCGATCAGGTCGGCGGCGACGACGTCGGAATCCTGGAATTGCTGATCGAAGTGCCGCGCGATCAGCTGCACCGTGTTTTCCAGCTCGCGCTCGCGGTTGGCCAGGGTGCGCTCGCGGAATTCGCCGACGGCCATGGCGGTCACGGCGAAGATCCCGGCGACCAGCAACACACCGCACAGGGTCAGCCAGAGGACAGGACCACGCCGCGCCAAGGCCGCCCAGCCGTTGGTCGCGGCTGATGACATTCCGGCTGTCACCGTGGAAAAGACCTGGCGCATTTCCCCCCTCCCTGGAAGGACAGGAATACACCGCACAAATGGCGCAAACCTTAGGAAAGCCAGTTACCTAAGCATTAATCCGGTTGTGCAGTCGCGCCCGTATGCAGTGGGGCGGGAATCACGTCGCGGTTGTGCCGTGCCCATCACAACCGCTGCGCTGCATCATTAACCGCAGCTTAATGCGAAGCGCCCGCACTCTTGTCGCGGCCGGCATTGCGCAGACGTCCGACGACGCCGGTCGGGAAGAAGTAGACGCTGGCGATGAACAGCAGCCCGAGCCACAGCAGCCAGCGATCGGGATGCAACAGCCCCGGCAGCAACGGCAGGCCGGCTTCGCTCGCCGCCTTGGAGGCGACGCCCATCAGCGATTGCAGATAGTTCTGGGCGAGGATGAAGATGGTGGCGCCGATGATCGCGCCGTAGATCGTGCCCATGCCGCCGATCACCACCATCAACAGGATGTCCAGCATGATCGAGAAGCTGAGCGAGGTGTCGGGACCGGCATAGCGCAGCCACAGCGCGTTCAAAATGCCGGCGCTGGCGGCGACCAGCGCGGCGAGGCAGTTGGCGTAGGTCAGGTGGAAGACGGTGCGAAAGCCGAGCGCCTCGGCGCGAAAGCGGTTCTCGCGGATCGCCTGGAGCACGCGTCCGAACGGCGAGTTCACGACACGCAACAAAGCGAGGATCATCAGGGCCGAGACGGCGAACACCAGGTAGAAGGTGAGGATGCGGCCGTTGATCTCGAATCCGAACAGGTTCTTGGAGATCAGCACCGTGCCGGGCCGCAGCAATTCCGGCAGCTGGAAGCTGCGCCCGTCCTCGCCGCCGGTCAGCCAGGAGAGCTGCGAGGCCAGCACCTGGAAGGCGGAGGCGACGGCGAGCGTGATCATGGCAAAGAAGATCGCGGCGACCCGCAGCGAGAACAGGCCGATCGCGAGCGCGAGCAGCGCCGCGAGCGGCAGGCCGACGACGATGCCGGTTGCGACCGCGGCCCAGTTCGGGCCCATCCCGTACAGCGCGATCGCGATCGCGTAACTGCCGATGCCGTAGAACATGGTGTGGGCGAACGACACCGAGCCGGTATAGCCGAGCAGGAGGTCGTAGGAGGCGACGAGCGCGGCGAAGACGCAGATCTTGGCCGCGACGTTCAGCGCCTTGGCGCCCGGGAACAGGAACGGCGTCGCCGCCAGCGCCAGGATGATGACGATGAGGAGAAGCGTGAGCACGCGGCTCTTCGGCGGATCGCCTGACAGGAGCATCATCGGCTGGTCACCGCATAGAGGCCGCGCGGCCGCCACATCAGAATGGCGACCATCAGCAGGATGTTGGAGACGAGGGCGAGTTTCGGCACCAGGAAGCCGCCGTAATTGGCGACCATCGCGACCAGGATGGCGCCGATGAAGCAGCCACCGATCGAGCCGAGGCCGCCGATGATGACGACGATGAAAATCAGGACGGTGAGGTCGTCGCTCATGGAGGCATGGACCTGCTCGCGATAGAGCGCCCACATCACGCCGCCGAGGCCGGCGAGCGCCGATCCCGTCATGAACACGCCGAGGAACAGGCGGCGGATGCGATAGCCGAGCGCCTCGACCATCTCGCGGTTCTCGACGCCGGCGCGGATCAGCAGGCCGAGCTTGGTGCGGTTGAGCACGAGCTGGATCGCGATGAAGACCGCGAGGCCGATCAGCATCGCCAGCACACGGTATTTGGCGATCGCGACGTCGCCGAGGATGAAGGAGCCTCGCAGCGAGGTCGGCAGGGGTGTCGGGATGATCTGCGGCCCCCACAGCGCATAGAGCGTCTGCTCGGCGACGATCAGGCCGCCCGTCGTCATCAGGATCTGCTTCAGGTGCTGGCCGTAGACGGGCAGGATCAGCACGCGCTCGACGACCAGGCCGAGCGCGCCGGACACTGCCATCGACAGCAGCGCTGCCGGCGCCAGCACGGCGAGGTTCATCCACAGTGAATCCGCCTGCATCGAGGCCGCGAACGGCGCCAGCACGAGGGTTGCCACATAGGCGCCGACGGCGATGAAGGCGCCGTGGCCGAAATTGAGCACGTCCATCAGGCCGAATACCAGCGTCAGCCCCGAAGCCATGATGAAGATCATCATGCCCATGGCGAGACTCGCGGCGGTCAGCGTCAGCCAGGTGCTGGGTGACCCCACCAGAGGAATCATCGCAAGCGCCAGCGCGATCGGCAGCAGGATCGGCGCGAGATCGCGCTTCGGCTTCGGCAGCGGATCATTTGCGGCGAGTTCAGTCACTGATGCGCCTCCAGGCTCAGGCCGAGCAGCCGCTCCTGCAGCGGCACGTCGGCGGCGAGCGCCGCCATCTCGCCGCGATGAACGATGGTGCCGTTGTCCATGACCAGCACGTTGTCGCCGAGCTCGCGGGCGGCAAAGAAATTCTGTTCGACCAGCAGGATCGTCGCACCCTTGCGCTTGATCTCCTTCAGGCACTCGATCAGTGCCATGACGATCGCGGGCGCCAATCCCTTGGTCGGCTCGTCGATCAGCAGCAGCTTGCGCGGCTCGACGATGGCGCGCGCGATCGACAACATCTGCTTCTGTCCGCCTGAGAGGCTTCCCGCGCGCGACAGCCAGAACCGGCGCAGTGCGGGGAAGAAGCCGAAGATCCAGTCGAGCTGGGTATCGTCGAGCGGCCCGTCGCGCGCCGCCAGCACCAGGTTTTCCTTCACCGTGAGGTCGGAAAACACCGCCATGCTCTCCGGCACGTAGCCGACGCCGAGCCGCGCGATGTCGGGCGTGGCGCGGCTCTCGATGCGCTCGCCCGCAAGCGTGATTTCGCCGCTGGAGGCCTGCCACAGGCCCATGACGGTGCGCAGCGTCGTGGTCTTGCCGGCGCCGTTGCGGCCGAGCAGCATGGTGGTCTGGCCCTGGGGGACTGCGAGGTCGATGCCCTGGAGGATGTGGTAGCGGCCGATATGCGTGTGCACGCCGGAGAGTTTGAGCAGATCGGTCATGCGGCACTCTTTGGAGCAACGCCGAGATAGGCTTCCTGCACGATCGGTGAGGCGATCACCTCGGCCGGCGGACCGTCGGCGACAAGTTGTCCGTTGTGCAGCACGATGATGCGGTCGGCGAGCGAGCGCACCACGTCCATCTTGTGCTCGACGAGGAGGATGATCTTGCTCTTGTCCTGCTTGAGCTGCGCGATCAGGTTCAGCACGACCGGCACCTCGTCGATGCTCATGCCCGCGGTCGGCTCGTCGAACATGAACACTTTGGGTTCGAGCGCGATCATCAGCGCCACCTCGAGCTTGCGCTGGTCGCCATGCGACAGCGCAGTCGCCGCGACGCCGCGGCGATTGCCGAGTGCGACCTGGTCGAGGATGGAATCGGCGCGGGTGATCAGGTCGCGGCGGACCATCCAGGGCCGCAGCATGTCGTAATGGGTGCCGCTGGCCGCCTGCACCGCGAGGCGGACGTTCTCTTCCACGGTGAGATTCGGAAACAGGTTGGTGAGCTGGAAGGCGCGGCCGAGGCCCGCGCGGGTGCGCAGCGGCGCGGAATGCTGGGTGATGTCGGTGCCGTCGAACAGGATGCTGCCGTGTGAAGCGCGCAGCTGGCCCGAGATCAGGTTGAAATAGGTGGTCTTGCCGGCGCCGTTCGGCCCGACGATGGCGGTGAGCTCGCCGGGGCGGAACGTGCAGGTGACGTTGTTGACCGCGACATGGCCGCCGAAGCGGATGGTGAGGTCGCGCGTCTCTAACGTCAGGGCCATGAGGATAACTCTGGAATAGGGAAGGATCCTCTCCCCGCACGGGCGGGGAGAGGGGATTCGATATCAGCGCTTGTTGCGGACCGGAACGTCCATGTCCTCGATCTTGAGCTCGCGCACCGGCTCGAGCACGGCCCAGGCGACGTTCGGATCGACCTTGACCTTGAAGTGATACATGCTCTGGAGCGCCTGATGGTCCTCTTTCCGGAACACCATCTTGCCCTTCGGCGTGTCGAACTCCAGGCCTTCCATCGCCGTGATCAGCTTCTCGGTGTCGGTCGACTTCGCCTTGGTGACGGCGGCGACGACGGACATCGCGGCGGCAAAACCACCCGCGGTGAAGAAGTCCGGCGGCGCATTGAAGCGCTTCTGGTGCTCGGCGACCAGCCAGTCGTTCACCGGGTTCTTCGGGATCTCGTAGTAGTAATAAGTCGCGCCTTCCATGCCGGGCAGGCCCTTATACGCCGCGAGCGCCGGCAGGATGTTGCCGCCGGTCGACAGCTCGATGCCGTAGCGCTTCGGGTCCATGTCCTGCAGCTTGGCCAGCGGATTTCCGGCGCCGGCCCAGATCACCCAGATCACCTTGCGGCCGGGCTTGTCCTTCAGCGCGTCGAACAGGCGCTGGCCGACCGCGGTGAAGTCGGTGGTGTTGGTCGGGGCGTATTCTTCCGCGGCGAGCGTCGCGCCGGTCTTGGCGAGCGCCTCCTTGAAAGCGGCGACGCCGTCGCGGCCGAAGGCGTAGTCCTGCGCCAGCGTCGCCACGGTGACGCCCTGCTTGCCGATCGCGACCGCGTTCGAGATCGCGTCCTGCGACGAGTTGCGCGCGGTGCGGAAGATGTAGCGATTCCACTTCTCGCCGGTAATCTGGTCCGCGACCGCGGGCTCGACGATCAGGATCTTCTTGTTCTCCTCGGCGACGGGGAGGATGGCGAGCGCCGCGGCGGACGAGGTCGTGCCGATCGCGATGTCGGCCTTGTCGTCCTGATAGGCTTCCGCGAGCGCGGCCTTCGACAGGTCGGGCTTGCCTTGGTCGTCCTTGGTGATGACGACGATCTTGCGGCCGTCGAGCATCATGGTGCCCTTGGTGGCGTATTCAAAACCCATCTGCAGGCCGGTTTCGGTCTGCTTGGCGTAGGCTTCGAGCGGGCCGGTCTTGCCGTAGATCAGTGCGACCTTGAGGTCGTCGGCCTGCGCGGAGGTGTTCGCGGCCAGGCCGAGGATGGCTGCCGTGAGAATGAGCGATCGACGCACGATGATTTCCTCCTTGAATGAACTGCCTTGATCACAGCGATTTGCACAAGTGTGCATACATTGCAATTCCACCTTCCGGCGGAGCTTGCACGAGGCTCATGTGACAGTCTCTTGACGTGCGCGTGCCGGATCGTCGCAGGCCGCGATGAGTTCGCGTTAACGATCCCCTGGCTTCACATCAGCCCATGCGTTTCCTCAGGCCGCCTCAGAGCAAGCCCTGCGCCAGATCCGGGGCTTGGCGCGGGAATGGCTGAAATTGCGGCGGATCACGCGCGAATGCCACAGGCGAGCGCCGATATGGCGGTGTCAGGAGTCCGAGACTCCGGACACGTGCCGTCTCGAAAATCAGACAGGCGGCGATCCCGACGCCAGTCCGAACTTGGCGAGCTTCTTGTAGAACGTCGCGCGCGAGATGCGCAGCATCCGCGCGGCTTCCGAGATCTGGCCGTTGCTGGCGGCGAGCGCATGTTCGAGCGTCTGCTTCTCGAACTCCGCCTCGGCTTCGGCATAGGGCACGACCGAGCCGGTCATCTGCGGCGCCGGTCCAGGGCCGGCCTCCGCGCTGACCGGCAGGATGTGAACGAAATCGTCGCCGGTCAGGCGCCCGGAATCGCTCAGGATCAGTGCGCGTTCCAGAATGTTGCGGAGCTCGCGGACGTTGCCGGGCCAGTCGTAGCGCGCGAGCGCCGACAATCCGCTCGGCGTGATCCTGGCATTGAGGAAATCGCCGGAGGCGCTGATGTCCTCGATCAGCCGCGCGCAGATGTCGGGCAGATCGTCGAGGCATTTTCTCAGAGGGGGCAGGTCGATCGAGAGCACGTTGAGGCGGTAGTAGAGATCGGCGCGGAAGGCGCCGTCGCTGACGCGCTTGCGCAAGTCCACGTTGGTCGCGGCAATGACGCGCACATCGACCTTGCTGATCTTGTCCGAGCCGAGCGGCTCGATCTCGCGCTCCTGCAGCACGCGCAACAGCTTGGCCTGCAATTGCAGCGGCATCTCGCCGATCTCGTCGAGGAACAGCGTGCCGCCATCGGCGATCCGGAACTTGCCCTCGCGCCCCCTGCGGTCGGCGCCGGTATAGGCGCCCGGCGCAGTGCCGAAGAATTCGGACTCGATCAGCGTTTCCGGGATCGCCGCGACATTGACGCTGACGAACGGCTTTTCCGCGCGCGAGGACGCATTGTGGATCGCCTGCGCCAGCAGCTCCTTGCCGGTGCCGGTCTCGCCGGTGAGCAGCACGGTCACGCTCTGCCGCGCCGCGCGCTTGGCGAACTCCTTGGCCTGCGCGATCGCCGGTGTCGTGCCGACGAAATCGGCAAGGGTGAAGCGCGCCGCGCGGGCGTTGGACAATTGCCGCCGCGCCAGCCGCAGATCGCTCTCGAGCTGGGTGACGCGGGCGAGCAGCGGCTTGAGGCTTTCGAGGTGGTCGTAGAGCACGAAGCCGATCGCGCCGATGACGTTGCGGTCCTCGTCCTCGATCGGCATGCGCGTCACCACGAGCTGCTCGCCGCCGAGCTCCATGATGTCGAGCAGGATCGGCTCGCCGCTCTCGGCGACGTTCCGCATCAGGCTGTTCGGGATGATCTCCTCGATCGGCCGGCCGATCGCTTCGGTGGTGTGCTTGAGGCCGAGCGAGGCCAGATATTTCTCGTTGACGTAGATCACCCGTCCGCCGCGGTCGATCGCGATCGCGCCCTCGCACAGATGCTCCAGCCGTTCGAACAGCGTCACCATCGCCCGCGCGCGGACATAGGCGGGATCGCTGACGTCGGGGGAGGAGGGCATGGCGTACCTCAGGGAAGTCCGCCTGTGTATTAGCAAAAGGGCAGCAATTTCAAAGGGGGAAATGGCACGTAAGCAGCTCAGCAATTGCCGTCGTCCCGGGGCGCGAAGCGAACCCGGGACCCATACCCACAGGGAGAAGTTTGGCGAAGACTAGGAGTGGGAGCCTCGCTCCACATCTGCTCCCTGGGGTTATGGGTCCCGGGCTCGCGCTTTGCGCGCCCCGGGACGACGGCGGTACTCGTTGCGCCGTTGTCGCCCTACCGCCGGTACCCGCTCGCCCGCGAATAGCCCTGCCGGTTCTGCTGCGTCGGGCGGTTGGACACGCCGGGACGGGATTCGCTGGAGGCGGGGGTCGCGAGCTTGAGCTCCTCCAGGAAGATCGGCCGGGCGAAATAATAGCCTTGCGCGTAGCGGATCTTGGTCGCGGCCTGGAGATAGGCCAGCTCCTCGAAGGATTCGAGGCCTTCGGCGATCACGGTCATGCCGAGCGCTTCGCTCAGGGATTCGATCGCGCGCAAGATACCCTGGCTGCGCGGGCGCTTATGGATGTCGGTGATGAACGAGCGGTCGATCTTGATCTCGTCGGCGGTGATGTCGGCGAGCGCCGAGAGCGAGGAATAGCCGGTGCCGAAATCGTCGATGGAGATGCCGACGCCGAGCTTGCGGAACATCGGCAGGATCTCGGCCTGGAAATGATTCTTGGCGACGAAGGCGTCTTCCGTCACCTCGATCATGAAGCGCTGCGGAAAGCCGGTCTCGTCCAGCGCCCGCGCGAAACTGCGCATGAATTCGGGGTTGCCGGCCTGCTTGGCGGCGACGTTGATGCTGATGGTCGCTTCCGCGCCGAAGCTGTCGTTGATCAGGTCGATCGACTTGACGATCTCGGCGAGCACGAGATGGGTGAGCTCGTCGATCAGTCCCAATTCGCCGGCAAGGTTGATGAACGAGCCCGGCGCCTGGATCACGCCCTCGTCGTCGCGCAGGCGCACCAATGCCTCGATGCCCGTCACGGCCTGGGTGCGGATGTCGACCTTGGACTGGAACGCGCAGCAGAAGCGCTTTTCGAGGATGGCGAGCCGCAGCGACTGCTCGATCTTCATCCGCGCCAGCGCCTCGCGCTCCATGCTGGCGTCGAAGAAGGCCGCTGATCCCTTGCCGCTGTTCTTGATGCGGTACATCGCGATGTCGGCGTTCTGACGCAGCGTCTCGAAGCTGCGGCCGTGGTCGGGATAGAGGCTGACGCCGACGGAGGTGGAGGCGAAGACCTCCGAATTGTCGATGAAGAACGGTGCGGTCAGCCGCTCCAGCGTCGCTTGCATGAATTCGGCGACTTCCTCCTGGCTCTGGATCGGGGAGAGCAGCAGCAGGAATTCGTCGCCGGAGATGCGCGACAGCATGTCGGAATCGCGCAGGTCGCGCCCGAGCCGCTTCGACAGCTCGACCAGCAGCGCGTCGCCGACGGCGTGGCCGTAATAGTCGTTGATGTGCTTGAAATTGTCGACGTCGAGAAAGGCGAGCGCGAAACGCTCGCCTTTGCCGTCGCGCGCGAGCAGGCTGCCGGCGCGATGCTCGATCACGCGCCGCGAGGGCAGGCCGGTCAGCTCGTCGAAATAGGCCGAGCGAAATAGCTGGTCCTCGAAATTCTTCTGTTCGGTGATGTCGGAGGACGCCGAGATCAGCAGCTCGCGTCCGGCAACGCGGACGGGGCGATGGGTGGTCAGCAGCACCTGGCGTGCAGCTCCGTCGTGGAGCGCTTCCTCGGAGATGACCGCTTCGCCGGACCTCAGTGCCCGCTGGCAGGCTGCCCGGCGCGGCGTCAGATCGGGCGACGGACGGCTGCCGTCCATGCCGAGCTGGGCGGCCGCGACATCGTTAACCAGCAGAAGCTCGCCCTGCGCGTCCTGCACGGTCAGGCCGGCAGGCAGCATTCTAACGATTTCCTTGAGAAATCCGAGTTCGGCTTCACTCGCGCCGGAATATCTGTTGTCGTTCATAGAAGTCATGAATCTTGTTGTTTCAACGCGCCTTTGCAATGGACGCGATCTTGCGCAGTTCCCTCTTAGGTTTGGTTAAGGGGTACGGAGAAATACGGGGGTGTTTTGCGGCGATGCGACGCGCCCGACCCATCGTCATTAACGGAGCGTCAACGCGCGCAACGAAACTGCGAGCGGGGCGCGCATCTCTTGCGCTCGTGCCGCGTCTAACCGTTCTGCGGGATGCGGCATTGCATGATGCAATGCAGGCCGGTCTTGAGATACGAGACCTCAGACTTGCCGTCGAAAGCCGACAGCGCTGACTTCAGTAGCTTGGTGCCGAAGCCGGGCTCGGAGACCTTGTCGATGCTCGGGCCCTCGGTTTCGTCCCAGGTGACGGTCAGACGGTCGCCGCTGACGGTCCACGACACCTGCAATAATCCGCGCGGCGCGGAGAACGCACCATATTTGCCCGCGTTGGTGGCGAGCTCGTGAAACATCAGGGACAGCGTGACCGCGAGCTTCGGCGGCAGGAACAGCCGGTCGCCGTTGAGCGTGAAGCGGACATGGCCGTAAGGTCCGAGCTCCGCGATCAGGAGATCGCGGATATCGCAGCCGCCCTTGTCGATCCGCGAGATCAGATCGTCGGTTGCGGCCAGCGACCGTAGCCGCGGATCGATCCGGGCCCAGACCTGCGGCTGGTCGTGCAGCACCTGGTGCAGCACGGCGTGCGCGGTCGACAGCTTGTTCTTCAGCCGGTGCTGGAGCTCGTCGACCAGCAGCTTGCGGTATTCTTCTTCCTCGATCAGGCGTTTGGAAATCCGGCGCTGTGCCGCCAGCATCCCGCGATAATGCTCGACGCCCCAGATGGTGAGGGCGGAGACGCCCCAATAAAGGGTCAGCAAGGTGAACCTGGAGCGATCGGCAAGAGCGTCGCTGAAATTGACGACGACGCCGAGCACGCCGCCGACCAGCGCGGTGATGATGCCGATCCGCAAGCCGCCGAATGCGGCGGCAAAGAACACGGCCGGAAAGTACGGGGTGAAGTAGACGTCGGGCCGCACATGCGCGAGACCCCAGCGCGCCACCGTCGCAACCAGCAGGCAGGCGACCGCGAAGCCGAGGCTCAGAGCGAGCGATGGCGCTGCCACGCCCTGCCAGCCCTTGCGGAATTCGTCGATCAGCTTCTCCATGCCCGGCCCGGTTGCGCTATGCGCGCGTAAATCGAGAAAGGAGCGGGAATGTTACGCATGTCGCATGCACAAGCAAAGCTTGCCTTGTCGCAGACCGGCAGGAATAGTGACTGTCGCGGCGCCGAGATCGATCGGCGTCCGCCATTTGACATCAAATCATTCGAAAACAGGAACATTCCATGGGTAGGTTGGATGGCAAGGTTGCGGTGATTACAGGCGCGACGAGCGGGATCGGCCTGCGTACCGCGGAAGTCTTCGTTGCCGAAGGTGCCAAAATTGTGATCGCGGGGCGGCGCATACCGGAAGGCGAGGCGCTGGCGAAGCAGCTCGGGGTCAATTGCATCTTTCGCCAGACCGACGTGACGGTCGAAGCGCAGATGCAGGCGCTGATCGCGCTCGCGGTGGAGAGGTTCGGCCGGATCGACTGCCTGTTCAACAATGCCGGCGGCCCGGCGCAGACCGGGGGCATCGAAGGCCTCGATGTCGAGCGGTTCGACGCGGCGATGGCGACCTTGGTGCGCAGCGTCATGCTCGGCATGAAGCATGCCGCGCCCGTCATGAAGAAGCAGGGGTCTGGCAGCATCATCAACAATGGCAGCATCGCAGGCCGTCTCGCCGGCTTTTCCTCCTCGGTCGTCTATGGCGCGGCCAAGGCGGCGGTGATCCATCTCACCAAATGCGTGGCGATGGAGCTCGGCGAGTCCAACGTGCGGGTCAACTCGATCTCGCCCGGCGCGATCGCGACCGGCATTTTCGGCAAGGCGCTGGGGCTCGCGACCGATGCGGCGGAGGCGACGCCTGCCGTGATGCGCGAAGTCTTCAAGACCGCACAGCCGATCCCGCGCGCGGGCCTCCCCGATGACATCGCGCAGGCCGCGGTGTTTCTGGCGAGCGACGAATCCAGCTTCGTCAACGGACACGATCTCGTCGTCGACGGCGCCGTCACCGGCGGCCGCAACTGGAGCCAGCAGCAGCAGGGTTACGTCGCCATGCGCAAGGCGTTCGATCAGGGGGCGTAGCGGATAGGCGGCGGTGCCGTAGGGTGGGCAAAGGCGCGCCCTTCGCGCGCCGTGCCCACCAATTCTTTCCATCGCGGCAGATCGTGGCGGCAAATCGTGGGCACGGCGCTGCGCGCCTTTGCCCACCGTACGAGACCTGCGCTCGCGGCAGGTCTCGTGCCCCGGACGCAGCGCAGCGCTTCTTCAGCGGTGCGCTGCAGAGCCGGGGCCCATCTCTCGGAGCGGACGGTGTCGCAAGATACTGGGTCCCGGCTCTGCGCAGCAGCGCTACGCGCTGCAGCGCGTCCGGGACAAGAGAGCGGCGCCTACGCCGCCTTCACCCGCACCCTCAAGCCATCCCGCGGCTTCGGGATCGGCCACATCTGCCAGTCCGGCTTGTAGCCCGGCTCCAGCGATACTTCGAGGTTCTGCAAAAAGTGCCGGGCAAAGCACTTCGCCTGCATGTAGGCGAAGTGCAGGCCGAGGCACATATGCGCGCCGCCGCCGAACGGCACCCAGGCGAAGCGATGCCGGTTGCGCTGGGCTTCCTCGGTGAAGCGCAAGGGATCGAAGCGATCCGGCTCCGGCCAGATGTCCTTCATGTGGTGGGTGTAGAGCGGATTGACGCCGACGGCGGTGCCGGCCGGAATCGTAAAGCCCTTGAAGGTGAAATCGCGCATCGCGCGGCGCGGCATCGACGGCACCGGCGGCTTGATCCGCAGGGCCTCCTTGAACGCCATCTCCGACAGCGGCATTTTTTCGAGGTCGTCGAAGCTGCTCGGCGAACCCGGTGCGAGCCCCAGCGCAAGAACCTCTGCGCGCAATCTATCCTGCCAGTCCGGATTGGCGGCGAGCTCGCCGATGAAGGAGGTCAGCGACGAGGTCAGCGTGTCGTGCGCCGCCATCATCAGGAAGCTCATATGGTCGATGATGTCCTGCTCGGAGAGCAGGGCGCCATCCTCGTGGGTGGCGCGGCAGAGCTGCGAGAACAGATCGTCGCCGCCGTGATTGCCGCGTCGCAGCGGGATCTGCTCGCGGAAATAGGCGACGATGCGTTTGCGTCCCTTCACGCCGGCGGCCATCTGCGTGCCCGGCAGCGGCCGGCGGATCGGGGCGACGGCGGCCGCGACCATGTCGACGAACGCGCGGTTGATCTCGTCGACCTCCGGCCCGATGTCGGCGCCGAGGAACGACGCCGCCGCGAGGTCGAGCGTGAGCTGCTTCATCGCCGGATAGAGCTTCATCTCGCCAGGCTTCGCCTTCCACTGCGCGACGCGCGCGGCGATGCCGTGGTCGAGATCGCTCAGGTACGACTTCATCGGCCCCGACTTGAACGCGACCGACAGCGCTTTGCGATGCAGCCGGTGCTCGTCGAAATCGAGCAGCATCAGGCCGCGCGGAAACAACAGGCCCAGCACCTTGTTCCAGCCATGGGTCGACGAGAACAGCTTTTGCTGGTCGAACAGCACGAGCTCGTTGGCCTCGGGCCCGAGCAGCACGACATTGGTTTCGCCGAAAATATGGGTGCGGTAGACCGGGCCGTATTTGGCGCCGTTCGCCTCGATATGCCCCTTGGGATCGGCGAGCACCTGAAAGGTCTTGCCGATGATCGGCCAGCCCTCGTCGCCGGGAATGTGCGTCAGCTCGTTGCGCCTGGGTGCGGTGAACGGAAGCGCAGGGGCGACATTCTGCATCGACATGACGATTGCTCCGGTTGACCGACCGAACAGGCGCGCGAACACAGATGACTACGACCCGCGCCAGCTGACGGGGGTCAGCATAGCACAGGCCGGTATGTCTTTCTTGTGAACGTCGTTACAAGCGTAGTTCCGACGGGCCTACCGCTTCGCCGCTTCCTTCTGCAAATCCGGGGCGTTGACGGCGGGAATGGCGACGCGGCCGGCGCCGGTCACCTTCAAGGCCTCTGCAGCCTTTTCGTTCTCCATGATCTTCGCCATCACGGCCTGCCCGGCGCGTTCGAAGATCGCGCGGTTCTCGATCACGAACTTTTGCGACTTGCGCAGTCCGTCGATATAGCCGTTGATCTCCGGCACGACGTAGCGCGCCACCAGGTCCCAGCTTCGGCGGGTATTTTCGGGATTGGCCCAATCGTGCACGAAGCCGATCACGGCGCCGACGCCGCCCGACACCTGCATCACGTTCTTGATCATCTTGACGAGGTCGTCCGGCGTGCCGATGACGGAGGCCGCACCGTCGACGAAAGCGGTCTTGTCCACGGCCTCGTCGGGCGAGGCGAACGCGGTCAGGCCCGGCCGCTGCAGCGTGCCGACATTATATTCGTTGTGCCAGCGCATCAGGCCGGCGCCGGCCTCACGGCGGGCCTGTTCGCGCGTTTCGGCAACATGCCAGGTCAGCAGCACGCGCCAGTTCGCGCGATCGACCTTGGTGCCATGCTTCTTGGCGGCGTCCTCGGCGAACTGCCATTGCTGTTGCAGCGACATCAGCCCCTGCGTCGTCATCGAGCCGAGCGAGATGATGCCGATGCCGTATTTGCCGGCGAGCGTCATGCCCGAGGGCGAGATCTGCGAGGCCACCACGAACGGCATCTCCTCCTGCAAGGGCAGGAGCTGGAGCGCGGCGTCGTTCATGGTGAACCAGTCGCTCTTCGCGGTGACGCGCTCGCCGTTGAACAGGCGGCGGATCACGCCGATGGCCTCGTCCTGGCGGTCGCGCTGCGTCATCGGGTCGATGCCGAGCGTGTGCGCGTCCGACGCCAGCGCGCCGGGGCCGGAGCCGAAGATGGCGCGGCCGCCGGTCATGTGGTCGAGCTGCACCATGCGCTGGGCGACGTTGAAGGGATGATGATAGGGCAGCGACACCACGCCAGTGCCGAGCTTGATCCGCTTGGTGCGCTCGCCGGCCGCGGCCAGAAACATCTCGGGCGAGGCGATCATCTCCCAGCCGGAGGAATGGTGCTCGCCGCACCAGAACTCGTCATAACCGAGCGCGTCGAGCTGCTCGACCAGGTCGAGATCGCGCCGGAACTGGAGCATCGGATGCTCCCCGATCGGGTGATGCGGGGCAAGGAAGGCTCCGAACTTCAGGCGCGCCATGGCGTTCTCTCCGGCTGAATTTTCTGTTTGTTGAGGTGGCGAGGCTACGTGGTGGGGGCACTTAACGCAATCGCGCGGTGTCCCGCGCGGCGGAATGCAGGCATGCGTTGAGACGCTGCAACGACCTGCTTGGCCTGCATGGTTCGAGACGCCCGCTTCGCGGGCTCCTCACCATGAGGGTCTAAATGGCCGCAATGGGACTGTTCGCCAAATTCGCCGCGAAGAACGCCGCTACCGCGTCATCCTGTTCCACGCATCCAGCCCGGCGATCTTGTACGCCTCCGCCAGCGTCGGATAGTTGAACGTGTTCTGGATGAAATAGTCGATGGTGCCTTTGAGGTTGAGCACGGCCTGGCCGATATGGATCAGCTCGGTGGCGCCTTCGCCGAGGATGTGCACGCCAAGCAGCCGGCGCGTCTTGGTCGAGAAGATCATCTTCATCATGCCGCTGTTCAGCCCCATGATGTGGCCGCGGGAGGTCTCGCGGAAGCGTGCGATGCCGACCTCGTAGGGAATGCCGCGCGTGCGCACCTCTTCTTCGGTGAGCCCTGTGGTCGATATCTCCGGCACCGAATAGATGCCGTAAGGGAAGAACTCCGGCGGCGCGAGCGGCTCCATGCCGAGCGCGTGGCAGGCGGCGACGCGTCCCTGCTCCATCGAGGTGGAAGCAAGGCTCGGAAAGCCGATCACGTCGCCGGCGGCGTAGATGTGCGGCACGCTGGTCTGCAAGGTCACGGGATCGACCGAGATGCGGCCGCGATGGTCGACGACGATGCCGGCGGCCTCCAAGTTGAGCCGATCGGTGGCGCCGACGCGCCCCGCCGCGAACAGCAGCATTTCAGTGGTGACGTGCCGCCCGTCCGACAAATGCGTGACGATGCCACCCTGCGCAGTCTTCTCGATCGAATTGACCTTGGCGCCGAGCCGCAGCGCGACGTTGCGGTCGCGCAGCTCGTGCACGAATTCGTCGATCAATTCCTTGTCGATGAAATCGAGGAAGGTCGGCCGCGGCTCGATCAGTGTGACGGGCACGTCGAGCGCGCTGAAGATGGTGGCGTATTCGACGCCGATCACGCCGGCGCCGATCACAGCCAGGCTGCGCGGCAGCTTTGCCAGCTCGATGATCTCGTCGCTGTCGAGCACGGTGGTGCCGTCGAACGGCACGTAGTCGGGGCGGAACGGGCGCGTGCCGCAGGCGATCAGGATGAAGGCGGCCGACACCACCTTTACCTCGCCATTTGAGCTCGTGATCTCGACCTCGTGCGGTGAGACCAGCCGCGCCTCGCCATTGGCGGTGCGCACCAGGTTGCGGCTGAACTGATGCTCGAGTACCTCGACCTCATGGTCGAGCGTCTTCTGAAGACGGATCATCAGGTCGCTTGCCGCGATGTCCTGCTTCACCTTGTAGGAGCGGCCGTAAAAGCCGCGCTCGCGCCAGCCGGAGAGATTGAGCACGGTCTCGCGCAGGGTCTTTGAAGGAATCGTCCCGGTATGGACCGAGACGCCGCCGACCCGCCGGCCCTTCTCCACCACCAGCACGGCCTTGCCGAGCTTGGCACATTGCACCGCAGCCCGGCGCCCCGACGGGCCCGAGCCGATCACCACCATGTCGTAGTCGTACATCCGGAAAACTTCCGAGCCCGCAAAACCAGCGGGAATTGCCATGCAGCAATCGGGCCAAAGCGGCAAGTCCTACCTCGGAGGTAATCGCGCCGATGACGCCGATCTGCGAGTTTTGCGCGCAAATAAATCGCCGAAGGCTCGCGCGAAAATGCATCAAACCGTCACAAAACAAGTCGATTCGTCGCGCCGCTGGGGCGTGTTGGCGATCGTCGTCGCCGCGCAGTTCATGTTCGGCGTCGATGCCTTCATCGTGAACGTCGCCATTCCCACTATCGCGGCGGACCTGCACGCGACGCCGGCGCAGATCGAATCCGTCATCGCGATCTATCTGATCGCCTACGCCACGCTGGTCGTCACCGGCGGCCGCCTCGGCGACATCCACGGCACGAAGAATGTCTTCCTGGCCGGCGTGCTCGGCTTCACGGTGACCTCGCTGTGGTGCGGGCTGGTGCAATCGGGCGCGGAGCTGATCATCGCGCGGCTGGCGCAGGGCGCGACTGCAGCGCTGATGGTGCCGCAGGTGCTGGCGACGCTGCATCTGCTGTTCACCGACGAACAGCGCAGCCGCGCTTTCGCCATCTACGGCATCGTGCTCGGGCTTGCGGGCGCCGCGGGCTTCCTGCTCGGTGGTCTCCTGGTCACGATCGACCTCGCCGGTACCGGCTGGCGCTCGGTGTTCTTCGTCAACGTGCCCTGCGGCCTCGTCATTGCGGCTGCCGCCTGGCGCATCATGCCGTCAGTGCCGCGCCGGGCCGGCACGCGGCTCGACATCAAAGGGAGCATGGTGCTGTTCGCGGGGCTGTTGTGCCTGATCGGACCGCTGCTGTTCGGTCACGATGTCGGCTGGGCGCCGTGGCTCTGGGCCGTGATGGCAAGCGGCGGCGCGATCCTTTTCGCCTTCTTGAAACTCGAGCATGCGGTGGCGCGCGCCGGCGGCATGCCGCTGATCGATCTGACGCTGCTGTCCGATGCAGCCTTCCTGCGCGGGCTCGGCGCGGCGTTCTTTTTCTTCGTCGCCAACCTCTCGTTCTATCTGGTCATGACGCTGTTCATGCAGCGCGGCCTGAAGATCCCGCCGCTCGCAGCCGGCATGGCCTTCATTCCGCTCGCGCTGGCTTTCGTGGTCGCGTCGCGCCACAGCGGCGCGCGGGCGCGCCATCGCGGGACCAAGGTGTTGATCGAAGGCTGCATGCTGCAGATCGCGGGCCTCGCTGCACTCGCGCTGGTCACGGGGTATATCGATGCGCCCGCGCCGATCCTGCTCGCGCTCGTCATGATCATCTTCGGCTGCGGCCAGGGGATGGTGATGGCGCCGCTATCCGGTGCGGTGCTCTCGACGGTGAAGCCTGTCGCGGCAGGCTCGGCGTCCGGCATGTACGGCACGACGGCGCAGATCGGAAATGCGGCCGGAGTGGCCGCAATCGGCGCGGCGTTCTTCGCGGTTGAAGCGTTGCAATCGGCGCGCGCAGGCTTCTTCGTTTCGCTCGCCGCGTTTGCGGCGTTAATCACGATCTGCGCCGCATTTCTGGCGTGGATGCGCCGCGTCTCTGCACGAAGTTGAGGCATTGCGGTTAATTCATGCGTATTCCTGCGGATTTTGCGTGATTTCGGGTGATAGACAGCACACGGGCTTTTTATTTTGCACCGCAGCAACTATTTGGTTTGGGTGAACGTTGAACGTCGCCTGCCAGGAGTTGCCGTGTCGCTTGCCAAAAATCTCGCTCTCTTGAGACATCTGCCAAAGGTGGATGGTCTGCGCCTTGCCGAATTCGGCCGGAGCGCGGACGTGTCCAGCCCGTTGGAAGAAGTCACGGGCTTCGGCGACAATCCCGGAAACTTGCGCATGTTCGCGTTCGTGCCGGCGCAGCTCCAGAAGCCGCGCGCGCTCGTCGTCGTGCTGCATGGCTGCGGCCAGACCGCCGCTGCTTACGATCTCGGCGCGGGATGGTCGACGCTCGCGAAGCATTACGGCTTCGCGCTGGTGATGCCCGAGCAGCAACGCGTCAACAATGGCAACACCTGCTTCAACTGGTTCAATCCGGAAGACACTGCGCGGGACGGCGGCGAGGCGCGGTCGATCCGCGAAATGATCGCGCATATGGCGGAAGCACACCGCATCGATCCCAAGCGCGTCTTCATCACCGGTCTCTCCGCCGGCGGCGGCATGACGTCGGTGATGCTCGCGACCTATCCCGAAGTCTTCGCGGCCGGTGCGGTGATCGCCGGGTTGCCCTATGGCATCGCCTCGAATCTGCGCGAGGCGCTGGACGGCATGTTTCATTCGCCGCAGCGGCCGGAGCGCGAACTCGGCGACTTCGTGCGGCGTGCCTCGAACCATCGCGGGCCGTGGCCGAAGATGTCGGTGTGGCACGGCAGCGCCGACCGCACCGTCAATCCCGGCAACGCCAGCGAGATCGTCAAGCAGTGGCTCGATTTGCACGATCTGCCGGCCGTGCCGATGGCGGAGACGATCGTCGATGGCTATCCGCGCCAGGCCTGGTGGAACAAGGACGGCGAAACGCTGGTCGAGTCCTACGCCATCACCGACATGGCCCACGGCACGCCGCTCGGCCTCGCCGACAATGATCAGCGCTACGGCATCGAAGGCGCATTCCTGATCGAGGCCGGTATTTCCTCGTCGTACCACATCGCAAAGTTCTTCGGCCTCACCGGCTGGATTCCGGACGCGGCCGGGAAGAAGGCCGGGCCTGGGACGTCGAAGCCGGCGCTTTCACCCGCGCCGCATCTCGCCCGCTCGATCCGCGCCGCCGTCGCCGAAGAGCCGGCCGAGCCGAAGCGCGAGGCGGCGCGCGGCTTCGATCTCGGCCAGATCATCACGCGCGCACTCACCGCTGCGGGATTGATGAAGTAGCCCACTGTCGCCCCGGGGCGCGACGTAGTCGCGAGCCCGGAATGACGGCTACGCCGTCTGATCGATCCATTCGATCGGCGCCACCGTCACCTCGCCGCCGGCGACCTTCCGCGTCATCTCCTGATAGGCCTTGAAGAAGTCGCGCGATTGCAGCGCTTTTTGCGCGGCCTCGTCGGTGACGCTGGCGAGGTGGAAATAGCTGGCGTCGTCGCGGTTCTTCAGGACCCGATAGCCGATCCGCCCCTTCAACTCCGGATCGCCCTCGATCGCCTTGATGAAGCGGCCGATCTCCTGGTGCCAGGCTTCCGTCGTGCCGTTCCTGAATTCGTACCTGATCATGAAGTGCTTCATGTGACGCTCCCTGTTCGTCTGGTGCGCCATCATCTGCGCCGTGCAGGCGATCCTGCAAGTATGGACAAAATTGATAGTATGGACTTTTTCGACGTCGCTCCTATCCTTATCGCATAGCGTTTTCGAGCGAAGTGGATACCGGTTCGCGTAAAGAAAACGCGTCAAAACAAGAATCGCTGGCTGCGTATGGAGGAGGCGACATGGCAAGGGCAACCCCGGCGCGCACCTGTCCGGTTACGGCCTTTCAGAAGATGATCAGCGGCAAGTACAAGCTCCGCATCGTCTGGGACCTCAGGGTCGGCCCGCGCCGCTATGGCGAGATCAGGAGCGGCCTGTTGCGCGGCGCGGCCGGCAGCGCCGAGATCACCCCGCGCGTGCTCAGCCGCGAATTGAAGGCGCTGACCCAAAGCGGCCTGATCGACCGCAAGGATTTTGGCGAGGTGCCGCCGAAGGTCGAGTATCGCCTGACCCGCAAGGGCAAGAGTTTTGTGCCGGTCGTTGCGGCCATCCGCGAATGGGGCGAACGCAACCTCAGTGACACCGCGGCGTTGGCGGAAGCCGCCGAGTAACGCTCACATCTCGCCGGTGATGAACGGATTGGTCATCCGTTCCTGGCCGATGCTCGAGCCGGCGCCGTGGCCGCAGATGAAGCCGACGTCGTCGCCGAGCGGCAGGAGCTTGGTCTTGATCGAGTTGATCAGCGTGGCGTGACTGCCGCCGGGCAGGTCGGTGCGCCCGACCGAGCCGGCGAACAGCACGTCGCCGACATGGGCAAAACGCAAGTCCTTGTTGAAGAACACCACGCTGCCGGGCGAGTGGCCCGGGCAGTGCAGAATGTCGAACTGCAGGCCGCCGATCGACACGCTGTCGCCCTCGTCGAGCCAGCGGTCCGGCTCGAAATTGCGCACCTCCGTCATGCCGAAGCGCGCGCCGCTCTCGACCACGTTGTCGAGCAGGAATTTATCCGCGATATGCGGCCCCTCGATCGGCACCTTCAGCGCATCGCGCAATTCGGCCGCGCCGCCGACATGGTCGATATGGCCGTGGGTCAGCCAGATCTTCTCCACGGTGACGCCGGTCTGCTTGATCGCGTCCAGAATCTTCGGCACGTCCCCGCCGGGGTCGATCACCACGGCCTTCTTGCCGGGCTCGTCCCAGATGATGGTGCAGTTCTGCTCGAACAGCGTCACGGGGACGATGATCGCGCCGGCCTTGGCTTGTTGGGATTCTTGGGTGTCGTTTTGCTCGGTCATGGGCCTCACAATGCCGATTTTTGCCATGCCGCCAAGCAAAAGATTCGTGCCTCGCCCGGGAACAGCCGCACCCGCCGTCACACGGCCGTCCCAATTCGCCTGCTGGTTTGAACCGCGGCGTTCGTTCCGCGTTCACTCGCGCGAGACGCAGATTTTTGGGTGGGTTTTCCGGCATGGCTCAGGGCGGCGACAATTGGTGGCGCGACGGCATCTTCTATCAGATCTACCCGCGCTCCTTTCAGGACTCAGACGGTGACGGCGTCGGCGATCTCGCCGGCATCTTGCGGCGGCTGCCTTACGTGAAATCACTCGGCGTCGATGCGATCTGGCTGTCGCCGATCTTTCCGTCGCCGATGGCCGATTTCGGCTACGACATCTCCGACTATACCGGCATCGATCCGCTGTTCGGCACGATGGCGGATTTCGATGCGCTGCTCGCGGCTGCGCATGACAGCGGGCTGAAGCTGATCCTCGACCTCGTGCCGAACCACACATCAAGCCAGCACCCCTGGTTCGTCGAGAGCCGGTCCTCGCGCGACAATCCCAAACGCGACTGGTACGTCTGGCGCGATCCGGCCGCCGATGGCGGTGTCCCGAACAACTGGCTGTCCGAATTCGGCGGCAGCGCGTGGGCTTTCGACGAGACGACAGGTCAATATTACTACCACGCCTTCCTTGCCGAGCAGCCGGACCTCAACTGGCGCAATCCGGATGTCCGCGCGGCGATCTACGACGCGATGCGGTTCTGGCTGGAGAAGGGCGTCGACGGCTTCCGCGTCGACGTGATCTGGCACCTGATCAAGGATGCCGAATTCCGCGACAACCCGCCGAACCCGCATTACGTCGAGGGCCGGCCGCCGAACGAGAGGATCCTGACGCAATACTCCACCGACCAGCCGGAGGTGCATGACGTCATCGCCGAGATGCGGCGCGTCACGGACGCGTATCGCGATCGCGTGCTGATCGGCGAGATCTATCTGCCGCTGCACCGGCTGATGGCCTATTACGGCAACGATCTCACCGGCGCGCAGATGCCGTTCAACTTCGCGCTGCTCTCGACGTTCTGGAGCGCGCGCTCGATCGAGACAATCGTCGAGGATTACGAGAAGGCGCTGCCGAAGGGCGCCTGGCCGAACTGGGTGCTCGGCAATCACGACCGTCCGCGCGTCGCAAGCCGCGTCGGGCCGGAGCAGGCCCGCGTCGCTGCCATGCTGCTGCTGACGCTGCGCGGTACGCCGACGCTCTATTACGGCGACGAGATCGGCATGCACCAGCTGGCGATCTCCCCTGAGGACGTGCGCGATCCCTTCGAGAAGAATGTGCCCGGCATCGGGGTGGGTCGCGACGGCTGCCGCACGCCGATGCAGTGGGACTCTTCGCAGACCGGCGGCTTCTCCGGCGTAAGGCCCTGGCTGCCGCTGCCGGAGGACCATATCCGCGAGAACGTCACCGATCTCGAAGCCGATTCGCGTTCGATCCTCAGTCTGTACAAGCGGCTGATTGCCTTGCGGAAGGCATCTCCGGCGCTGGTCGAGGGCGACTACCATCCGATCGCCGCGCAAGGCGATCTGCTGGTCTATCGCCGCGAGGCCGAGGGCATCGCGATCATCGTCGTGCTCAATCTCGGGCCCGACCCGATCGCCGTGACCACCAGCGCGATCCGTTTCAACAGCGAGATATTGCTGTCGACGTTTCTGGATCGCGAGGGCGAGAGGCTGGAAGGCGTGCTGGATCTGCGCGGCAACGAGGGCGTGGTGGTGATGCCGCCACACATGTAGCCGTTCGCGGGGACGACGGCCGTGTGCGGAGATGCACCTACCCCGGATGCTTGTTACCCGCGGCATTCCCGTCGATGTCGCTCCGCTTCAGCAAATAATCCAGCCCTCCGACGCGGTACCAGCGATAGCCATAGGGCTCCAGCACGACGCGATGCTGGCCGCGCTTGTCGGCGTGGCTGTGATCTTCCGCGAGCAGGTTGATCAGGTGCGCGCCGGCCTCGCCGGACAGCCCCGCCGAGAATGCGATCTCGCGCGGCTTCTCATCCAGATTGTGAACGAACAGCACGGAATTGTTGCGCCAGTCGTAACGCATGATGAACACGGAGGGATCGCGCGTCGGAATGATCACGAAGTCGCCCCAGCCGATCTCGGGCACCTCCTTGCGCATGCGGACGATGCGCTCGGTCCAGTTCAGCATGGAATTGGGATCGCGCCGCTGTTTTGCGACATTGACGTGCTCGTAGCCGTAGGGGCCCGTGTCGATGACCGGGCATGCCGGCTTATCGTTCTTGGTGAAGCCGCCATGCGGCTCGGTCGACCATTGCATCGGCGTGCGCGCGCAATTGCGCTCGGGGAGCGAGAGATCGTCGCCCATCGCGATCTCGTCGCCGTAGCGGATGACGGGCGTTCCCGGCAACGTGCACATCAGGCTGTAGGCGAGCTCGAGCCGCCTTCGGTCGCCGCCGACCATCGGCGCGAAGCGGCGGCGAATGCCGCGGTCGTAGAGCTGCATGTCCTTGTCGGGGCCGAAGCGCTTGAACACGATGTCACGCTGCGCCTTGGTCAGGCGTCCCAAATCGAGCTCGTCGTGATTGCGCAGGAACAGACCCCATTGCGCGCTGGCCGGCCGCGGCCTGGTCGCCTTCAACGCCTTCGCCAGCGGACGCGAATCGCCGGATGCCAGCGCATAGAACAGATACTGGTTGACGTGGAAGTTGAACATCATGTGCATGCGGTCGCCGTCGCGGCCGAAATATTCCATGTCCGTCTCAGGCAGCACGTTGGCTTCGGCGAGGATGATGGCGTCGCCCTGCCGCCATTGCAGGAATTCGCGGAACGCGCGCAGCATGTCGTACTGCTCGACCGGCTTCTTCACCTTCGCGCCCTTGGTGGCGATCACGAACGGCACGGCGTCCATGCGGAAGCCGGAGACGCCGAGCTGGATCCAGAAGCCCATGATCTTCAGGATTTCGGCCTGCACATGCGGATTTGAGGTGTTGAGATCGGGCTGGAAATCGTAGAAGCGGTGGAAGAACCAGGCGCCGGCTTCCTTGTCGCGCGTCCACGTCGACTTCTGCACGCCGGGAAACACCATGCCCTTGTTGGCGCCGGCCGGCTTCTTGTCCGACCACACATACCAGTCGCGATAGAGCGAATTCCTGTCGCGCCGCGCCTCCTTGAACCAGTGATGCTGGTCGGAGGTGTGGTTGACGACGAGGTCGATGATGATGCGGATGCCGCGCTGCTTGCAGCCGTGGGTGAACTCGACGAAATCGCCGAGCGTGCCGTAGCGGGAATCGACGCTGTAATAGTCGGCGATGTCGTAGCCGTCGTCGCGGCCCGGCGAGGTCTGGAACGGCATCAACCAGATCGTGGTGATGCCGAGGCCGTGCAAATAGTCGAGCCGCCGCAGCAGGCCCTTGAAGTCGCCGACGCCGTCGCTGTTGGCATCCATATAGGTGCCGACGGAGAGGCAGTAGATCACGCCGTTCTTGTACCAGAGATCGTCGATCATGCGCGAGCAGCCTCGATGCTCCGCCGAGGTGTGGCGGCTGCGTGATAAGTGCGTGGGGGAGGCGAGGTTCCCGCACTCCGCTGTCGTCCCGGGGCGCGACGTAGTCGCGAGCCCGGGACCCATAACCACAGGGAGTAGTTTGGCCAAAACTCGGAGTTACCTGCTCACCCGACAACTTCTCCCTGTGGCTATGGATTCCGGGCTCGCGACTGCGTCGCGCCCCGGAATGACGGGCCCACCGGAATCGGCTAAGCTCCCCCCATGGACAGCCCCGCCCGCAACATCGCCCTGGTTCCGCCGCCTGACCGCCGCCAGTCCGAGACGGCGCTGGCGATCGCGCGCGGCACGGCGCGGCTGCTGCGCTCGCTCGGCTTTACCTGCATCAGCGAACTGCCGCTGCCGTCGGGCCGGCGCGCCGATCTGGTGGCGCTCAACGAGCGCGGCGAGATCTGGATCGTGGAGATCAAATCGTCGGTCGAGGATTTGCGTGCCGACCAGAAATGGCACGAATACCGCGCCCATTGCGACCGGCTGTTCTTCGCCTTCACGCAGGATCTGCCGTGCGAGATTTTTCCGCAAGACACCGGCCTGATCATCGCGGACGCCTATGGCGCGCACATGCAGTGCGAGGCGCCCGAGCACAAGATCGCCGCTGCCACGCGCAAGCAGATGACGGTGCGTTTCGCGATGGCGGCAGCGCTGCGGATCAACCGTCTGGTCGACCCGCAGGGCCACGCGGATTTTTGGGAGTAGCGGCGCGGCGAACGCGGACGCCGTAGGGTGGGCAAAGCGAAAGCGTGCCCACCATCCAAGCCGATCAGGATTGAAGTAGAAGCGGTGGGCACGGCGCTACGCGCCTTTGCCCACCCTACGAGACCGTTACCTCGGCGCGCGCTTCGCCAAGATCCGCTGCAACGTACGACGGTGCATATTCAGCCGCCGCGCCGTCTCCGAGACGTTGCGGTTGCACATCTCGTAGATGCGCTGGATGTGCTCCCAGCGGACGCGGTCGGCGGACATCGGGTTGGTCGGCAACTCGGACTTCTCCGAGCTGGTCGAGAGCAGGGCGGCGACGACGTCGTCGGCATCCGCGGGCTTCGACAGATAATCGATCGCACCCATCTTCACGGCGGTCACGGCGGTGGCGATGTTGCCATAGCCGGTCAGCACGATCGCGCGGGCTTCGGGGCGCTTCTTCTTCAGCGCGGAGACGACGTCGAGACCATTGCCGTCGCCGAGCCGCAGATCCACCACGGCGAATGCGGGCGCGGCCTTGCCGATCTGCGCGAGGCCATCCGAGACGGTGTCACACGACGTCACCGCAAAGCCACGGGTCTCCATCGCGCGCGACAACCGCTCCAGGAACGGCTTGTCGTCCTCCACGATGAGAAGCGAGCGGTCGGTCTGTTCGTTCAGTTCGGCGATGGCGTTCAAGGTGTTGTCCTCTCTCTGCACATCTACATATGGCGTCGCAATCAGGCGGTGCCAAGGCCGCAAATAGTCGATCGGCCCTGCTGTGCGACGCAAGGTCGCGGCCTATCCTATTGTTTCTTCGAGCGTCTCGATAGTCTCAAAACGCTCTCTCGGCCAATTGATGTGAACCACAGCACCGTGTTCCGGAAAGGTCCGGTTGGTAAACGAGACCTTGGCCCCGGTGCGTTCCAGCAAGGTGCGCGCGATGAACACGCCAAGTCCGAGCCCGCGCCGCTCGCCGCCGCCGTCATCCAGATTGCGCCGCCGCGACAAATAGGGCTCGCCGATCCGGTTAAGGATATCAGGCGGAATGCCCGGGCCGTCGTCGGAGATCACGAGCTCGATCGTGTCCTTGTTCCACCATGCATTCACCTCGACGGTGGTGCGGGCGAAATCGACCGCGTTCTCGACGATGTTGCCGACCCCGTAGAGGATCGCGGGGTTGCGCGAGCCGATCGGCTCGGCGAAGGCCGCCACTGCGATCCGCACCTTGATGTCGACGCCGAAATCGCGGTGCGGGGCCACCACCTCCTCGATCAGCTCCGACATTTTCATGCGGTCGAACGGTGCGCCTTCGGAGGAAAGCTGGGTGATCTTGCTCAAGATGTCGCGGCAGCGCTGGGTCTGCTCGCGCAGGGTTTTCAGGTCGGCGGCGAAGCTTGGGTCCTTCACCGTCTTCTCCAGCTCGCGCGAGATCAGGAAGATGGTCGCGAGCGGCGTGCCGAGCTCGTGCGCGGCTGCGGCAGCCAGGCCGTCGAGCTGGGTCAGATGCTGCTCGCGTGTCAGCACCAGCTCGGTCGCAGCCAGCGCGTCGGCGAGCTTGCGCGCCTCCTCCGTCACCTGGAACGAGTAGAGACTGGTGACGCCGATCGCGAGCACGATCGAGAGCCAGATGCCGATGAGATAAATCGGCGGCAGCACCAGGGGATCGTCCGAATCCCAGGGCAGCGGCAGATGGAAGAAGAACAGGACCGAAGCACAGGCCACCGCGAGCAGGCCGAGGCCGAAGGTGWGGCGGGCCGGCAGCGCCGTGGCCGAGATCAGCACGGGCGCGAGGAACAGGAACGAGAACGGGTTCTGCAGTCCGCCGGTGAAGAACAAGAGCCCCGCCAGCTCCACGATGTTCAGCGCCAGCAGTCCGGCCGCCTGCATCGGCTCCAGCCGTTGCAGCGGATTGGACACGGTCTGGAGCGCCAGGTTGAGCGCCGCCGACAGCGCGATGATGCTGACGCAGGGGACGATCTCGACGTTGAACTCCAGCCCCTGTGCCACGATGAAGATCGCCGCGAGCTGGCCGAGCACCGCCAGCCAGCGCAGCCGCAGGATCGTGTCCAGGCGGATATGCCGCTGTGCGTGGCGGAAATCGGTATCGGCAGTCTCGGTCATCTCGGCCAATGTGGCGGTGCCTTCTCGGTCACAAACGCGGGGCTCGCGGAACCACCCGGATTACAAGCCTTGCGCTATCCGCTGCAATAGCAGAAGAACGGCTAGCATGACCGGGAACGACAAAGCTTCAAGTCCGCCGACTGTCGCGGAGCGCGG
The DNA here is from genome assembly GCF_056402655.1 of Bradyrhizobium sp. P3_C3. NCBI lineage: Bacteria > Pseudomonadati > Pseudomonadota > Alphaproteobacteria > Hyphomicrobiales > Nitrobacteraceae > Bradyrhizobium > Bradyrhizobium sp. P3_C3. The sequence goes on along the minus strand of NZ_JBFUGY010000038.1, from coordinate 5,616 downwards.
CTCCTCTGCGGCCATCGCGGTCGATCACCTCGTCAAGGTCTACAAGCAGACCCGCGCCGTCGACGATATCTCCTTTTCGCTGCCGCGTGGCAGCATCACCGGGCTCCTGGGCGGCAACGGTGCCGGCAAGACCACGACCATCGCGATGATCATGGGCCTGGTGCTGCCGACCTCCGGCCGCGTGCAGGTGCTCGGGCATCGGATGCCGGAGCAGAGCGCGGCGGTGCTGGGGCGGATGAATTTCGAGAGCCCCTATGTCGACATGCCGATGCGCCTCACGGTGCGGCAGAACCTCACCGTGTTCGGCAAGCTCTATGCGGTGAAGAACGTCTCCGATCGCATCGCCAGGCTGGCCGACGAGCTTGATCTCACCGAATTCATCGACCGCGCCAACGGCAAGCTCTCCGCCGGGCAGAAGACCCGCGTCGCGCTGGCGAAGGCGCTGATCAACCAGCCCGCGCTGCTGTTGCTGGACGAGCCCACCGCCTCGCTCGACCCGGATACGGCCGACTGGGTGCGGGCGCATATGGAGCGCTATCGCAAGGAGAACAACGCGACCATCCTTCTGGCTTCGCACAACATGCTCGAGGTCGAGCGTCTGTGCGACCGCGTCATCATCATGAAGCGCGGCCGCATCGAGGACGACGACACGCCGGAGGCCATCATGGCGCGCTACAACCGCACCACGCTGGAGGAGGTGTTCCTGGACGTCGCGCGCGGGCGGGTGAACGGTGCGAAGGAGGCGGCGCGATGACCGAGCTCTCCCTTCACCGCGGCATTTCCATCCATCGCATCGGCGCGATGATCCTGCGCTACTGGTACCTGTTGATGTCGTCCTGGCCGCGGCTGCTCGAGCTGCTTTATTGGCCCGCGCTCCAGGTCATCACCTGGGGCTTTCTCCAGCTCTACATCGCCGAGAACGCCAATTTCTTCGCACGCGCCGGCGGCACGCTGATCGGCGCCGTCATCCTCTGGGACATCCTGTTCCGCGGCCAGCTCGGCTTTTCGATCTCGTTCCTGGAGGAGATGTGGGCGCGCAACATCGGCAACCTCATGATGAGCCCGTTGAAGCCGATCGAGTTTCTGCTGTCGCTGATGATCATGAGCATGATCCGGCTCGCGATCGGCGTCATCCCGATGACGCTGCTCGCGCTGTTCCTGTTTCACTTCAACGTCTACGCCCTCGGTCTGCCGCTGATTGCATTCTTCTGCAATCTGATCTTCACCAGCTGGGCGGTCGGCATCTTCGTCTCGGGGCTGGTCTTACGAAACGGCCTTGGCGCCGAGAGCATCGTCTGGACCCTGATGTTCGCGATCATGCCGCTCGCCTGCGTCTACTATCCCGTCAGCGTGCTGCCGGCATGGCTGCAATACGTCGCCTGGTCGCTGCCGCCGACCTATGTGTTCGAGGGAATGCGGGCGCTCCTGATCGAACAGACCCTCCGGATCGATCTGATGTTGCGTGCGTTGGCCATCAATGCGGTGCTGCTGGTTGCATCTTTTGGGGCATTCCTTGCCCTTTTGCGGAGCGCCAAGAAGCACGGCTCGCTGCTCTCGAGCGGTGAATAATCTCACTTTCCCGTGGATTCAGGCTGATTTAGCCGTTCCGGCTCCGTAGATGTACGGAACCATGCATTGACGCAATATTACGCATTCGGCAGTATGTTGCGATGCGAAGAGGATTTTAACAATGCCTATTGGTGAGTTCGGCGGCGCGCCGCCCCTGGCGGCCGAAGGCAGTCCGGTCCTGACGACGCCGATGTACTGGATGTACGAGATGGGGCAGGCCTCTCTCAATCCGGCGCGCGCGGTCACCGATGCGACCAAGCTCTTGTTTCAGAATCCCCTCAATCCGTGGGCGCGCACCGAGGTCGGCAAGTCCGTCGCCGCGGCCTGTGAATTGTTCGAACGCACCACGCGCCGTTACGGCAAGCCGGAATGGGGCCTCAACGACACCGAGGTCAACGGCATCCGCGTTCCCGTCGAGGTCCGCTCGGTCTGGGAAAAGCCGTTCTGCAAGCTGCTCTACTTCGATCGCAAGTTCGCCCGTCCCTTGCGCAGCCCGCAGCCGCGCGTGCTGATCGTGGCGCCGATGTCCGGCCACTACGCGACGCTGCTGCGCGGCACGGTCGAGGCGTTCCTGCCGGCGCATGAGGTCTACATCACCGATTGGGCCGACGCCCGCATGGTGCCCCTGAGCGATGGCCGCTTCGATCTCGACGACTACATCGACTACGTCATCGAGATGCTGCACGTCCTTGGCGGCAACACCCATGTCATGGCGGTGTGCCAGCCCTCCGTTCCCGTCGTTGCCGCCGTCTCGATCATGGAAGCGCGGCGCGACCCCTTCGTGCCGACCTCGATGACGCTGATGGGCGGCCCGATCGACACCCGCCGCAATCCGACCGGGGTGAACAAGCTCGCCCAGGAGCGCGGCATCGACTGGTTCCGCAACACCGTCATCACCAAGGTGCCGTTCCCGCATCCGGGCATGATGCGCGACGTCTATCCGGGCTTCCTGCAGCTCAACGGGTTCATCAGCATGAACCTCGACCGGCACATGGACGCCCACAAGCGCCTGTTTGCCAATCTGGTGAAGGGCGACGGCGACCTCGTCGACAAGCATCGCGACTTCTACGACGAATATCTCGCGGTGATGGATCTCTCCGCCGAGTATTATCTGCAGACGGTCGACACCGTGTTCGTGAAGCACTCGCTGCCGAAGGGCGAGATGACCCATCGCGGAACACGCGTCGACCCCTCGAAGGTCACGCGCGTGGCGCTGATGACGGTCGAAGGCGAGAACGACGACATCTCCGGGCTCGGTCAGACCGAAGCAACACACACATTGTGCAGCTCGATCCCCGATCACCGCCGCGTTCATTACGTCCAGAAGGGCGTCGGGCATTACGGCGTGTTCAACGGCTCGCGCTTCAAGTCGGAAATCGTGCCGCGCATCCATGACTTCATGGTCTCGGCTGCGAATCCGAGCTCGTTGCAGGCCCTCGCGGCCGAATAAGCGCGTTTTTCGGCTTTCCCGCTGAAAATCGGCGCCCTGTCGGAGGTTCCGGCAGGGGTTGGTTCCCTCCAGATTCGCGGTATTTAGGTAGCTTCATAGGAGTGATTCCCACCTCAGCCCTTGGGGGTGCCGCATGCGTTCAGCGGGGGCGAAAAAACCGGGTTCCAACCCCAGTCTGTAGGGTCTCCCGGACGCTAGACCGCTGTATATTGGGCAAATGATTTGTTTTTGCGCCGAGCGCTTTCCCTGGCGGCGGTTATGGCAGAATCCGGGCGCCCTCCTGCCCCCCGGACTGACAGACATGGCCACTCGCGCACTCCTCTATCGACGGCCCCACGAGCCGAAGACCCTGGTCATCACCCATGGATCGCAGTTTTTTGCGATTCGATTGCGCCGGCACCGCCGCGCGCGCCGCTACACGCTCAGAATTCATCCAAGCGATCGCGAAGCCATCCTCACCATCCCGCCGCGCGGCACGCTGGCCGAAGCCAAGGACTTCGCACAACGTCACGGCGCGTGGATCGCTGCACGTCTTGGTCGTTTGCCGAAGGCTGCGCCGTTCCAACCCGGCACAGTGATACCGCTACGCGGCACGGCCCATCGTATCGTTCATCGTGCCGGCACGCGCGGCACGGTATGGACAGAAGTGCGCGACAGCGGTGAACGCATTCTCTGCGTCGCCGGCGGGATCGAGCATGTCGACCGCCGCGTCAGCGACTTCCTCAAGCGCGAGGCGCGCCACGATCTCCAGCGCTCGGCGGAGGCCTATGCCGTCGAGCTCGGCGTCAGGGTCAAGCGCCTCTCGATCCGCGATCAGTCCAGCCGTTGGGGCTCCTGCACCTCGGCTGGCTCGCTGTCGTTCTCCTGGCGCCTGATCCTCGCGCCGCCCTACGTGCTCGACTACCTCGCCGCGCACGAGGTCGCCCATCTCGTTGAGATGAACCACTCGGCGCGGTTCTGGCGCGTCTGCGGAAAGGCCTGCCCGTCGATGGAGCGCGCCAAGAAGTGGCTCGATACGCACGGCAACGACCTGCACCGCTATGGGGTCGAGGATTGATCCTCGTCGCAGACTAGGCCTCGCTGCTAGCCCAACACTCACTGTCGTCGCCCGGCTTGACCGGGCGACCCAGTATCCCAGAGGCCGTAGTGATTGAATCGAGAGGCCGCGGCGTACTGGATTCCCCGCTTTCGCGGGGAATGACAGCGGAGGACGGGGCGACATCAGTGCGTCTCGTGCCACGCTTCCCGATTTTCCCGAACGACCGACCATCGGACTATCCAGGCGAGCAGCTCTTGTCGCGCGACATCGCGGGCGTTGAACGCCGACGATGGCTGCTCGTTGTTCGGCGTTAGCCGGGATGATTTTGCTTGACGGGATGATTTTGCTTGATGTGCTTTGACAAAATTCGTCGCCTGGATGCCGCGCGTCCTCAAACCATCTCTCAGGTCAGGCGCTGATATCTGCGCCTGTCCCCGGCTGCGCGCGCGAGGCGAGATAGGACGATTGCAGTTGCACGGCGGCCTTCTGGCCCTCGGCCAGCATCGCCTGGAAGGCCGCGTCGAGTTGATCGCGACTATAGGTCGCAGAATTGCTCTGACGCGGTGTCCATTGCGATTGCGTGATCGCGGTGGACGCTTTTTCGACGGTGCCGCCAAGCAGCTTGGCGTAATTGTCGGCCCGCCATTGCGCCAGATCAGGTCCACTCAGACCGGGAGGATCCTCGAGCTTGCCGATCTTTGCGGCCGCCGCGTTGGTCATCGTCGAGGACCCGCCATTGTACAGTGTGGCCACCACCTTGCCGTCAACCTTCACCTGGGCATAGGTATTTTCAGGCGCATCGTCCGAGACGGCCGGTTGGGTCGCGTTCGCGCCGTGGGTCATCAGCCAATTCGTTGCCATCAGGTCGCGCAGGACCGGGTTATCCGCCACCGAGATCGGCTTGGCGCCTTGCAGCGGCTTGAGTTGCGACACGCTGATTCCGGGGCTGCTGGTCGCAGCGTCAGTTGCAGTCGACGCCTCCGGCTGGAGATCTGATGTCGTTGTCGCATTGGAACCGGACGTTGATGCAGGACGCAGATAGGGCAACGCCGCGCTGGATAGACCTGCAATCATGGAACGCTCCTTCCCACTAAATCCGAGTCTTTGGGACTCAACCTAAGAGAGCAATTCCTGGGCCGATGTCGGAGCCTTGAAGAGACTGGTGTTTTGGCGTTCAGGGATATCTCGGCATCGGTAGATCTTGCCGTCTTGGGCAGGACTTGTTGGGCAGGACTTGCCGAAGCCGTGGCGCGATGTCAGCCCGAGCAAACGCTGCTGGCCGCATCCATCACTGTCATCGCCCGCGAAGTGTTTAGCCCGGACAGATCACTGACGGGTGTTCGGAGACATAGCTGACACATCAACATTGGCTGGATTGGTCCGATTCGGGAGGCCGTCCATGCCTTGGAGCGAGGTGTCAGTGATGGATCAGCGTCACGAGTTTGTGCGGCTGGCTTTGCAGGAGGGCGCCAACCGGCGCGAACTGTGCCGTCGGTTCAACATCAGTCCTGACGTCGGCTACAAGTGGCTGGCGCGCTGGCAGGCCGGCGATCGGGAG
>NZ_JBFUGY010000037.1:0-84922 GCF_056402655.1 Bradyrhizobium sp. P3_C3 | reverse complement strand
CAGCAGGCGCGGCCGGCGCGGCCGCCTGCACCGGCGCCTGTTGCACGGGCTGCTGCTGCACCGGCGCCGGCTGCGCGGTCGTCGTGGACGGAGCCGGCGTGGTGTCGTCGTCGTCCTTGGAGCCGCCGAGGCCCTTGAGGTTGATGTTGTTCAGCTTGATCGGCTTGTCCGACAGGCCTGGTGCCACGATCGTCACGCAATCGAGCGAGGCGCAGTTGCGCGGCGTCTCGATGCGGATGTGCTGGCCTTCGATCTGGAACGCAATCGAGTTGCCGGCATGCGCGGCGGCGGTCGAAGCGAGGAAGAGCGCGGTGGCGGCGATGGTGAGCTTGTTCATGGCAACCTCTGAAAATTGTGCCGGTCTGAACTGGTGTCGCTGGTGGATGAAGCGTGGTTCGACCCTACGTCGGGCCTGTCCCGCCTTCTGTGATGGACGTCACAACGGACCGCGTCGGCTGGGTGAGGCAGCGCACATTCAGCGGCAAGTCAGCCCGCGTAACCTCGTCGCGACACAGAGGGAGGCGCCGATGAAGCGGCTTGCGACATCGCTTGGCACATTGATCGCTTTGGTGGCGATGGCGTCGTCAGCCCAGGCCGGTTCCTACGCCGGTTCCTACACCTTCTCGATCGGCGGCGACCGGTTTCATGTCGAGGCGCCGCGGAACTGCCGGTCTGCTTCCTGCGTGTCGGTTTCATCCAATCGCAGCCTCCGGCGGACGAACGATGCCGATACGACACCTGCTCCGCCGCCCGCGGTCGCGCCGCAGCAACCGGCTTGTCCGGTAGCTCCGGTCAGGCCGGCGCCAGCGGCCGTCGTCGTGGCACCGCCAGCGCCGCCCGCCCCCGTCATGGCCGCGGCCACATCGCAGCCTGTAGTCCTGCCGTCGCCGCCAAGACTCGAGGCGCCGAGCCCCAATCCGCCGAGAGTTGAGCTGCCGCGCATGGATCCGCCGAAGACGGTCATGCTCGATCCGCCGCGCGTGGAGGCGACAGCCGTCGCTCCGAGGCCCGAGATCGACGAGACTTCATCGATCGCCCAGCGCAGCGATGACGAGTCGGCTTATTCGCCGCTCGGCGAATGGGAGAGCGCCGGCGCGAAGGGCACGGTTCGGATCGAACGCTGCGGCGCCGCGCTGTGCGGCTATGCGCTGACCGAAGCCTCTGGCCGCGGCGAAAGCGTGCTCGTCAACATGAAGCCGAAAACCCACGACGTCTGGAGCGGCAGCATCTACAGCCGTTCCAGCGGCAGCACCTATTATGGGACGATGACGCTGACGGCCTCCGGCAGGCTTCGCGTCGAAGCCTGTGCGCTGGGCCGCTTCTGGTGCTCCGGCAACGACTGGACGCGCGTCGAGGAGCGGCAGCAGAAGGTGATCACGACATCACGGCAGTGGGGGGCAAGGTCGTAGCGTTTCTCTTACCCTCCCCTGGAGGGGGAGGGTGGCAGCTTGCCCCTGTCCAATTTGTAATCGTCCCGCACCGAACCTGCATCTCGCTTGCACGCGACCGATGGCTGACGACGCATGCAAGGAGAGCCAACATGAAACGTCTCGGCTTCATCGCCGCGCTGCTGATCGGCAGCGCGATCCCGGCCCACGCCGACACCGACATCTGGAACAACATGCTGAAGCAGCAGCGCGGCGACGATGCGCTGCATGTCGACAGCGCGTTCTGCGACGCGCAACTCGGTGCGCCGCAGAACGGCACGGCGACCTCAGCGCAATACAAGCGCTGCATGCGCACGCGGGGCTGGCGCTTCAGTCATACGGTTCGCGAGAAGGACGACGGCTATCCCGATCCCGATAATCCCGGTCTGGTCTGTCACGACTTCAAGATCGGCGGCCTCACGGGATCGTCCTGCTCGAATTTCTGAGCACGGCAATACGCTCGGCGGCCGGGTGATGTCTCTAGATCATGCCGAGTACGATGGCGCCGACAAAGGCCATGGCGAGGCACGCGGTGATAACGCTCAGTCTCCCGGCGAACGTCATAAGGTCGCTCCCGCTGCTGTCCCCCGTGCGAGCGCATCATGGTTAACAGAGAGTCTCTCTCCGAAAAAGTCAGCCTTGCTTCCGCTGCTGCCTGGCGGCGTACGCGCGTGCGCGCCGGTATGGTTAAAGAACACTGAAATCAACACGTTGAAGAGTCTTTAAGTAAATTCACCGAACGTGCGTGCATGACGCGCGGAGTTCGTTTGTATCTCGTCGGCTCCATCGTCCTTGTTTCGCTTGCGGGTTGCGGACGCGGCTTTTTCCAGGCCGAACGCGAACCGTGGCGGGCCGAGGCCGAAGCCGCATGCCTGAAATCGGGCGCGGTGAAAGAGGGGCCGGATCTCGTCCGCATCGAGCCGATCTCGGGCCCCGGCATGTGCGGCGCCGAGTTCCCGTTGAAGGTCGCCGCCATCGGCGAAGCCTCGGGCAGCTATGGCTTTGCCGACGAGGAATTGCGTCCGCCGGGGAGTGTCGGCGGCCAGCCGCGGTGGCCGGTGACGCAGCCGCGATCGAACGCTCCGCAGAGCCAGAACTATCCGTCATCCTCCTATCCGCAGCGGTCGAACTATCCCGAGAGCGCGGTGCGCCAGCCCTCGGGCTATGGCAATTCGCCCGGCCCGATGTCGCTGAACGCGCCCGGCGTGGCACAGCAAGAGGACGAGATCGACTTGCCGCCCGAGGGCACCGATGCCGCGGGCGCCGCACGCTACATGAATGCGCCGAGCTATCCGGCGCGGCCGGCGCCGTACTCGCAGGCGCCCGCGCAGCAACCTTTGCCGCGTCTTGGTCCGGCGCAGGGCAATCCCGTCATCGCCGTCGGCCCCGTCGCGATCAAGCCGACCGCGACGCTCGCCTGTCCGATCGTGTCCGAACTGGACCGCTGGCTCGCCGACACCGTGCAGCCATCGGCGATGCGCTGGTTCGGTGCCCGCGTCGTCGAGATCAAGCAGATCTCCGCCTATTCCTGCCGCGGCATGAACGGCAACTCGCACGCCCACATTTCCGAGCACGCCTTCGGCAACGCGCTCGACATCGCCGCCTTCGTGCTCGCCGACGGACGTCGCGTCACCGTGAAGGACGGCTGGCGCGGCATGCCGGAAGAGCAGGGGTTCCTGCGCGATGTGCAGTCGGGCGCGTGCGCGCATTTCACCACGGTGCTCGCGCCGGGCTCGAACGTCTATCACTACGATCATATCCATGTGGATCTGATGCGCCGCGCCAGCCGCCGGCTGATCTGCCAGCCCGCCGCTACCTCGGGCGACGAGGTCGCCGGCCGCGCGCAGCAGCGCAACCCTTACGCCGGTCGGCGTGATCCCTATGTCACGGGCTCGCTCGGAACGCGCAAGAGCGCGACGCGCAAGCAGGAAGAGGACGAGTACGCCGACGAGTAAGATGACCGCCGATATCGTCCGCTATCTCACCCATCCGCAGGTGCAAATAGATCCCACGGTGCCCGTGCCGCAATGGGGCCTGAGTTCGGTCGGTCGCGCGCGCGCCGAAGCGCTGGCGAATGCGGGCTGGCTCGCGAGCACCACGCAGATCGTCTCGAGCGCCGAGCGCAAGGCGATCGAGACCGCGGAGATCGTCGCGGGCCGCCTCGGAATCATGATCGAGATCCGCGAGGCCATGCATGAGAACGACCGTTCAGCGACCGGCTTCCTGAAACCGGCCGAGTTCGAGGAGGTCGCCGACCAGTTTTTCGCGCAGCCGCATCTCAGCGTCCGCGGCTGGGAGCGCGCCGTCGATGCGCAGGCGCGCATCGTGCGCGAGACCGAGGCGGTGCTCGCCCGCAATCGCCCGGGCGACGTTCTCTTCGTCGGCCACGGTGCCGTCGGCACGCTGCTGTTCTGCCACCATGCCGGTCATCCCATCGATCGCGTTCACGATCAGGCTGCCGGCGGCGGCAATTGCTTCGCATTCACCCGGGAGGGGCGTCGCGTCCTGCATGGGTGGCGCAAGATGGAAGAGATCGCGGCCTAGCTCCGGGGTGCCGGGCAGTCACTTCGAGGCCGGCTTCGACGGTGCGGGGACCAGCCCCATGCACCGCTGCACCTCGCCCGGAACGTTGTAGGTCCGCATGATATGGCGGCTGTCGCGCAGGCCGGTCGCCTCACGTTGCACCACGAGCATCCAGAGCGCCTGGCCGGCTTCCATCACCAGCTTGCGCCTCGCCGCTTGCATTGAGGCCGGCGCCTCCGCGTGCGCGTGAGCGGCGTCGAATTCGCGCAAGCGCGCAAGGCTCTGTTCGAGTGCACTGCCCATCCGGCCAAGCGCTGAGGCCTGTTCCTGGACGATCTCGTAATGGAGGATATCGACAGGCGGGCGAAGATCACGGGACATGGCGCTCAATATAGTGCCGCGGCAGCGGCCTGCGCAACGCGTGCCCCGCTGCTGCTACGTCGCCCGGTACGCCGCCAGAAACATCCGCGTCGCGCTGTCGACGACCTCGATCATGCGCTCTTCCGAAGGCGCGGGCGCGGCCTGGAAAACGAACGGCAGGAAGAGCGAGGCCTTGCACAGCTCCATGAACTGCGACGCGGCAAGGTCGCAATCGTCGATCTTGAGATCGCCGGAAGCGACATGGATTTTGAGATATTCGGAGAGCCGGTTGATGGTCTTGTCCAGCACGCGCAGATAATAGCGGCGGCCCACGTCAGGCATGCGCTCGGCGATCGCCATCACGGTGCGGATCGCCGAACCGCCGCCGGGCCGGCACAGCAGATGGATATAGGCCTGGCCAAAATCCTTCAGCGTGGTCTCGGCGTCGCGCGCGGGATCGAAATTGAAAACGACCTGGCCGTGCTGGAGCGCCTCCTGCTCGAGGATGGCTTCGAACAGCGCGCATTTGTCGGCGAAGTAGACGTAGAGCGTGCCCTTGGAGACCTGCGCGGCGCGCGCGATCTCGCCCATGCTGGCGCCGTCGAAACCGAGATCCATGAACACCTTGCGGGCTCCGTCCAGGATCTGGCGGCGCTTGGAGCTGTCCTCCTCCTGGACGACGTGGAGATGTTCGCGGCCGGCTACAACCATTGGTTCAGCGTCTCGGAAGGTTTCTGGATCGAGCCCGACCCATGAAACCCAAATAAAGGATTCGGGCCAGTAGGGTCCTGCCCGGGAATATTATCTATGTTGACCGAACCGTTCGGTCAATGATATTTGGGATGGGCGAGAGGGAACCGGCCGCAGGACGGCCGTCCCTGGTCGCCGCTTTTTGTTGGGGAGGCCTTTATGGCCGTATCGAGAGACCAGGCTGCGCGTGTCCTTCGCCAGGAAGCGGTGGAGACGACGCCGGGGCAGGCCGGCAGTGAAGCTGCGACCGAGAAATCCGTCGCCCTTGCCGAGCAGTTGCGCTCTCATGTGGCCGAGGAAACCAAGCGCCGCACCAATGAGGCGCCGGAGACGCCCGTGACCGACAAGCCGGCTGCACCCGCTGCCGCCGACGCGCCGAAGCCCGGCAAGCGCAAATTCGTCCTGATGGGTGTTGGCCTCGTGCTGGCGCTCGCGGCCGCGAGCTATGCCGGCTACTACACGCTGGTCGGCCGCTTCTACGTCGCCACCGACGACGCCTATGTCCGCGCCAACAACACCATGCTGGGCGCGCGCGTTGCCGGCCACATCTCTTCGATCCTCGCCGGCGACAACACGACCGTGCGCGCCGGCGACGTCGTCTTCCGCATCGATGACGGCGACTACAAGATCGCGGTCGATGCCGCCGCGACCAGGATCGCGACCCAGCAGGCCACCATCGATCGCATCGGCCGCCAGATTGCAGCGCTCGACAGCCAGGTTGCACAGGCCAAGGCGCAGCTCGTCTCGGCCGAGGCGGGCCTCAAGCGCGCCGATCTCGATTATGAGCGCCAGCAGGCGCTGAGCAGCAAGGGCTTTGCCTCGCGCGCCACGTTCGAAAGCTCGGAAGCCGGACGCGACCAGGGCGCCGCCGCGGTCAAGGCCGCGCAGGCCGCCTACGACGTCGCGGTCAGCAATGTCCACGTCACCAAGGCGCAGCAGGCCGAAGCGCAGGCGCAGCTCGCCGAGCTCAAGACCTCGCTCGCCAAGGCCGAGCGCGATCTCGCCTTCACCGCGGTGCGCGCGCCGGTCGACGGCACGTTCTCGAACCGCCTGGTCAGCGCCGGCGACTTCGTCGCGGTCGGCCAGCGCCTCGGCAACATCGTGCCGCTCGACGACGTCTATATCGATGCCAATTTCAAGGAAACGCAGCTCAAGCGCATCCGTCCCGGCCAGCCGGTGACAATCAAGGTCGATGCCTACGGCATGCGCAAGTTCTCCGGAATCGTCGACAGCATCGCAGCGGGCGCGGGCTCGGTGTTCACGCTGCTGCCACCTGACAACGCCACCGGCAACTTCACCAAGATCGTGCAGCGCGTGCCGGTCCGCATCCGCGTGCCGAAGTCGGTGGCGAAGCAGAACCTGCTCCGCGCCGGCATGTCGGTGTATGCGACCGTCGATACCAACAAGGGCGCGGCCGACGCCGACAGCGAGATCGATCTAGACGATCCCACCGCGATCCACCCGCAGTAGCCACAAATCGAGCGCTGCGAGGTCAGACCATGGCCAACGCCACCACCGCCTCACCCGCCATGATGGCGAACCCCGACTCGGAGCGCATCGCGCCGAAGCGGCTGTTCGCCTTCATCATCATGGTGTTCGGGATGTTCATGTCGATCCTGGACATCCAGATCGTCTCGGCGTCCCTCAGTGAAATCCAGGCAGGCCTGTCGGCAAGCTCCAGCGAGGTCGCCTGGGTCCAGACCGCCTATCTGATCGCCGAAGTGATCGCGATTCCGCTGTCGGGCTTTCTCTCGCGCGCTTTCGGCACGCGGCTGCTGTTCGCGATCTCGGCCGCGGGCTTCACCGCCTCGAGCCTGCTCTGCGGCTTCGCCACCACGATCGAGGAGATGATCCTCTGGCGTGCCCTTCAGGGCTTTTTGGGCGCCGGCATGATCCCGACCGTGTTCGCCTCGGCCTATACTGTATTCCCGCGCTCCAAATTCCACATCGTCGGTCCCATCATCGGGCTTGTTGCGACCCTGGCTCCCACGATCGGCCCGACGGTCGGGGGCTACATCACCGATCTGATGTCGTGGAACTGGCTGTTCTTCATCAACGTCGTGCCCGGCATCGGCATCACCCTGGGCGTGCTGGCGCTGGTCGATTTCGACGAGCCGCATTTCGAGCTGCTCGACCGCTTCGACTGGTGGGGCCTGCTCTTCATGGCCGGCTTCCTCGGCACCTTGGAATACGTGCTGGAGGAAGGTCCGCAACATGAGTGGATGCAGGACACGTCCGTCGCGATCTGCGCCTGGATCTGCGCGGTCTCGGCGATCGCCTTCTTCTGGCGCGTGTTCACCGCGGCCGAGCCGATCGTCAATTTGCGCACCTTCTCCAACCGCAATTTCGCGGTCGGCTGCGTCCTGCAGTTCTGCATCGGTATCGGGCTCTACGGCCTGACCTACATCTATCCGCGCTACCTCGCCGAAGTGCGCGGCTACAGCGCGCTGATGATCGGCGAGACCATGTTCGTCTCGGGCATCACCATGTTCCTGGTCGCGCCGCTGGTCGGCCGTCTCATGGTGAAGGTCGACATGCGCTACATGATCGCGTTCGGCCTCATCGTGTTCGCGATCGGCTCCTACCAGATGACCTGGATCACGCGCGACTACGATTTCTACGAGCTGCTGGTGCCGCAGATCCTGCGCGGCATCGGCATGATGTTCGCGATGGTGCCGACCAACAACATCGCGCTCGGAACGCTGGCGCCCGACAGGGTGAAGAACGCCTCCGGCCTGTTCAACCTGATGCGCAATCTCGGCGGCGCGGTCGGCCTTGCCGTCATCAACACCGTGCTCAACAACCGCACCGATTTGCACATCACCCGCCTTCAGGAGCGGGTGACCTGGGGCAATGCGACTGCGACCGAAACCCTGACCATGTTCATGCAGAAATTCCAGGGACTCGGCGATTCCACGCTGATGGCGATGAAGCAGCTCAGCCAGATCGTGCACCGCCAGGCCGTGGTGATGAGCTTTGGCGACGCCTTCTTCGCGCTGACGCTGTTTTATCTCGGCCTCAGCCTGCTGGTCACGCTGCTGAGCAAACCGGCCTCGATGACCGGTGGCGGCGACGCGCATTAGGCAAGCGGCTTACGAGGTGTCATCGCCCGCGGAGGCGGGCGATCCAGTACTCCGCGGCGGAAGTTGTGTGAGCTAACTATCGCCGCGGAGTACTGGATGCCCCGGTCAAGCCGGGGCATGACAGCGGAGATTGAGGCGGCGGCGATGCCGGACCAAGGCGCCACGCACCAAATTGCAACACTCGTCCGTGAATTCGCGGGAGCCCCGTTGCAAACCGGAAACGATACATCTATAAAGCGCACCTCATTCAATCGAGCCAGGGAGAGATTTGCATGATTTCGTCGCACTCGCAGATCGTACGCCCGCGTTCGATGTTCTGGTTCGGTATGTCGGCGGCCTGTTAGAGGCCCCTTCCGCCAGATTCGATCGGGTCACGAGTCCCGATCTCTCCACTTCCCAAGTCAAAATCAGTTGTGAGTGACGCCGGTCAGCCCTCCGTGGCGGATTTGCGTCCGTCGATGGAGCCGGCCCGCGCCGAAAGCGGCCGGATAATGTCATGACCTCTCTGTCAAAAAGGCCCGCGGCCATACGCGTGGTGCTGCCCTTCGTATTCCGGCACTGGCTGAAGCAGCCCGGACGCGGCCTGATCGTGGCCGGCGGCCTGCTGGGCGCAACCATCGCCGACCTGTTCATGCCGGTATTCTCCGGACATCTGGTCGATGCGCTGACGCGCGGCGCGTCCGATCCCGACGCGCGCCGCGCCGCGCTGGTTGCGTTCGGCGCCATCGTGGCGCTCGGTGCGGCGTCCGTGGTGCTGAGGTTGATCGGTCTCCAGGCGATCGTCCCGTTCACGCTCAAGATCATGTCGGATGTCGCCCAGGAGGCTTTCACGCGCGTGCAGCGCTTCTCGACCGACTGGCACGCCAACTCCTTTGCCGGCTCCACGGTGCGCAAGGTCACCCGCGGCATGTGGGCGCTCGACCTGCTCAACGACACCATCCTGATGGCATTGGCGCCGTCTCTGCTGGTGTTGATCGGCTCCATGGTCCTGATCGGCCTGCACTGGACGTCGCTCGGCGCGGTGATCGCGGTGGGCGCGCTTTTCTACGTCGCCATCACCGTGCTGTTCTCGACGCGCTACATCGCGCCGGCCGCGCGCGTCTCCAACGCCTGGGACACCAAGGTCGGCGGCACGCTGGCGGACGCGCTGACCTGCAACGCCGTGGTGAAATCCTTCGGCGCCGAAGCGCGCGAGGATACGCGGCTCGCCCGCGTCATCAATCGCTGGCGCGTGCGCGTGCGGCGGACCTGGTTTCGCTACAACTACACGGCCATGGCGCAGCTCTCGCTGCTGCTATGCCTGCGTGCGTCCGTGATCGGCGGCGCGGTGCTGCTGTGGATGTCCGGGCACGCCTCGCCCGGCGACGTCACCTATGTGCTGACGAGCTACTACGTCATCCACGCCTATCTGCGCGACGTCGGCATGCACATCAACAACCTCCAGCGCTCGGTCAACGACATGGACGAATTGGTGGCGATCCATGGCGAGCCGATCGGGATTGCCGATGCGGCCAGTGCGCGACCGATCGCGATCGAGGCCGGCGAGATCGTATTCGACGACGTCACGTTCCACTATGGCGGCCATCGCGCGCCACTGTATGACGGACTGTCGGTCACGATCCGCGCCGGCGAGCGCGTCGGCCTGGTCGGCCGCTCCGGCTCCGGCAAGACGACCTTCGTCAAGCTGGTGCAGCGGCTCTACGACGTCTCCGGTGGTCGCGTGCTGATCGACGGGCAGGACATCGCGCACGCTACGCAGCAATCGCTGCGCAGCCAGATCGCGATCGTGCAGCAGGAGCCGATCCTGTTCCACCGCACGCTTGCGGAGAACATCGCCTATGGCCGGCCCGGTGCCAGCCTGGAGGCCATCGAGCACGCGGCGCGGCTGGCGAATGCGCACGACTTCATCCTGCGCCTGCCGAAGGGCTACGGCACGCTGGTTGGCGAGCGCGGCGTGAAGCTGTCGGGCGGCGAGCGGCAGCGCGTGGCGCTGGCGCGCGCCTTCCTGGCGGACGCGCCGGTGCTGATCCTGGACGAAGCGACCTCGAGCCTCGATTCGGAATCGGAGGCGCTGATCCAGCAGGCGATGGAGCGGCTGATGAAGGGCCGCACCTCGATCGTGATCGCGCACCGCCTGTCGACGGTGCGCAGCCTCGATCGGATCCTGGTGTTCGACCGCGGCGAGATCGTCGAGCAAGGTACCCATGCCATGCTCGCGGGCAAGCCAGGGGGCATCTATCGCGGCCTGTTCGAGCGCCAGGTGGTGGAGCTCGGGCGCATCGCGGCGGCGGAATGAGAGGCGCGCGGCAGCGGGACGCAAGTCCCGCGGTCACGCCTTTAAGGATGGAATGAGATGAAGGACCTGACGCGCGGCTCCATCGTGAGCCACATCCTGAGCATGGCGCCTCCGATCGTGGTTGGCATGATCACGATCATGATCTGTCAGCTCGTCGATCTGTATTTCGTCTCGGGTCTGGGCGAGGCGGCGATCGCCGGCGTCGCGGCGGCCGGTAATGCGGGCTTTCTGGTCAATGCGCTGATGCAGGTGCTCGGCGTCGGCACGGTTGCGCTGATGGCGCACGCCGTGGGGCGGAAAGACCGCGACGACGCCAATCTGGTCTTCAACCAGTCGGTCGTCCTGTCGGTGCTGTTCGGGATCCTGACATTGGTCGCGGGCTTCGCGCTGTCGCGCCCCTACATGCGCGCGGTTGCAGCCGACGAAGCTACGGTCGAAGCCGGTACCGTTTATCTGCTCTGGTTCATGCCGGCGCTGGCGCTGCAATTCGCCACGCAAGTGATGGCATCCGCATTGCGGGCGACCGGCATCGTGCGGCCGAGCATGCTGGTGCAGGCGCTGGCCGTAGTCATCAACATCGCGCTGGCGCCGGTGCTAATCACGGGCTGGGGCACCGGACATGCGCTCGGTGTGGCCGGTGCCGGCCTTGCCAGCTCGATCGCCGTCTTCGTCGGCGTGCTGATGCTGCTTGGCTATTTCCTCAAGCTGGAGCGCTACGTCGCGTTTCACCCCGAGCAATGGCGGCCGCAACTGCGGCAGTGGAAGAGAATCCTCAATGTCGGCCTGCCCGCGGGCGGGGAATTTGCGATGATCTTCATCATCATGGCCGTGGGCTATTACGTGCTGAGCGTTTTTGGCCCGGCGGCGCAGGCGGGGTTTGGCATCGGGACGCGTCTCCTCGGGCTGATCCAGATGCCGGCGCTCGCCATCGCCCTCGCCGCAGGGCCTATCGCCGGCCAGAATTTCGGCGCCGGCAATGGAGCACRTGTGCGGGAGACTTTTGTCAAGGCGTCGCTTATCGCGACCGCCGTGATGATTGTCTTCATGATCCTCGCGCAGTTCGCGCCCGGTCTGCTGCTTGCCGGCTTCTCCAGGGATCAGGAGACGATGGGGGTTGCGTCGCTGTTTCTGCGCCTCGTCTCGCTCAACATGGTGGCGCAGGGGCTGATCTTTACCTGCTCCAGCATGTTTCAGGGGCTTGGCAACACCAAGCCGGTGTTGTGGACCTCGGCGACGCGGGTTCTCACCTATTCCCTGCCGTCGATCTGGCTCTCGACGTGGCCGGGCTTCCGGATGGAGCATGTCTGGTATTTGTCGATCGCGACGACCACGCTACAGGCCGCCCTGAGCGTGTGGCTTTTGCTCCGGGAGTTCAGAAAACGCCTTGCGCTGCCGGCACAGGAGAAGGTGGCGAAGCCGGCAAATTCCGAGCCGGTTGAGCCTCCCATGCGCGAGCCCGCGTAGCAGATCGAACCGACGCGCGCTTGTCGCCCACCCACGGCTCCGGCTAGTTTGCCGCGCCGTGGGTGGGCCGCGAATCTGCAAGGGACTGCAATGACCGAGGTGTTGAACGAGCAAGGACGAGCGTCCTGGCTCTCCGCGATCTGGGCGGCGCGCTACCGCACACCGGCCCGCTTCGTTGCGCTGGTCGCGTTGCTGCTGCCCTGGAGCACCACCGGCGTGACTTTTGCGCTCGTGCCGTGGTTGATCGCCATTGCTTTCATCGACCTTCGCGAGCTCCCGCGCTCGCTGCTGCGCCCGATCTGCCTGCTGCCGATCGCGCTGTTCGTGCTGGCACTCGTCGGCACGCTCTGGTCGGTTGCGCCCTGGGCCGAGCGGCTGCACGCGCTCGGGCCGCCGGCAAGACTGCTGGTGATCCCGCTGCTGATCTACCAGTTCGAGCGCTGGCCCTACGGCAAATGGGTTTTTGCGGCGTTCCTGGTCTCCTGCACGCTGCTCATGCTGTACTCCTTCGCTGTTGCGATCGATCCCAGGCTCTCGCTAAAGCTCTATCTGTCGCGCGGGCCCTACCAGGTCGAGAGCGG
Source organism: Bradyrhizobium sp. P3_C3 (assembly GCF_056402655.1). Classification (NCBI taxonomy): domain Bacteria; kingdom Pseudomonadati; phylum Pseudomonadota; class Alphaproteobacteria; order Hyphomicrobiales; family Nitrobacteraceae; genus Bradyrhizobium; species Bradyrhizobium sp. P3_C3. The sequence goes on along the minus strand of NZ_JBFUGY010000037.1, from coordinate 72,438 downwards.
GATTGCCGTGCGCAACTATATCGACCAGAGCCAGGAATTCGCGCTCTGTGCGATCGCGCTGGTGTACCCGATCGTGACGCTGGTTCAGCAGGGCCGCGTTCGGATCGCGGCGTTGTTCGCCGTATTGGCGCTCGGCTTCCTCGCCAACATGATGTTCGTCGTGGTCTCGCGCACGGCGCTGGTGACGCTGCCGGTCCTGCTCGTGGTGTTTGCACTGCTGCATCTGCGCTGGCGGGCGGCGCTCGTTGCCGGCGCTGCGACGGCGTTGATCGCCGTAGCGCTCTGGGCCGTCTCGCCGCATCTGCGCGCGACCGTCGGCAAGTTCCAGAGCGATTATGAAAGGAGCCTGGAGGCCGACAACAATTCGATTAGCAGCATGGGCTCGCGTCTCGAATACTGGCGGAAGTCCCTTGGGTTCATCGCCGACGCGCCGCTGATCGGCCACGGCACCGGCTCGATCCGCGGTCTGTTCGCCGGCGTGGCCGCCAATCCGCACGACGACCCGCTGCGCGGCGAGATCGTCAGCAACCCGCACAATCAGACCCTCAGCAATGCCGTGCAGTGGGGCGTCGTCGGCGTGCTGGTCCTCTACGCGCTGTGGATCGCGCACCTCTTGATGTTTCGCGGCGAGGGGCTGGCCTGCTGGATCGGCATGCTGGTCGTGGTGCAGAACATGCTGTCCTCACTGCTCAACACGCATCTGTTCGATTTCACCTCGGGCTGGATCTACGTGCTCGGTGTCGGCGTCGCCGGCGGCATGGCGCTCGCCGCAAAGAGAGCATCGAGCTAGAGCGCGGCAATACTGTTCCAGACGAGGGTGAGGCCCGACAGGAACAACAGGCCGAGCACGACGTCGCCAAAATGCTTGTCGTTCAGCGCGTGATAGACGCGGGCGCCGGCCCACGCGCCGATCAGCGTGCCCGGGAAGGCGACCAGCGCGAGCCAGACCACCTTGAATTCGACGAGACCCGACGCCGTCTGCAACACCAGCGCGGTCGCGAGCACGGTGAAATTGAAGAGCTGGAAGATGCCGCGCCGCTCGTGCTTGTTCCAGCCGCGGATATTGGCCCAGAGGATCGGCAGCGGCCCGGACAATCCGGCGAGGCCGCCGAGAATGCCGCCGGCAAAGCCGATCGCGCCGTCGGCAATGCGGCCACCGAACGTCACGGCGAGGGGCCTCTTGTTGAGATAGAGAGCGGTCGAAAAGATCAGGATCAGCACGCCGACGCTCAGCTTGAACACTTTTGGATCGGCGGAGGCGATCAGCATGGTGCCGAGCGGCACGCCGATCAGGCCCCCGATCAGGAACGGCCAGACCAGCGACAGGTCGAAACTCTTCCACATCGACGGCAGCGTCGAGGTCTGGGCGATCACCGAGCAGATCAGCACCAGCGGCACCGCGAGCGAGGGCGGCAGGACGTAGAGCCAGATGCCGAGCGCCATCAGCGCGGTCCCGAAGCCGGCCAGTCCCGAGACGAAGCCGCCGGCCAGCGCGCCGAACAGCAGCAGCGCATAAGTGAGCGTTTCCAACAGATTGTCCTTGTCGCAATAGGCGATCCCGAACTGTTGATCGCCAACGCCCGCATAGCACGGCTGCGGCCGTGCAGGTCAATTCCAAAACCGCACGCAAGCGTGATCCTCAACCGCGGGCATTCGCCAATGGCAGGCCTACATGATGACCATACTTCAATCCGGGGGCCTGCCCGACGCCATGATGCGCTCTCATTGGCCTTTCCCCGAACGAGATGATGGAGAACGACCATGACCCGCACGAAGATTGCCGTTGCAGCCGCGCTGCTGTCTGCGGCGGCCCTGATGCCGACGATGGCGCAGGCGCAGTTCTCCGAACCTGCGGCCTATCAGGCCGCCCATCCCGACCGCGATGTGCTGAACGGCGGCCAGCTCACGCCTGCGGCGCGCCAGGCTCGTGGCGAGACAGTGGCACCGAGCGAGGCCTATGCGGCTTATCCGTCTGGTGTGACGCCGGTCGTTCGCCCGCGCCACCGCCGTCACCACCAATAAGAAGAGCCTAGACGATCTGCCTCGTGTCGGCCGGCCTGTGCAGCGCGCCGACCAGGATGCGCAGCGCTTCCGTCAGCTCCGATCGATTGCGCGCGGCGCCGAGCGAGACGCGCGCGGCATGCGGCGGTGTTCCGTCCACAGTGAAAGCGTCGCCGGCGACGACTGCGAGTCCATTCCGCAACAGATGCGCGGCGACGTCGGGGCGGCCCTCCGGCAGCCGCAGCCAGAGATGATGGGCGGCAGGCTTGGCCAGGAACTGAATGCCTTTCAGCGCGCGCTGCGCAAGCTGCTGGCGGCCGATCGCCTCGTTGCGGATGGCGGTGATGATGCGATCGGCGATGCCGTTCTCGATCCAATGCGTCACCAGCGCGACCATCAGCGGCGCCGGCATCTGCACGGTGGCCTGCAAGCCGGCACGCATGTCCCGCTGCGCGGCGTTGTCGGGCGTCACGAGATAGGCGACGCGCAGCGCCGGCGCGATGCATTTCGACAGCGTGGTTGCGAGATAGGTCCGCTCCGGAATGAGGTTTGCGATCGGCGATGCCGAACGGTCGAGCAGCCCATAGGCATCGTCCTCGATCAGCGTCATATCGGAATCGCTGATGATCTTTGCGATGGCGTTGCGCCGTTCGGTGGACAGCGTCGCGGTGGTTGGATTGTGCAGCGTCGGAATGAGATAGACGGCCTTCGGCCTGTGCGCGCGACGGGCCTTCGCCAGCGCATCGGGCAAGATGCCGCCATCATCCATGGCGATACCGACGAGCTTGACGCCGAGCCGCGCCGCGGCGGCCTTGATGCCGGGGAAGGTGAGCGCTTCCGTCAGCACGACGTCGCCGGGCCGCGCGAGCTGAGCGAGCAGGTTGAACAGGATCGTCTGCGTGCCGGGAAAGATCACGAGCCTGTCGGCGCGCGCGTGCGGAACCCGTGCACGCATCCAGCGGGCCGCGACCTCGCGCTCATGCGCGCTGCCGCCGGGCGGCTGATAGTTGAGATGCGCCGTCAGGCCCGATTGCGCGCGGATGGCTTCCATCCCGGCAATGATCCGCTCATCGAGTTGCGCTTCGAGCGGATGCGGCGGCACGTTCATCGAGAGATCGATCGCGACCGGATGCGGCAGGTCGACCGCGCGGCGCGCGCTGGTCTCGGATACGAATGAGCCTTGTCCGACCCGGGCTTCCATGATGCCGCGGCGCCGCGCCTCGGTGTAGGCGCGCGTCACCGTGGTGAGGTCGATGCCGAGGGCCTTGGCCAGCGCGCGCTGCGTCGGCAGCTGCTGGCCGCGCACCAGCCGGCCCGCGGCGATGTCGGCCTCCATGGCCTCGACGATGCGCTGGTAGCGCGGCCCGCTCAGCTCCGAGATTGTAGGGGTCCAATCCATGCAATTTAGGCCCATATCCTTTGAATGTATGGATGCAGGATATTATTGTATGGATCAGCGAAAAGGAAGAGGTGCTGTCATGGCAACCGGTTCAGTCTCTCTCTCGAAGGCGATGTGGCGCGGCTTTTTGGGCAAGTGCCCGAACTGCGGCGAAGGACACATGTTCGGGCGCTTCCTGAAAGTGGCCGACAGCTGCGACCATTGCGGCGAGGAGCTGTTTCACCAGCGCGCCGATGACTTCCCGGCTTATCTGGTGATGGTCGTGGTTGGTCACCTCGTCGTACCGGCGATCCTCGCGGTCGAGACGGCTTACGCGCCGGCGGTCTGGCTGCAACTGGCCGTGTGGCTGCCCGTGACGCTGTTCGCTTCGCTCGCGCTGCTGCAGCCGACCAAGGGCGCCATCGTCGGCCTGCAATGGCAGATCGGCATGCATGGTTTTGAAGCCGGCAAGCTGCGGCGCGAGGCGGTTGCGCCCGTCCGCGTGAAGGTGAACACCCGCGCGGCCTGAGGGCTGCAGCGTTTACATCGCGCGCGCGGCCGCTACACTCCATCGTAGAAACAAGAACGATGGAAACGCCGATGGCCGCACGCGCGAAGACTTTTCTGCTCTGTCATGGCGCATGGTCCGGCGGATGGGCCTGGAAGAAGATGCATCCGCTGATGGCGCAGGGCGGCCACCGCCTGGTGGCGCCGACCTACACCGGGCTCGGCGAACGCGCGCATCTCGCGAGTCCCGCGATCGATTTGGATACGCATATCCAGGACATCCTCAACGTCATCAAGTTCGAGGACCTCGACGACATCGTGCTGCTCGGCCACAGCTATGGCGGCATGGTCGCGACCGGTGTTGCCGACCGCGCGCGCGAGCGCGTGGCGCAGCTGATCTATCTCGACGCCTTCGTGCCGGGTGACGGCCAGTCGCTGTTCGATCTCAACGAGGGCGGGCGCGAGCCGATGCGCAAGGCGGCTGCCGCGGGCGACGGCTGCCGCATCCCGCCGAATCCGCCGCCGCCCGATACGCCGCAGGCCGATCTCGACTGGCTCAATGCGCGCCGCATCAACATGCCGATCAAATGTTTCGAGACGAGGCTCAAGCTCGAACACGGCGAGCCGGCGATCCCGCGCAGCTACATCTATTGCAAGCGCATTCCGCCGGGCGATGTGTTCGGGCAGTTCGCGAAGCGCACGAAGAACGAGGAGGGCTGGCGCTATTTCGAACTCGATGCCAGTCATGCGCCGAACGTGACAGCGCCCGAGGCTTTGATGGCGGTGTTGGAGAAGATTGTGGCCTAGTTCACCCTCGTCATTCCGGGCTCTCGCTTCGTCGCGCCTCGGAATGACAACGGTGAAAAATGGTGAGGGGTCCGATGCGGTCAGCATCGAACCCCTCGTTGCAAGATATCAGCCGGCCTGTAAGCCGGGTTCTGTAAGGCACCGTCCGCTTGCGCGAACGATACGTGACGGCCATTCCTCTGGGACCATGTTTGCACATGGCCTCGAGCAACCTACCCGGACGGCGGGCCTGACATCGCCCCGCGGCGTTATCGCTTGCGCGAACAGCCCGCTACGCCGTCCCTATTCGGTTTTGCTCCCGGTGGGGTTTACCATGCCGGCTCCGTTGCCGGAGCCGCGGTGCGCTCTTACCGCACCTTTTCACCCTTACCTGCCTACGCAGCTTGCGCTGCTACGGCACGGCAGGCCCGAGGGCTTGCCGCGCCAGAGCCCCGAAGGGGCGTCGGCGGGCGGTTCGTTCTCTGTGGCACTTTCCCTGGGGTTGCCCCCGCCGGACGTTATCCGGCACCGTATGTCAAGGGAGCCCGGACTTTCCTCCCCGGCGGCCTTTCGGCACCTGCCGGAGCGGCCGTCCGGCCGACTGACCGGCTACGCATGGGGCATTTGTGACGGTTCCGTCAAGCAGAGATCGCCGCGCAAGCCGGCTGCGAATAATTTATCCTGAACATGTCGTTGGGCGTGGGCCCAGTTCGACTGGATGCCGGCAATCCAGCCGAGCAACAGGAGTTAAACGATGCAGTATTTGCTGCTGATCTACCGGAACGAAGCTCAACAGAGCAAGATGGACCCCGCAGATTACCAGAAGCTGTTGGCGGAGTATTCCGCCTACACCCAGTCCATCGTCCAGAGCGGCAACTTCAAGGCCGGCGACGGGCTCCAGCCGACCTCGACTGCGACCACCGTTCGCGTTCGCGACGGCAAGGTACTCGCGACCGATGGTCCGTTCGCCGAGACCCGCGAGCAACTCGGCGGCTATTATCTCGTCGAGGCGAGAGACCTCGACGCAGCGATCGCGATGGCCGCGCGGATTCCCGGAGCCAGGGACGGCTCGATCGAAGTCAGGCCCGTGATGATCTACAAATGATCTCGTCCCCTGATATCGAATAATTATCCCGAGGATGTCGTTTGATGTTGGCCCCGTTCGACTGGATGTCGGCAATCAGGCCGAACAACAGGAGTAAGCCATGCAGTACCTACTGCTGATCTACCGGAACGAAGCGAAAATGATCAACATGTCCCCCGCGGACCGTCAGGCGCTGTCGGCGGAGTACGGCACTTACACGCAGTCCATCGTCCAGAGCGGCCATTTCAAGGCCGGCGACGGGCTTCAGCCGACCACGACGGCGACCACCGTGCGCGTGCGCGAGGGCAAGACCCTGACGACCGACGGTCCCTTCGCGGAGACTCGCGAGCAGCTCGCCGGCTACTATCTGGTCGAGGCCAAGGATCTGGACACCGCCGTCGGACTGGCTGCTCGGATTCCCGAGGCCAAAGAGGGATCCATCGAAGTCAGGCCGGTCATGATCTACAAGTGATCTGTCCTGCCGACATCGCTCGGATTTTTCGCGACGAGGCGGGGCGGGTGCTTGCCACGCTGATCCGCCTCGTCGGCGATTTCGATCTCGCCGAGGACGCGCTCCAGGATGCCTTCGCGGTCGCGCTGGAGCGCTGGTCGGCGGGCGAGGTGCCCGATAATCCGCGCGCCTGGCTGGTCAATGTCGGTCGCAACAAGGCGATCGATCGCATCCGGCGGCAGGCCGTGTTCCGCGGCAAGCAGCGGGCGCTCGTGCATGAGCTCGAGTTCAACGCGCAGGCGCCCGACGAGCCGCCAGCAACGCTCGATGACGATATGCTGCGGCTGATCTTCACGTGCTGCCATCCAGCCTTCGCCATCGAGGTCCAGGTCGCGCTGACGCTGCGCACCGTCTGCGGGCTGTCCATGGCGCAGGTCGCGCGCGCCTTTCTCGTCGGCGAGGATGCGATGGCGCAGCGCCTCGTCCGCGCCAAGCAGAAGATCAGGCTCGCCGGCATTCCTTATGAAGTGCCCGAGCACGCCGCGCTTGCGCCGCGGCTCAACGGCGTGCTCGCCGTGATCTATCTCGTCTTCACCGAAGGCTATGTTGCGACCTCGGGCGCGGATTTGATGCGGCCCGATCTCGCGGTCGAAGCGATCAGGCTCGGCCGGTTGCTCGACCGGCTGATGCCGGATCGCGCCGGGATCAAAGGCCTGCTCGCCTTGATGTTACTGCACGATGCGCGCCGTGCCGGGCGCGAGACCACAGCCGGCGACGTCGTTCTGCTGGAAGAGCAGGATCGTTCGCTCTGGAATTGCGTGCAGATCGAGGAAGGTCTGCGTCTCGTGGACGACGCGCTCCGCGTGCCTGGCCGCCCGCAGCCCTATGCTGTGCAGGCCGCGATCGCCGCGCTGCATGCCCGTGCGCCGAGCTACGAGCAGACCGACTGGCCGCAGATCGCTGGCCTCTACGAAGTGCTCTTGCGCATCAATCCGTCGCCGGTGATCGAGCTTAACCACGCCGCCGCAGTCTCGATGGTCGACGGCCCGGCGCGCGCGCTCGATCTCGTCGACGCGATCACCGCGCGCGGCGGGCTTGGCGGCTACGAGCTGTTGCCCGCGGTGCGCGCGGATCTGTTGCGACGGCTTGGGCGCAAGGACGAAGCGCGCGAGGCGTATGTCGCCGCGACGGCGGCGACGCAGCTGGAGCCGCTACGGCGCCTCTATGCGCGACGGATGCGGGAGATGGAGTAATCGCCGCACATTCCGTCATTGCGAGGAGCGTAGCGACGAAGCAATCCAGACTCTTTCCGCGGAGGCAGTCTGGATTGCTTCGCTGCGCTCGCAATGACGAACGCCGTTACTTCGCCGCGACCGCCGTTGCATCCGCCGGCAGGCTCGCGAGCAACGCCTGCAATGTCGACAGCGTCGAGTGATCCGCGACACCATCGAGCCGCGCGGGGCGGAAATGGCGCTGGAAGGCGGTGACGACTTCCATCGTCGCGGCGTCGTATTTGCCGGTCAGCGGCACGCCGTAGCCGTATCGGGCGAGCCCCTGCTGCAGGCTCAGCACCTCGTCGCTGATGGTGCCGAGCATCAGGCTCTCGCCGCGCACGACCGGCGCGGGCGTCACCCAGTGTCCGACGCCGGAATTGGCCAGCGAATGCCACGGAAATTTCTCGCCGGGATCCTTCTTGCGCGCCGGCGCGACGTCGGAATGGCCGAGCACCCGGTGCGCGGCGACGTTGCGGCGAAGCATGATGCCGCGGCACAACGTGATCACGGCGGCGATCTGGCGCGACGGATATTCCGGATAGCCCCAGTCATGGCCGCGATTGATGATCTCGATGCCGATCGAGCAGGAGTTGATGTCGTCCTCGCCGGCCCAGGACGAGACGCCCGCGTGCCAGGCGCGCTTGGCCTCGGGCACGCATTGCACGATGCGGCCGTCCTCCAGCACGACGTAATGCGCCGACACTTCGGTGCCCGCCGTGCACAGCCGCGCCAGCGCGCCCTCGACGTCGGGCATGCCGGTGTAGTGCAGCAGGATCATATCCGGCTGCCGTCCCTTGTTGCGGTCGCCATGGTTCGGCGAAGGGATGATGTCGGAGACGATCGAGGAATCCGGCTCGAACGTCCGCGTGTTCGCCGCGGCCTTGGGAACCGGGAGAACGCGTTGACGTTTCGAATCAGATCCAGACGGCGTGGAAGGACCGGACGACATAGACAGCTCAAGTCGGACAGAGAGTGGGCCAAGCCCTTCTCTTTACTATTCCTTTACCCTCCGCCGCGCGCAATCGCGCGGCGCGGTTAATGGATGCATTTTGGCGCATGTGTGTGGATGGAGCATCACCGACGCGTCACCTTTTCGACTTGTAACAAGCCGATCAACGCTTTCTTAACGCTAAGGGCCGTTACTGAGGATTGAAGAGCCGACCCGCGTCCGGAGGCGGCCAAAGCGTATTTTGGCTCGAAATCCCATGGCTGCCCGACAAATTCCACTGGGAACACTGGGTTTGCGGCCCGGGATGACCGGGCTCGGTAACCATGCTGGACGAGGGTTGGGTCGTGGAACCGCCGCGACGCGGAATTATTCGAGGCGTTATGGACTCGCTCGTCCCAGATCTCGCATGGACGCTCTGCGGGTGTGGCGCATGAGCTCGGTTCCGCACATCCCCGTTCTTGGCCGCGAGGCGGTCGATCATCTCGCGCCGCGCGCGGGCGGGATCTATATCGACGCCACCTTCGGCGCCGGCGGCTACAGCCGCGCCATCCTCGACGTGCCGGGAACCCGCCTGATTGCGATCGATCGCGACCGCACGGCGATCGCCGGCGGGGCTGAGCTCGTCGAACGCTCCGCGGGCCGGCTGACGCTGGTCGAGGACCGCTTCTCCAATCTCGCCGAGGTCTGTGCGGCGCAAGGCGTCGATGCCGTCGACGGCGTCGTGATGGATGTCGGGGTCTCCTCGATGCAGCTCGACCAGGCCGGCCGCGGCTTCTCCTTCCGTCTCGACGGTCCGCTCGACATGCGGATGGGGCAGGCCGGGCCGACGGCGGCCGACATCGTCGCGCGCGCCTCGGAAAGCGATCTCGCCGACATCATCTACCTCTTTGGTGAGGAGCGGCAGTCGCGCCGCATCGCCCGCGCCATCGTCGCCGACCGGCAGGAGACGCCGTTCACGACAACGCGCGCGCTCGCCGATCTCGTCGGCCGGGTCGTGCGCTCGAAACCCGGCGATATTCATCCGGCGACGCGAACGTTCCAGGCCCTGCGCATCTTCGTCAATGAAGAGCTCGAGGAACTCCAGACCGCGCTCGCTGCGGCCGAGCGCGTGCTCAGGCCGGACGGCCGCCTCGTGGTGGTCTCGTTTCATTCGCTGGAAGACCGCATCGTCAAGAATTTCCTCTCCGAGCGTAGCAAGACAGGCGGCGGTTCGCGGCATCTGCCGGAAGTGGCGCAAACCGCGCCGAGCTTCCAGCTGCTGACCCGGCGGCCGGTGATCGCGGGTGAGGAGGAAGTCGCGCATAATCCGCGCGCGCGTTCCGCAAAGCTGCGCGCCGCTGAACGTACCGATGCGCCCGCGCACGACGACGGCGAGACCTCGTCCTGGCCAAAGCTCTCCGACGTGATGAGGGGCGGCTAGCGCATGCGCTTCATCCACCTCCTCGTCATCGGCGCGCTGATCTTCGCGGCGGCCTATGTCTATCGGATCAAGATGGACTCCACGGCGCGCACCGAAAAGGTGCTGCGGCTGCATGCGGAGATCCGCGAGCAGCGCGATGCAATCGCGGCGCTGCGCTCCGAATGGGCCAAGCTCGATGCGCCCTTGCGTCTGCAGGGCCTTTCCGACCGGCATCTGCCGCTCAAGCCGGTCAACGGCACGCAATATGACTCGCTGAAGAACCTGCCGGAGCGTCCGCCGCGGATGTTCAGGCCGGGCGAGCCGGATCCGATCGGGGCCATGCTCAACACCATCGAAGCCGCGAGCGATCCGGATACGGTGACGGGCTCCGTTCCTCAGCCCGAGGACAAGCAATGAGCGCTGTGACCCCGGCCAAGCCAACTCAAAAGCCGCCCGAGCCCTGGCGGCAGCGGCTGATCCGCAGCCTGCTCTACGGGCGCAACGTTGACCGCGCCGCGAAGGCGCGCGCGCGCGTTGGCCTCGCGATGATCGCCTTTACCTCGGTCTATGTCCTGATCGGCGGCCGGCTCGTGATGTTCGCGATCGGTGCCGACGCCCACAGCGCGCGCCGTGCTGCCGCGCAAGAGGTGGTCGCGACCGCGCGGCCCGACATCGTCGACCGCAACGGCGCGATCCTGGCAACCGACGTCAAGGCCGCGAGCCTGTTCGGCGAGCCGCGCCGCATCATCGACAAGGACGAGGCGATCGAGCTTCTGACTGCGACCGTGCCTGACCTCGACGAGGCCGAGGTGCGCGAGCGCCTGTCGGCGCGAAAGGGTTTTGTCTGGCTGAAGCGCGAGATCACGCCGAAGCAGCAGCAGGACATCCACAAGCTCGGCATTCCCGGCATCGGCTTCCTGCGCGAGAACAAGCGCGTCTATCCGACCGGCAACGAGGTCGCCCACCTCATCGGTCTCGTCAACATCGACAACCAGGGCATCGCCGGCATGGAGAAGTGGCTCGACAATCAAGGGCTCGCCGATCTCCACCGCGCAGGCTTTGCCACCGACCGGCTGCAAAAGCCGATCGAGCTGTCGGTCGATCTGCGCGTCGAGCACGCGCTGCGCGACGAGCTCTTGAAGGCCAAGGAGAAGTACCACACCAAGGCCGCCTCCGGCATCGTTTCGAATGTCAAGACCGGCGAGATCGTGGCGATGGTCTCGCTTCCGGATTTCGATCCCAACAATCCGAAGGAAGCGCACGACCCCGACCGCATCAACCGCCTGACCACGGGCGTCTACGAGATGGGCTCGACCTTCAAGGCGTTCACGCTGGCGATGGCGCTCGATTCCGGAAAGATCAATTTGAACTCGTCGTGGGATGCACGCGGAAACCTGCACTACGGCAAGTTCACCATCCACGACAGTCATTCGCTCGGACGTTTCATCAACACCAAAGAAGTGTTTTATTACTCCTCCAACATCGGCGCTGCGCGGATCGCGCTCGGCCAGGGTGTCGAGGCGCACAAGGCGTTCCTTGCCAAGATGGGCCAGTTGACGCGGCTGCGCACCGAGCTGCCGGAGAGCGCAGCTCCGCTGGTGCCGCGCCGCTGGAGCGAGCTGAACACGGTCACCATCGCGTTCGGCCAGGGTCTGTCCGTGGCGCCGCTCCAGGCGGTGATGGGCATCAACGCGCTGATGAACGGTGGCTATTTGATTCCGCCGACCTTCATGAAGCGAAGCGAAGCTGAAGCGGCGGCGATCGCCAAGCGCGTGATCAAGCAAGAGACCAGCGACAAGATGCGGTATCTGATGCGGCTCAATGCGGAGGTCGGGTCGGCGAGACAGGCAGACGTCAAGGGCTATTATGTCGGCGGCAAGACCGGCACGTCCGAGAAAGTCATCAATGGCCGCTACGCCAAGAAGCGGGTTCTCAACTCCTTCACGGCGATCATGCCCTCCGACAATCCAAAATATCAGATCCTGATCATGCTGGACGAGCCGCAGGCGCTGCCCGAAACAAAAGGTTTCATCACCTCGGGCTGGAACGCAGTGCCGACCGGCGGCAAGGTGATCGAGCGGATCGCGCCGCTTCTGGGCATCGAGCCACGGTTTGACCTGCCGCCGTCCGACCGCCTTATTCTTGCAGCATCCAGGACAACCCAGTAATCAACGGGGGTGGGCCGTCGCCGCTGCTGAGTCGGGGCTTTTCCGAAGATCCGGCTTTCCGGACGGCATGTCGACTGGAAGACCATGAAGCTGCGCGACCTCCTAGGTCAGGACGTTCCAGGCAATGATGCCGCAATCGAGCCCGCTGTCGCGGCGCTCGATGTGACCGGCGTTGCGCTCGACAGCCGTGTGGTCAAGCCCGGCGATCTCTTCTTCGCCCTCGCGGGCAGCAAGACCGACGGCGCGCGCTTCGTCGATGCCGCGATTGCAGCAGGCGCGGTGGCGATCGTCGGCGACCATGCACCTGATGGCAGCAAGGTGCCGTTCGTCACGGTGGCCAATCCGCGCCGCGCGCTGGCGCTGGCCGCGGCCAAATTCTTCCCCGCACAGCCGGCGACCATCGTGGCGGTGACCGGCACCAGCGGCAAGACCTCGGTCGCCGCGTTCACGCGCCAGATCTGGGAGCGGCTGGGGCATGCCTCCGCCAGCATCGGCACCATCGGTCTCGTCTCGCCCAAGCGCACCGTCTACGGTTCGCTGACGACGCCGGATCCGATCGCGCTGCACCGGCAGCTCGATGAGATCGCGCGAGAAGGCGTGACGCATCTCGCCTTCGAGGCGTCCTCGCACGGGCTCGACCAGTACCGCCTCGACGGCGTGCGTGTCTCCGCCGGCGGCTTCACCAATCTCTCTCGCGACCACATGGATTACCATCCAACCGTCGCGCATTATCTCGCAGCAAAACTCCGCCTGTTCCGCGAACTGGTCCCGGCGGATGGGGCGGCGGTGATCTCCGCCGATCACGATTGCTCGGCGGAAGCAATCAATGCAGCCAGGTCGCACGGCCTGCGCGTGATGGCGGTCGGCCGCAACGGCGACGGGGCAGGCGAGGGCATTCGTCTCGCCGCGGCCGAGGTCGAAGGTTTTTCGCAAGTCCTTGCCGTCGAACATCGCGGCAAGCGTTATGCGGTCCGGCTGCCGCTGGCCGGCGAATTCCAGATCGAGAACGCACTGGTGTCGGCCGGCCTTGCCATCGGCACCGGCAGCGATCCGGCCAACGTGTTTGCGAGCCTCGAACATCTCGAAGGCGCCAAGGGTCGGCTCGAGCGCGTCGGCGAGCGCAACGGTGCGCCGATCTTCGTCGACTACGCCCACAAGCCCGACGCGTTGGAGAAGGCGTTGCAGGCTTTGCGGCCTTACGCAAAACGCCGGCTGGTCGTCGTGTTCGGCGCCGGCGGCGACCGCGATGCCGGCAAGCGCCCGATCATGGGCGAGATCGCGGCCGAAAACGCCGACCGCGTCATCATCACCGACGACAATCCGCGCAGCGAGAAGCCGGAAGCCATTCGCGCCGAAATCCTCGCGACTGCAAAAGGTGCCCGCGAAATCGGCGACCGCGCCGCGGCGATCCGCACCGCGATCGAGGAGTTGGAAGACGGCGATGCGCTGCTCGTCGCCGGCAAGGGCCACGAGACCGGACAGATCGTCGGCGGCGAGGTGCTGCCCTTCAGTGATCACGAGGCGGTCGCCGCCGCATTAGCGTCGAGGGATGCATGAGCGCGCCAATATGGACGGTTGCCGAAGTGGCGCGTGCGCTGGGCGCTGCGGGATCATTTCCGGACACGCCGATCGAGTTCGTCACCCAGGACAGCCGCCTGGTGAAGCCGGGCAGCCTGTTCGTCGCGCTCAGCGGCACGCCGAGCGGCGGCTTCATCTCGGCCTTCGCCAGCGCGCGTGACGGCTGGGAGTTCGCCGACAAGGCGGAAGCATCGGGCGCGGTCGCGATGATCGTGCCGCACGAGATCGCCGGCATCCGCGTTCCCCAGATCGTCGTCAAGGACACGCTGATCGACGGTCTCTGGGGCCTCGCACGCGCCGCACGCGCCCGTTTCAACGGACCGGTGATCGGGCTCACCGGCAGCGCGGGCAAGACCAGCACCAAGGAATTCCTCGCGGCCTACCCCGGCGCCTATGCCAGTCCGTCGAGCTTCAACAATTTCTGGGGTGTGCCGCTGACGCTGTGCAACGCGAGGCCCGACGCCAGCCTCTGGGTCGTCGAGATGGGCATGAACCAGACCGGCGAGATCGCGCGGCTCAGCGAGCTGACGCGGCCGACCGTCGCGCTCGTCGTCAACGTTCAGCCGGTGCATCTGGAAAAGCTCGGCTCGCTCGAAGCCATCAGGCGCGAGAAGGTGTCGATCGCGCTCGGCCTGCCCGAGGATGGCGTGCTGGTGCTGCCTGCCGGGATCAAGGCGCCGGACTGGAAGGGCAAGGTGGTACGGTTTGGCGAGAAAGCCGAGGTGCACGAGGTCGCGCACGCGCCGCATGGCGAGAGCTGGCAGGTCGTGGCCGCGCTCGGCAAGAAGGAGATCGCCTTCAGCCTGACGCCGGGCGCACCGCACCGCGTGCAGAATGCGCTCGCGGCGCTCGCCTCGATCCGCGCCGCGAACCTCGATGCGGCGACGCTTGCGATCAAGCTCGACCGGGTCGGCATCATGACCGGCCGCGGCGTCGAGCAGGCGATCGGCGGCGTCACCGTGATCGACGACAGTTTCAACGGCAATCCGGCCAGCGTGGCTGCTGCACTGCAAAGCCTCCAGGCGCGCAACGTGACCGGCGGCCGCCGCATTGCGGTGCTCGGCGACATGCTGGAACTGGGCGATGACGCACCAAGCTACCACACGGCCCTCGCCAAGCATCTCGACGGCATCGACGGCGTCTACTGCGTCGGTCCCTTGATGCGCCATCTCTACGACGTGTTGCCGGCGGGCAAGGGCCTGGGCTGGCACGACGACCCCGTCACGCTGAAGCCGGGCGAGGTCGCAAATCTGCTGAGGGCAGGCGATGTCGTGGTTGTCAAGGGCAGCAAGAAGATGTTCTGGGTCAACAAGTTTGTGCCGGGCCTAGTGGCCGCCTTGCAGGCAAAGGCGTAAACTGCTTGGAAGGCGCTGTTCCCGAATCCCACCCTTTGCGGCGCGAAGCCGTCCGTTTTCCCAGAGGTCGCCCGACCCATGAAGAAGACCCGCGAATGCGCGTGAGGCAAGTCAAGGCCAACACCAAGGCCGCGTGCAAAGGCGCCATAGGACCGTCTGAATGTTTTACTGGCTGATCGAGCTCTCCAACACATTTCCCGGCTTCGGTGCCGTTCGCACCTTCCTGAACGTCTTCCGCTACATCACCTTCCGCACCGGCGGCGCCGTCGTCACCGGCGCGCTGTTCGTGTTCCTGTTCGGGCCCTGGATCATCGACCATCTGCGCATCCGTCAGGGCAAGGGCCAGCCGATCCGGACCGACGGCCCGCAATCGCATCTCGCCAAGAAAGGCACGCCCACCATGGGCGGGCTGATGATCCTGTCCGGCCTCACGGTCGGCACCGTGCTGTGGGCCAATCCGCTCAACCCCTATGTCTGGATCGTGCTGGCGGTGACGCTCGGCTTCGGCTTCGTCGGCTTCTATGACGATTACCTCAAGGTGACCAAGCAGACCACGACGGGCTTCGGCAGCAAGCTGCGCCTGCTGATCGAGGCCGCCATCGCGCTGGTCGCCTGCTATGCGCTGGTGCGGTTGAACCGCGATCCCGCGTCGACCGCGCTGACGATTCCCTTCCTCAAGGACACCGTGCTGCATTTCGGCTGGTTCTTCGTTGTGTTCGGGGCTTTCGTCATCGTCGGCGCCGGCAATGCGGTGAACCTCACCGACGGTCTCGACGGCCTCGCCATCGTTCCCGTGATGATCGCGACCGCGAGCTTTGCGATGATCGCCTATCTCGCCGGCAACGCGGTGTTCGCCGACTATCTCCAGATCAAATATGTCGCCGGCACCGGCGAGCTCGCGGTGCTCTGCGGCGCGTTGCTGGGCGCCGGTCTCGGGTTTCTCTGGTTCAACGCGCCGCCGGCCTCGATCTTCATGGGCGACACCGGCTCGCTCGCGCTCGGCGGCATGCTCGGCGCCATCGCGGTCGCGGTGAAGCACGAGATCGTGCTCGCGGTGATCGGCGGCCTGTTCGTGCTGGAAGCGGTTTCCGTTATCGTCCAGGTGGTGTCGTTCAAGCTCACGGGAAAACGCATCTTCCGGATGGCGCCGATCCATCACCATTTCGAGCAGCTCGGCTGGACTGAGCCGCAGATCGTGATCCGGTTCTGGATCATCTCGGTGATGCTGGCGCTCGCCGGTCTGTCGACGCTGAAGCTGCGGTGATCGATCGATGATCCCGGTCACATCCTTCGCCGGCAAGACGGTCGCGGTGTTCGGCCTCGGCGGCTCGGGGCTTGCGTCCTGTCACGCGTTGAAAGCGGGCGGCGCCGAGGTGATTGCCGCCGACGACAATGCCGAGAACGTCGCCAAGGCCGCGCAAGCGGGTTTCGTCACCGCCGATTTGCGCAACGTCTCCTGGGCGAATTTCGCAGCGCTGGTCCTCGCGCCCGGCGTGCCGCTGACCCATCCCGTGCCGCACTGGAGCGTGCTGAAGGCGCGCGAGGCGGGCTGCGAGGTGATCGGCGATATCGAGCTGTTCTGCCGCGAGCGTCGCCGTCACGCGCCCAACGCGCCGTTCGTCGCGATCACCGGCACCAACGGCAAGTCGACCACGACCGCGCTGATTGCGCATCTCACAAAGGTCGCCGGCTACGACACCCAGATGGGCGGCAATATCGGCACCGCGATCCTGTCGCTGGAACCGCCGCGCACGGGCCGCGTCCACGTCATCGAGATGTCGTCCTACCAGATCGACCTCACGCCCTCGCTCGATCCCTCCGTCGGCATCCTGCTCAATGTCAGCGAGGACCACATCGACCGTCACGGCACCCTCGCGCATTACGCTGCGGTGAAGGAGCGTCTCGTCGCCGGCGTGCAGGCCGGCGGCACCGCGATCGTCGGCGTCGACGATGGCTTCTGCCGCGACATCGCCGACCGGCTCGACCGCGCCGGCAAGAACGTGGTGCGGATCTCCGTCAAGAACCCGCTGGCCTCCGGCATCCATGTTGAGCACGGCACCATCGTGCGCACCGCGGGCGGCGCGAGGAGCGAGGTCGCAAAGCTCGGCGGCATCGGCTCGCTCCGCGGCCAGCACAACGCGCAGAACGCGGCCTGCGCCGCCGCCGCCGCGCTGGCGATGGGCATCAGCCTCGATGTGCTGCAGAACGGGCTGCGCAGCTTTCCCGGCCTCGCGCATCGCATGGAGCAGGTCGGCCGCCGCGGCAACGTGTTGTTCGTCAACGACTCCAAGGGCACCAACGCGGATGCGACTGCGCATGCGCTGTCGTCCTTTTCGGAAATCTTCTGGATCGCCGGCGGCAAGCCGAAGGCGGGCGGCATCACTGGCCTGACCGGCTACTTCCCGCGCATTCGCAAGGCCTATCTGATCGGCGAGGCCGCGCAGGAGTTTTCGGGAACGCTGGGCACGCAGGTCGCGCACGAGATCAGCCAGACGCTGGACATCGCCGTCGAGCACGCCGCGCGCGATGCGGAAGCCTCGGGCCTCGCGGATGCGGTGGTGCTGCTGTCACCCGCCTGCGCGTCCTTCGACCAGTACCGTAACTTCGAGATCCGCGGCACCAAGTTCCGCGAGCTGGTTCAGGCGCTACCGGGTGTGAAACCGGTGGTGTAGGGCGCGGCTACTCCTTGCTCCGCTGTCGTCGCCCGGCTTGACCGGGCGACCCAGTATCCCAGAGGCGGTGCTTGAGCCGGGAGGCCACGGCGTACTGGATGCCCCGGTCAAGCCGGGGCATGACGAGCATGTGAGGTCGGCACTCGCTCCTATCTCCAAACATCCGCGTTTCCTTAACCCCCCGGTAACCAACCTCGGCGACCAATGGATGACCTCTGTCCGAAAGCGGCCGCCCATGCTCTCCCGTGAAGAACGCACCCCCTTTTCCGAGTGGTGGTGGACCGTCGACAAGCCGCTGATGGGCGCCATCCTGGCGCTGATGCTCACCGGCGTGATCCTGTCGCTGGCGGCGAGCCCGCCGGTTGCGACCCGCATCGGGCTCGATCCCTTCCACTTCTTCAGCCGGCACGTGATGTTCCTGGCGCCCTCCTGCCTGGTGCTGCTCGGGGTGTCCTTCCTGACGCCGCGCGCGATCCGCCGCTCGGCCCTGATCATCTTCGCGGCCAGCATCATCCTGATCGTGCTGACGCTCGCGATCGGCCCCGAAGTGAAGGGATCGCGGCGCTGGATCACGCTGCTCGGCGTCAACATCCAGGCCTCCGAAGTTGCAAAGCCGTCGTTCGTCGTCATCGCCGCCTGGCTGTTCGCGGAATCGACCAGGCGGCCGGAGATGCCGGCGACCTCGATGGCGCTGGTGCTGCTCTTGATGCTGGTCTCGCTGCTGGTGATGGAGCCCGACTTCGGTCAGACCATGCTGATCCTGATGGTGTGGGGCTCGCTGTTCTTCATCGCGGGCATGCGCATGATCTGGGTGTTCGGTCTTGCGGGCGCCGCCGCGGCCGGTCTGTTCAGCGCTTATCTGTTCGTTCCGCACGTCGCCGGCCGCATCAAGCGCTTCATGAATCCGGCTTCCGGCGACACCTTCCAGGTCGATACCGCCATGGAAGCCTTCTACAACGGCGGATGGTTCGGGCTCGGGCCGGGCGAGGGCATCGCCAAGCGCAGCCTGCCGGACAGTCACACCGACTTCGTGTTCGCAGTTGCCGCCGAGGAGTTCGGCATCATTCTGTGCCTTGCGATGCTGGCGCTGTTCGCCTTCGTCGTAATCCGTACCCTGTCGCGCGCCTATGCCAATGAGGACATGTTCTCGCGCTTTGCGGCGTCTGGGCTAGCGATCCTGTTCGGCGTGCAGGCCGCGATCAACATGTCGGTCAACCTCCAGCTCATCCCCGCCAAGGGCATGACGCTGCCCTTCATCTCCTATGGTGGCTCCTCGATCGTGTCGCTGGCCTATGGTGTCGGCATGATGCTGGCGCTGACGCGGCTGCGCCCGCGCACCGAAGTCGAGGCGAGCGGCCACGCCGAGGCGATGCGCAGTTACGCGTGATAGGTCTCGTGTCCCGGACAAGCTCCGCGAAGCGGAGCGCAGAGCCGGGACCCAGAATGCCGCACCAATGGGCCCCGGTTCAGCAGCGCACCACGCCGCGAAGTGCGGCGCGCTGCGCTGCGCCCGGGGCACGAGCACGGCTCGCAATAGGCGCTTTTTCCCTGTAAATACCGCTACCATGGACACTTCCCCCCTGATTCTTCTCGCCGCGGGCGGCACTGGCGGCCACTTGTTTCCGGCCGAGGCGCTCGGCGTCGAGCTGATCCGGCGCGGCTTTCGCGTCCGTCTCGTCACGGACGAGCGGGCGCTGCGCTATAGCGGGCTGTTCAGCAAGGACATGATCGACGTCGTCTCGAGCGAGACCGCGCGTGGCCGCAATCCGTTGCAGCTCGCCTATGCCGGCCTGACGCTCGCCGCCGGAACGCTGTCCGCCTACGGCCTGATCAGGCGATTGAAGCCCGTCGCCGTCGTCGGCTTCGGCGGCTATCCGACGCTGCCGCCCCTGGTCGCCGCGAAATTTGCGGGCGTCCCCAGCATCATCCACGACGCCAATGCGGTGCTCGGCCGCGCCAACCGGTTCCTGGCGAGCCGCGTCCGCGCCATCGCGACGTCGCTGCCCGGCGTGCTCGACCGCGATCCGGCGCTGGCTGGCAAGACCACGACCGTGGGCACGCCGATGCGTCCGGCAATCCTCGCCGCAGCCGCCGTGCCATATGTCGCGCCTGAAGCGAACGGACCGCTGCGCCTGCTCGTCGTCGGCGGCAGCCAGGGTGCGCGCATCATGGCCGACGTCGTCCCCGGTGCGATCGAGCGCCTTGAGCCTGCGCTATGGAGCCGGCTCGTCCTGACCCAGCAGGTGCGCGACGAAGACATGGCGCGCGTGCGCGCGGTCTACGACAAGCTCAAGATCAATGCCGAGCTCGCGCCGTTCTTCACCGATCTGCCGGCGCGGCTCGCCTCCAACCATCTGGTGGTGTCGCGCTCCGGCGCCGGCACGGTCGCCGAACTCGCCGCGATCGGACGGCCCTCGATCCTGGTGCCGCTGCCCGGCTCGATCGACCAGGACCAGTTCGCCAATGCCGGCGTGCTGGCCAAGGTCGACGGCGCGATCCGTATCCCGCAGACCGAGTTTACCTCCGACCGGCTCGCCGCCGAGATCTCCGCCTTCGCCGCCGAGCCCGCGCATCTTGCTTCCATGGCCGCGGCCGCGAAGGGGGCGGGGCGGCTCGATGCGGCCGAACGTTTGGCCGATCTGGTGGTCAAAGTCGCGGGAATCTGACGCGAAAAAGCCCTTGTCTTGGCCTTCCAAAGCGGGGCATCCAGTAGGAAAGGCGCGCGGCTGATTTGGCCGTGACCTTCGCCATATGCCGCCTTTCCGGCGGCAAGGTCAGGGAACAGAGCATGAGACTGCCGCGCGAGATCGGACCCATCCACTTCGTCGGGATCGGCGGGATCGGCATGAGCGGCATCGCCGAGGTGCTGGTCAATCTCGGCTATGTCGTGCAGGGCTCGGACGCCTCCGACAATTACAATCTCGACCGTCTGCGCAAGGCGGGCGCGAAGGTCTCGGTCGGCCACAAGGCCGAGAATGTCGACGGCGCTGCGGTCGTCGTCGTGTCTACCGCGATCAAGCGCGACAATCCGGAACTGATGGCGGCGCGCGAACGGCGTATTCCCGTGGTGCGCCGCGCCGAGATGCTGGCCGAGCTGATGCGGCTGAAGAGCTGCGTCGCCATCGCCGGGACCCACGGCAAAACCACCACGACCACGATGGTCGCAACGCTGCTCGATGCCGGCGGCCTCGATCCCACCGTGATCAATGGCGGCATCATCAATGCCTATGGCTCGAATGCGCGCCTCGGTGCCGGCGACTGGATGGTGGTGGAAGCCGACGAGAGCGATGGCACGTTTTTGAAGCTGCCGACGGACGTTGCGATCGTCACCAATGTCGACCCTGAGCATCTCGATCACTTCAAGACCTTCGAGGCGGTGCAGGACGCGTTCCGGCATTTCGTCGAGAACCTGCCGTTCTACGGCTTCGCCGTGATGTGCATCGACCATCCCGTCGTGCAGAGCCTCGTCGGCAAGATCGAGGATCGTCGCATCATCACCTATGGCGAGAATCCGCAGGCCGATGTGCGGCTCGCCGATCTCACCCCGATGGGCGGTGGCTCCAAGTTCAAGGTCGCGTTCCGCGATCGCAAGACCGGCGCCGTGCACGAGATCGCCGATCTCATGTTGCCGATGCCGGGACGCCACAACGCCTCCAACGCGACGGCCGCGATTGCGGTCGCGCGCGAACTCGGCGTGTCGGACGAGGCGATCCGCAAGGCGATCGCAGGCTTTGGCGGCGTCAAGCGCCGCTTCACTAAGACCGGCGAGTGGAACGGCGTCACGGTGATCGACGATTACGGTCATCACCCCGTCGAGATCGCGGCAGTGCTGAAGGCGGCGCGGGAATCCACCAACGGCAAGATCGTCGCCGTGGTGCAGCCGCATCGCTACACCCGCCTGCAATCGCTGTTCGAGGAATTTTGTACCTGCTTCAACGACGCCGATGCGGTTGTTGTCGCCGATGTCTATGCCGCCGGCGAGGCGCCGATCGACGGCATCGACCGCGATCATTTCGTCGCGGGCCTGCGCGCCCATGGCCACCGCGAGGTGATCGGCCTGCCGGCAGCGCCGGAGCTTGCGGGTATCGTCAAGGGCCTGGCGAAGTCCGGCGATCTCGTCGTGTGCCTTGGCGCCGGCAACATCACGCAATGGGCGTATGCACTGCCCAACGAATTGAAGGCGTTGGGGTAGGCGCTCTCATGAGAGTCTCACAGACAGCCACGCGGCACACTGCGCTCCCTCCCCCCTTGCGGGGGAGGGCGGGGGAGAGGGGTGGCCACGAACTCCGATCTCGCTTGGGGCTACCCCTCTCCCTGCCCCTCCCCCGCAAGGGGGGAGGGAACGGAGAGATTGTGCCTTCCTCACTTGAGGATGCACCATGACCTTCCCCGACATCACGCCCGAACTCAAAGCCGCGATGCCGGAGCTGCGTGGCCGGATGCTGGCCAACCAGTCGCTGGCCGAGCTCACCTGGTTTCGCGTCGGTGGTCCCGCGCAGGTGCTGTTCACGCCGGCGGATGAGGACGATCTCGCTTACTTCCTCGCGCATCTTGCGTCCGACATTCCCGTCTATGTCGTCGGCGTCGGCTCCAACCTGATCGTGCGCGACGGTGGCATTGCGGGCGTGGTGATTCGGCTGGCGCCGCGCGCCTTTGGCGAGGCGAGCGCGAGCGGCGATGTCGTCACCGCTGGAACTGCCGCGCTCGACAAGCGCGTGGCGGAAGTGGCGGCCTCCGCCAATATCGGCGGGCTCGAATTCTATTTCGGCATTCCCGGCACCATCGGCGGTGCGCTGCGCATGAATGCGGGCGCCAATGGCGGCGAGACCAAGGACGTATTGATCGAGGCGAGCGGCGTTGCGAGGGACGGCAGCAAGCACATGTTCTCGAACGCCGACATGAAGTTCGTCTACCGCAATAGCGGCGTCGATCCCTCCATGATCTTCACCTCCGCGCGCTTTCGCGGCGAGATCAGGGATCCTGATACGATCCGCGCGCGCATGGCGGAGGTACAGACCCATCGCGAGACCGCGCAGCCGATCCGCGAAAAGACCGGCGGCTCGACCTTCAAGAACCCGCCCGGCCATTCCGCCTGGAAGCTGGTCGACTCCGCCGGCTGCCGCGGCCTGCGCGTCGGCGGCGCGCAGGTCTCGGAGATGCACTGTAATTTCCTGATCAACACGGGCGACGCCACCGCGCACGACATCGAGGCGCTGGGCGAGACCGTGCGCGAACGGGTGAAGGCAAACTCCGGAATTGAGCTACATTGGGAAATCAAGCGGATTGGAATTCCCGGCTAACCTGGACAGGCGACGAGAGAACATGCGCATCACCATCCTCTTCGGCGGCTCCAACCGGGAGCGTCTGGTTTCGGTCGCCTCAGCCCAGGCGCTACATCAGGCGCTGCCCGAGGCCGATCTCTGGTGGTGGGACGTCGAGGACAAGGTGCATGTCGTGCAGTCGAAGCAACTGCTCGAACACGCCCGTCCGTTCGAGGACGAGTTCAAGCCCGGCACATCAGGCATTCCGCTGGGGCAGGCGCTCGATCAGGCCAAGACGGAGGGCCGCGTGCTGGTGCTCGGCCTGCATGGCGGGCGCGCGGAGAACGGCGAATTGCAGGTGATGTGCGAGGCGCGCGGCGTGCCTTTCACCGGATCGGGCTCGGCCTCCTCGCATCTTGCCTTCGACAAGATCGCGGCCAAGCATTTCGCCGCGCTCGGCGGCGTGACGCCGCCGGCCAATGTCGCGCTGGATAAGATCGACGAGGCCTTCGCCGAATACGGCCGGCTGATCGCAAAGCCGGCGCGCGACGGCTCGAGCTACGGCCTGATCTTCGTCAACGCCAGGCAAGATCTCGTCGCCGTCCGCAATGCGGCGAAGCACGAAGACTATGTGATCGAGCCCTACATTGCGGGCGTCGAGGCGACCTGCGGCGTGCTGGAGCGCCCCGACGGCTCGATCGTCTCGCTGCCGCCGATCGAGATCATTCCGGGCGAGGGCAATTTCGACTACGCCGCAAAATATCTCCTGAAGTCGACCCAGGAGATCTGCCCCGGCCGTTTTGCGCCCGAGATCACCGCTGCGCTGAAGGAGCAGGCGATGCTGGCGCATCGCGCGATGTCCTGCACCGGCTATTCCCGCTCGGACTTCATCGTCTCCGACAGGGGCCTGATCTATCTCGAGACCAACACGCTGCCCGGGTTGACCAAGTCCTCGCTCTACCCAAAGGCGCTGAAAGCCGAAGGCATCGCGTTCGTCGACTTCCTGCGCGGCCTGGTCGAGCTCGCCGGGCGGGGCGTAAGAAAATAATTAGGACTGGTTAACGGCCGAACCGGCGAAATGGCCGGTTTTGGAACCCAAAACCGGTAAAATGCCGGACATCGCGGCATAAATGCCTCACACGCCTGGGCAAAACGCATCCCGCGTTAACGAAGTTTACCTTTTGTTTACCAGGACGTCCGAAGGTTAACGCTGGCGGCGCATATGACGCTTTGGCTGCCGGCGCGTGGGCTGTTGCGGGTGATGTCACCTCCAGCGAACGCTTTGAAGGGGAGAGGTTTTCTTCTTCTGAAGACCAGCACCCGGCCCGGCAAGTCCGAGACGTCATGTTCGCCAGGACCCGCGCGATGTCGCGGGCTAACTGTTGACGAGCTCGTGCAATGGATGGTGCAGGAAGCCTCACCCGGTCGTTTCTGAGATCGCTGAGGCCCCAAGCTGACCTGAAGGCGGCCGCTATCGGAGCGGTCGTGCTTCTGCGCGAGTGGGTGCAGGACAAGCGCGACCAGAAGCGCGCTGCCGCCCAGAACAAGATCAGGTCCAAGACCAAAGCCAAGCCCGTCGTCGAGCGCGAGCCGCCGCCGCGCGTGGTCGCGCTGGTCGAGCGCTACGCGCCGCGCCGGATCGGGATCACCATGACCGTTCTGCTGCTGATCGGAAGCTGCGGCTTCGGCATCGTCAGGGGCGGCCACCTCCAGGATTTCATCGCCGCAGTCAGCGACACCCGCAACGCGCTGGCCAATTCTGCGGGCTTCCGCATCACCTCTGTCGTGATCAACGGCCGCAAGCAGCTCAGCCAGGACGAGATCCTCGCGGTCGGCGGGGTCAGCGGCCGCTCCTCGCTGCTGTTCCTCGACGCCGACGTCGTGCGCGACAAGCTCAAGGCCAATCCCTGGATTGCGGATGCAACCGTGCTGAAGCTCTATCCGGGCCGGCTCATGATCGACATCACCGAGCGCCAGGCGTTCGCGCTGTGGCAGGAGGCCGGCCGGCTCTCCGTCATCGCCGATGACGGCGCGGTGCTCGAGCCTTACGTCTCGCGCCGGTTCCTGTCGCTGCCGCTCGTGGTCGGCAAGGGCGCCGACACCCAGGCGCGCGATTTCCTGGCGCTGCTGGCGCGCTATCCGCAGATCAATTCGGTGACCAAGGCCGCGATCTATGTCGGCGAGCGGCGCTGGAACCTGAGGCTCAAGGATGGCCTCGACATCCGTCTGCCCGAGCAGGACGTCGGCAACGCCCTCGCGACGCTGTCCAGGCTCGACAAGGAGGACAAGCTGTTCTCCCGCGACATCGTCGCCGTCGACATGCGCCTGCCCGATCGCCTGGTGGTGCAGCTGTCCGACGACGCCGCCAAGGCGCGCGAGGACCTGTTCAAGGACAAGAAGAAAAAGAAGGCCGGGGACGCAGCATGACCGGCCTTGATCGCACCCAGACCCCGAAGACACGCCCGATGCCGCACAAGCGCGGCGGCATCGTCGCCTGCCTCGACATCGGCACCAGCAAGATCGCCTGCATGATCGCGCGGCTGAGGCCGTCGGCGCCGAGCGAAGCCCTGCGCGACCGTACCCACGCGGTGGAGCTGATCGGTTACAGCCAGATCCAGTCGCGCGGCATGAAGGCCGGCGCAGTGGTCGATCTCGCCGAATGCGAGCAGGCGGTGCGCCAGGCCGTCGGGCTGGCGGAGAAAATGGCCAAGGTGCGGGTCGAGTCCGTGCTGCTGTCGGTCTCCGGCGGCCGGCTCTCCGGCCAGCTGGTCGAAGCTGCGGCCGACATCCGCGGCGGCGCCGTGACGCCGGCCGATGTCAGCCGCGTCACCTCGACCGGCATGCGCCACGCCACCGGCGAGGGCCGCACCGTGCTGCACGCGCTGCCGGTCGGCTACACGCTCGACGGCGTCAAGGGCATCCGCGATCCGCGCGGCATGGTCGCGCATCAGTTCGGTGTCGACATGAACGTCGTCACCTGCGAGGCCACCGTTGCCCGTAACCTGATGCTGGCGGTGGAGCGCTGCCACATCAATGTCGAAGCCATGGCGGCGAGCCCCTATGTGGCCGGCCTGTCGGTGCTGACCGACGACGAGGCCGATCTCGGCGCCGCCGTCGTCGAGATGGGCGCGGGCACCACCACCATCGCGGTCTATTCCGGCGGCCGCTTCGTGCATGCGGCGGGCTTTGCGGTCGGCGGGCAACACATCACGATGGATCTCGCGCGCGGACTCTCCGCGACCATTGCCGATGCCGAGCGAATCAAGACGTTATATGGGACCGTCATCACCGGCGGATCGGACTCGCGTGAGCTGATGTCTGTACCGACAGCCGGTGACGAGCAGGATCTGCCGCAGATCGTCTCCCGCGCGACCATCGCCAACATCGTCAAGCACCGTGCCGAGGAAGTCTTCGAAATGGTTCGGGACAAGCTGAAGGATTCGCCCTTCGCCTCAGAGCCCAACGGCCGCGTCGTGCTCTCCGGCGGCGCCTCGCAGCTCACCGGACTCGTCGAACTCGGCACACAGATTCTCGGCCGGCCCGTGCGGGTCGGACGTCCGCTCGGTTTCGGCCGGCTGCCCAACGAGGCGAAGAACGCCGCGTTCGCGGTGCCGGCCGGGCTCCTCGTCTACCCGCAATATGTTCACCACGAACATGTCGAACCGCGGCATACGCGGCAGCAGGTCAAGACAGGGACGGGCGGTTATTTTGGAAAGGTCGGACGATGGCTACGCGAGGGCTTCTGATGAACCGGTTCCGCAACCTTCGCATTTCACCAACTCCCGCGGCCGCCGGCCGGGGCGAACCCACGCGCGCGTGATCGAGAGGCAAACATGACCATCAGCATCAATGTTCCTGATATTCACGAATTGAAGCCCCGGATCACCGTGTTCGGCGTCGGTGGCGCCGGTGGCAACGCCGTCAACAACATGATCACGGCGGGCCTCCAGGGCGTCGACTTCGTGGTCGCCAACACCGACGCGCAGGCGCTGACGATGTCGAAGGCGCAGCGCATCGTGCAGATGGGCACCGCGGTCACGCAAGGCCTCGGCGCGGGTTCGCAACCGAACGTCGGCGCGGCGGCGGCGGAAGAGGTGATCGACGAACTGCGCGACCATCTCTCGGGCGCCAACATGGTGTTCGTCACCGCCGGCATGGGCGGCGGCACCGGCACAGGTGCTGCTCCCGTCATCGCCAAGACCGCGCGCGACATGGGCATCCTCACCGTCGGCGTCGTGACCAAGCCGTTCCACTTCGAGGGCGGCCGCCGCATGCGCACCGCCGAGGCCGGCATCAACGAGCTGCACAAGGTCGTCGACACGCTCCTGATCATCCCGAACCAGAACCTGTTCCGGGTCGCCAACGAGAAGACCACCTTCGCCGACGCCTTCGCGATGGCCGACCAGGTGCTCTATTCCGGCGTTGCCTGCATCACCGACCTGATGGTCAAGGAAGGTCTGATCAACCTCGACTTCGCCGACGTTCGCGCCGTCATGCGCGAGATGGGCAAGGCGATGATGGGTACGGGCGAAGCTTCCGGTGACAAGCGCGCGCTGACCGCCGCTGAAGCCGCGATCGCCAACCCGCTGATCGACGATAGCTCGATGAAGGGCGCCAAGGGCCTCCTCATCTCGATCACCGGCGGCAAGGACCTCACCTTGTTCGAGGTTGACGAAGCCGCGACCCGCATCCGCGAGGAAGTCGATCAGGACGCCAACATCATCGTCGGCGCGACCTTCGACGAAGCGCTCGACGGCCTGATCCGCGTCTCGGTCGTCGCCACCGGCATCGAGCAGGCAACGATCGCCCGCAACACCCAGGCCACCAGCGCCCCGGTCGCGAACGCGGCGCCGCAGCAGATCCAGCAGGTGCAGCAGGCTCCCGCTGCTCCGGCCGCCGCTGCCGAGAGCCGTCTCGCCGATCTGACCGCGCGTCTGCGCGCCGACAATCAGCGCATGGCCGAGCGCGCCCAGAAGCTGGAAGCCCAGATCCCGGCCTCCGCCCCGACCGCGCCGCGTCCGAATGTCGAGCGCGCCGCGCTGGCCGCCATCGCGGCTGCCGTTGCCGAGGTCCCGCAGGCGCCCGCGCCGATGCAGACCTATGGCGACGTCACGGTGCGCCCGATCGCACAGAAGCCGACGCTGTTTCCGGAGCCTGACATGGCCCCGGTCGCGATGCAGGAGCCGATGACGCCGGATACCTTCATCCCGCCGCAGGCCGAGCGTGGGCCGGTCCGCGCGCCTCGGATGCCGCGCATCGACGAACTGCCGATGCCGGCCCAGGCCGAGCTTCGCCAGGCCCGCGGCGAGGTTGAAGAAGAGACCCCGCAGAAGACCCGCCTGTCGCTGCTCCAGCGCCTCGCCAATGTCGGCCTCGGCCGCCGCGACGAGGAGAGTGAGGCGCCGGTCGCAGCCCGCACCGCCGGTCCCGCGATGCCGCCGCTGCCCGATCGCCGGCCCCAGAAGAGCGTGGCGCAGCAGATCGCGGCAAGCGAGCCGGTATCGGAGTATGCCCGCCGTCCTGCGCCTCAGGGCCTGGACATGCATGGTCGCCCGGCGCCTGTTGCGCCGGCGCCACAGGGTGACGACCATCTTGATATCCCGGCCTTCCTGAGGCGTCAGGCGACCTGAGGATTGTTACAATAAGGCTGACGAAAAAAGGTCCCGGCGGGAAGCTTGCCGGGACCTTTCCTTTGGTCCCGTGCATGCCCGGATTGCGGGATCAAACAACTGATTTTAAATCATTAATTACGCATTTGGTGGTTCAGTAAAACTGCCGATAACGGTCCCAAACTCCGGCGCAATTTGGTTAAGCCTTGGCGCGAATACGGCAGGTTTGGGGTAACAATCGGTAAAAAAGCGTGAGTTGGCGCTGTTTGAGGCTGTGACTATGGTTTGCCGTGACTTGGGGATACGGAGATTCGCAACCGTCGGCACTGGCCGACCAAGCGGGCCTAGTATAAGTCGCAGTGGGTCGTAGTGGGGCGGATTCCTGATGAAATTTAGCCGGCAAACAACGCTTCGTGCGCAAG
Organism: Bradyrhizobium sp. P3_C3; assembly: GCF_056402655.1. Lineage (NCBI taxonomy): Bacteria > Pseudomonadati > Pseudomonadota > Alphaproteobacteria > Hyphomicrobiales > Nitrobacteraceae > Bradyrhizobium > Bradyrhizobium sp. P3_C3. The sequence continues at coordinate 43,544 of NZ_JBFUGY010000037.1, read as the reverse complement.
CCACCGTGGCCGGCGTTGGCGTTCATTCCGGGCTTCCCGTCACTCTCACGCTGGGGCCTGCGCCCGTCGATGCGGGGTTTGTTTTTGTCCGCACCGGCCTCGAGGGAAGTGACCGTGAGATTCAGGCGACCGCCGACCAGGTGATCGCGACCGACTTCGCCACCGTCCTCGGCGATCGTGACGGCCCGTTGGTTTCGACCGCCGAGCACGTGCTTGCGGCGCTGCGGGGCATGGGCGTCGACAACGCCACCATCGAGATCGACGGACCGGAAGTGCCGATCATGGACGGCAGCGCCGCGGCCTTCATTGCCGCGATCGACCAGGCCGGCATCGTCAGCCAGCCGGCACAGCGCCGCTTCATTCAGATCTTGAAGCCGATCTCGGCCAAGGTCGGTGACTCCTTCGGCGAGATCCGGCCCCACGCCAACGGATTCCGCGTTGATATCGAGATCGACTTCACCAATCCCGTCATCGGCCAGCAGAGCTACGGCTTCGATCTGAGCCCGGAGCGCTTCCGCCGCGAAGTCGGCCGCGCCCGGACTTTCGGCCTGATGTGCGACGTCGCCCGGCTCTGGAGCGCGGGTTACGCACTCGGCGCCTCCTTCGACAACACCGTCGTGTTCGACGACGAGCGGCTGCTCAACACCGAGGGCCTGCGCTACGCCGACGAATGCGCCCGCCACAAGGTGCTGGACGTGATCGGCGATCTCGCGCTGGCCGGCCTGCCGCTGCTTGGCGCCTATCGCTCGGTGCGTGGCGGTCACAAGCTCAACCACGCTGTCCTGACCGCGCTGCTCGCCGACCGTACCGCCTGGCGGGTGGTCGAGGGCGAGGCGGTCCGCCGCACCACGCGTCCCGTGGGCGAAGTCGGTCGCGGCATCGTCGGCGGTCGCATCGCCGCGGCCTACGGGCCGGACGTGTCCTGAAGAGACCTGTCGCCACTGGCGTTCTGTTGCCGCCGGCGTTTGGCGGCGGCTCCCGGGAAACTCCTGGTAACGATGATCGGCTAGGATTGCGGCGCGTTCGCCTTAATCCGGGCGAAATGCCTGCCTATCCGGTTGGTTCGAGATCGTTTTTCGGTTACACGGCGTGGTCGCATGGCAGGCACCACGGCTACATTTCGCGCCCATGACGGGGTTCATGGGCTGGCGGACACCGCATCACAGGGCGTCAGGGCTTAAATTCATGTCGGCACAGCGTATGACGCGCGGATATCTCTCGGTCTCGCCTGGAGTCCGCGGGCTGCTTCAAGCCGCCACCTTCGTGGTGCTCGCGCTGCCGCTGGCCGGCTGCGGCACCGGCGCGCTCTGGGACAAGTTCACCGCCAAGGACGACACCTTCACCGAGGAGCCCGCCGACAAGATCTATAATGAGGGCCTGTACCTCATGAACGAGAAGAAGGACATGAAGGGGGCGAACAAGAAGTTCGAAGAGGTCGACCGCCAGCATCCTTATTCCGACTGGGCCCGCAAATCGCTGTTGATGTCGGCCTATGCCTCCTACCAGGGCGGCGACTATGACGGCTGCATCGGCGCCGCGACCCGCTACGTCACGCTGCATCCCGGCAGCCCGGACGCGGCCTATGCGCAATACCTGATCGCCGCCTCCCATTACGATCAGATCCCGGACATCAGCCGCGACCAGGCCCGCACCGAGAAGGCGATCGCCGCGCTGGAAGAGGTGAACCGCAAATATCCGAACTCGGAATATGCGACCTCGGCCAAGGCCAAGATCGAGGGTGCGCGCGACCAGCTCGCCGGCAAGGAAATGAACGTCGGCCGCTATTACATGCAGAAGCGCGACTACACGGCGGCGATCAACCGCTACAAGGCCGTCGTCACGCAGTACCAGACCACCCGCCATGTCGAGGAGGCTCTGTTCCGGCTCACCGAGGCCTATATGACGATCGGCATCGTCGCCGAGGCGCAGACCGCAGCCGCGGTGCTTGGCCACAATTTTCCTGACAGCCGCTGGTACAAGGACGCCTATAATCTTGTAAAATCCGGGGGTCTCGAGCCGAGCGAGAATCAGGGTTCCTGGATGAGCAGGGCCTTCAAGAAGATAGGCCTTTAGTCTCGGCTAGGAAATTTGATTCCATGCTGGCGCGTCTGTCGATCCGTGACATCGTCCTGATCGAGCGGCTCGATATCGAATTCGCCACCGGACTTGCGGTTTTGACCGGTGAGACCGGTGCGGGCAAATCCATCCTGCTCGATGCCTTTGCACTGGCGCTCGGCGGCCGCGGCGACGCCGGGCTCGTGCGCCATGGCGCGGAGCAGGGGCAGGTCACCGCCGTCTTCGATATCCCCAAAAATCACCCCGCGACGAAGATTCTGGCCGAGAACGGCCTGGATGATACCGGCGAGATGATTCTCCGCCGGGTGCAACTCGCCGACGGCCGCACCCGCGCCTTCATCAACGACCAGTCGATCAGCGTGCAGACGCTGAAGGCGGTCGGTGGCGCCCTGGTCGAGATCCACGGCCAGCATGACGAGCGCGCGCTGGTCGATGCCGCCACCCACCGCCGCCTGCTCGACGCCTTTGCCGGGCTCGAAAAGGACGTCGCGGCCGTGGAGGCGCTCTGGGACGCGCGCCGCACCGCGAACACCGCGTTGGAGGAGCATCGCGCCGGCATGGAGCGCGCCGCGCGCGAGGCCGATTATCTGCGCCACGCCTCCGACGAGCTGAAGCAGCTCGCGCCCAAGGAAGGCGAGGAGACCTCGCTCGCCGGTCGCCGCACCACCATGATGCAGGGCGAGAAGATCGCCTCCGATTTGCGCGAAGCGCAGGAAGCCGTCGGCGGCAATCATTCGCCGGTCGCCTCGCTGTCGGCCGCGGTGCGCCGGCTGGAGCGGCGCGGTGTCAACTCGCCGGCGCTGGTCGAGCCCGCCGTGAAGGCGATCGACGTCGCGATCAACGCGCTGGAGGAAGCCGACCAGCATCTCCTGGCCGCGCTCGCCGCGACCGATTTCGATCCGGGCGAGCTCGAGCGCATCGAGGAGCGGCTGTTCGCGCTGCGCGCCGCCTCGCGTAAATATTCGACGCCGGTCGATGGCCTCGCCGCGCTTGCCGCCAAATACGCTGCCGACGTCGTCCTGATCGATGCCGGTGCTTCGCGGTTGAAGAAGCTGGAGCAGGCGGCGATCGAGGCTGACGCGCGCTATGCCGCTGCCGCCAAGAAACTGTCGATGGCGCGGCAGAAGTCGGCGGACAAGCTCAACAAGGCGGTCAACGCCGAGCTCGCGCCGCTCAAGCTCGAACGCGCCAAGTTCATGACGCAGGTCGAGACCGATGAGGCCGCGCCGGGCCCGCAGGGTTTCGACCGCGTCGAGTTCTGGGTGCAGACCAATCCCGGCACCAAGCCGGGTCCGATGATGAAGGTCGCTTCCGGCGGCGAGCTCTCGCGCTTCCTGCTGGCGCTCAAGGTCGTGCTGTCCGACCGCGGCTCGGCGCCGACGCTGGTGTTCGACGAAATCGACACCGGGGTCGGCGGTGCGGTCGCGGACGCCATCGGTGGGCGGCTCGCGCGGCTTGCCGGCAAGGTGCAGGTGATGGCCGTGACCCACGCTCCGCAGGTCGCCGCCCGTGCCGGCCAGCATCTGCTGATCTCCAAGGATGCGCTGGACAAGGGCAAGCGCGTCGCCACCCGCGTCAATGCGCTGGCCGCTGACCACCGCCGCGAGGAGATCGCCCGCATGCTCGCCGGCGCCGAGATCACGGCCGAGGCGAGGGCGGCCGCCGATCGGCTGCTCAAGGCGGCGAGTTAGACTTTGTGTCCCGGATGCGCGTAGCGCGAGCCGGGACACGGAATGCTGCCACACAGGCCCCGGCTCTGCAGCGCACGGCTCCGCGCTGCGCAGCGTCCGGGGCACGAGACCAACCGCCTTTACCCTCCCGCCCGCTCCGTCGTATCCAAGCACCATGGCAAGAGCAGCAAAATCCAAAGCAAGGCCGCTTCGTGACGTCGCCGACCTCACCAAGGCGCAGGCCAAGGTCGAGCACATGCGGCTCGCACTCGAACTCGAAGAGCACGACAGGCGCTACTATCAAGAGGACGCGCCCACCGTGACCGACGCCGAATACGACGCGTTGCGCCAGCGCTTCAACGCGATCGAAAAGCGCTTTCCGGATTTCGTCAGCGCGGAGTCGCCGTCCCAGAAAGTCGGCGCGGCGCCGTCGGGGCGCTTCAGGAAAGTCCGGCATTCCGTTCCGATGCTGTCGCTCGACAACGCGTTTGCCGAAGAGGACGTCCGCGACTTCGTCGGCCGCATCGTGCGCTTCCTGAAGCTCGACGACGACAAGGTCGATTTCTCGGCGGAGCCGAAGATCGACGGCCTCTCGATGTCGCTGCGCTACGAGGGCGGCGAGCTCGTCACCGCGGCGACCCGCGGTGATGGCGCTGAAGGCGAGGACGTCACCGCCAACATCCGCACGCTCGAAGATGTGCCGCAGAAGCTGAAAGGCCGCAACGTCCCTGACATCTGCGAGGTGCGCGGCGAGGTCTACATGACCAAGAAGGCGTTCCTCGCGCTCAACGAGCGGCAGAAGGCGGAAGGCAGCACCATCTTCGCCAATCCGCGCAATTCGGCCGCAGGCTCGCTCCGGCAGAAGGACCCGACCATCACCGCCTCGCGTCCCCTGGGCTTCTTCGCCTATGCCTGGGGCGAGATGAGCGCGATGCCGGAGGGTACGCAGAGCGGCATGATCGGCTGGTTCGAGCGCTGCGGCTTCAAGACCAATCCGTTGACCAGGCTCTGTCATTCCGTCGAGGAGCTGCTCGCGTTCCATCAGTCGATCGAGGAGCAGCGCGCAAAACTCGATTACGACATCGACGGCGTCGTCTACAAGGTCGACCGCATCGACTGGCAGGAACGGCTCGGCTTCGTCTCACGCACGCCGCGTTGGGGCATTGCGCACAAATTCCCGGCCGAGCGCGCCGTGACGGTGCTGCGCGACATCGAGATCCAGGTCGGCCGCACCGGCTCGTTCACGCCGGTCGGCAAGCTCGAACCGGTCGGCGTCGGCGGCGTGATCGTGCAGAATGTCACCCTGCACAACGAGGACTACATCAAGGGCATCGGCAACAAGGGTGAGGTGCTGCGCGAGGGGCGCGACATCAGGATCGGCGACACCGTCGTGATCCAGCGTGCCGGCGACGTCATCCCGCAGGTGGTCGACGTCGTCCTCGACAAGCGGCCGAAGACCGCCAAGGAATTCCATTTCCCGACGAAGTGCCCGTGCCCGCTGCATACCGACGTCGCGCGCGAGGAAACGGCGGCCGGCGAAGAGGGCTCGCGCGCCCGTTGCACCGGCGAGTTCGCCTGTCCCTATCAGAAGATCGAGCACCTCAAGCTGTTCGTGTCGCGGCGCGCCTTCGACATCGACGGTCTTGGCGAGAAGCAGCTCCAGTATTTCTTCGACGAGGGATGGGTGAAGGAGCCCGCCGACATCTTCACGCTGGAGAAGCGCAATGCGAAGCTGAAGCTCGAGGAGATCGAGGGCTACGGCGCGACCTCGGTGCGCAACCTGTTCGGCGCCATCGAGAGCCGGCGCAGAATCGCGCTGGAGCGCTTCGTCTTTGCGCTCGGGATGCGTCATGTCGGCGAGACCACGGCGCTGGCGCTCGCACGCGGCTATGGCTCGTGGGACGCCTTCCACGATGCCTGTCTCAAGGTCGCCAAGGGTGACGAGGAGGCGATGGCCGAGATGGACGCGCTGGACCAGATCGGCGACACCGTGATCAAGAGCATCGCCGACTATTTCGGCGAGAGCCACAATCGCGGCATCGTCGAGCGCCTCACCAAGGAAGTCGAGATCATCGACGCCGAGAAGCCGAAGAGCAATTCCGCCGTCGCCGGCAAGACGGTGGTGTTCACGGGATCGTTGGAGAAGATGACGCGCGACGAGGCCAAAGCCACCGCGGAGCGTCTCGGGGCGAAGGTGTCGGGTTCTGTGTCGAAGAAGACCGACCTCGTCGTCGCCGGCCCGGGCGCGGGCTCCAAGCTCGCGGAAGCCAACAAGCACGGCGTCAAGGTGTTAACCGAGGACGAGTGGCTGACGCTGATCGGGGAGTGAGCGGAGCGCGCTCGCGCCACTCACTCCGCTGTCGTCGCCCGGCTTGACCGGGCGATCCAGTACTCCGAGACGGCTGTGATAGAACCGATGGGCCGCGGCGTACTGGATTCCCCGCTTGCCGCCTGCGCTAAAGCTTCGGCGGCCCTGGACCTCAGCCCCGGCGAAGCCTTGGCGTAGCCGGGTCGCGGGGAATGACACCGAGGTTGGTGCGAGGCCAATCGCCCCCTCACATCATCCCGCTCTCTTCCTCTTCCGCCTGCTCGATCAACTCCTCGCTCACCACCACCTCGCGGCGAGGAACGATGAAGATCATCATGCAGGCGCAGAGCAGCGAGATCGCCAGCACTGCCGAGGTCAGCGGCAGCGTCGTTACGGAATGGCCGCCGAGATAGGCGCCGAATTGCGACATCAGCGCGCCGATGCCCTGCTGGAGGAAGCCCATCGCGCCCGACGCGGTGCCGGCGGCTTCAGGGCGGATGCTGATGGCGCCGGCGGCGGAGTTCGCCATCACGAAGGCATTGCCGACCATCACGATCATCTGCGTGCCGAACAGCCATGCGGGTGCTTCGTTCCAGCCCGCAAAACTCCAGAGCAGGTTCAACAGGCTGCCGCAGAGTTGCAGGCCGAGCCCGAACCAGATCAGCTTTTCCAGCGAGTGTCGCGGCGCGAAGCGCACGCAGAGCAGATTGCCGACGAGATACGCAAAGCCTGTTGTCGCGAACCAGGCGCCGTATTCGGCGCTGGTCCGGCCCATCTGCGTCACCACGATGTAGGGGCCGCCGCCGGCGAAGGTGAAGATAATCTGGGACGCCAGCACCTGGCACATCACATAGCCGATGAAGGCGCGGCTCTTGATCAGGGTGCCGACGTCGCTGCGAAAGCCGCCGCTGCCGACCGCGCGATCGCGGCGGGTCTCGGGCAGCGCGATCGCGATGCCGATTGCGACCGCGATCGCGCCGATCGTGACGGCGTAGAAGATCGCCCGCCAGCCGAATGCGGTCTCGATCAGGCCGCCGGTGAGCGGTGAGACCATCTGGCCGATCATCAGCGCTGCGATCACGAGGCTGATCATGGAGGCGACGCGGTCGCGCTCGTAGATATCGCGGATGATGGCGCGGCTCACCACCATGCCGGAGGCGCCGCCGAGCGCCTGGAAGAAGCGCGCTGCGATCAGTTGCGGCAGGGTTTCGGCTAAGATGCAGGCGATGCTCGCCGCGACCATCAGCGCGAGGCCGCCAAGCAGCACCGGACGCCGGCCGAACCTGTCCGACAGCGGTCCCATGATGAGCTGCGACAGTGCGATGCCGACCATGTACAGCGACACCGTCATCTGCGCGATTGAGATGTCGCGGCCGAACGTCGTCGCCAGCACGGGCAGCGCCGGAACCAGGATGTAGAGCGAGATCGGCGCGATCCCGGTCATGACGACTAGCAGCAGCAACACCACGCGCGAGGTCGCGATGTTTTTCGTCGCCGCGTCTGGCGGCCTGCTGATCATGCCGTGCATAGTCGTCCGTCTTTCGAAGTCGAATCGACTGTAGCGTGCTCGCGCAAGACGGATATCGGCGTTTCGGAATGCGGCTATTCGGATTTCGGGACGGTTGTGATAACAGCGTGTGGAGACCGTTATCCTACGGGGTGCGTGTGCTGAGATGTTGTGCGGTCGTGCCACATCTTCGGTGTCATTCCCCGCGAAGGCGGGGAATCCAGTATTCCAGAGGCCGTAGTGATTGAATCGAGAGGCTGCGGCGTACTGGATGCCCCGCCTTCGCGGGGCATGACAGCGAGTGTGAGGTGAGAGCGTTGCGCAAATCGCGTAGCGCCATGCATCTCCGGCGCGAGCTTACGCCTTCAGCTCGGCCGTCGCCTGATCGAGCCAGGCCTTCGTCGCTTCGTCCAGCGCCGGGCGCACCTCGGCCCTCACGCGCGCGTGGTAGGCGTTGAGCCAGTCGAGCTCGTCCTTGTTCAGCATCGCGACATCAATCAGCCGGCGGTCGATCGGTGCGAGGGTCAGCGTCTCGAACGCATTCATCGGTTTTTCCGCGCCCTCGATGTCGGTGGCGACCACCAGCTCGAGGTTCTCGATGCGGATGCCGAAGCCGTCGGTCTTGTAATAGCCGGGCTCGTTGGAGAGGATCATGCCGCGCTTCAGCGGCGTCGTGCCGAGCTTCGAGATCCGCGCCGGACCTTCGTGCACACTGAGATAGCTGCCGACGCCGTGGCCGGTGCCGTGCTCGAAATCGACGCCGGCGGCCCAGAGATATTGCCGCGCCAGCGTGTCGAGCTGCGCGCCGGTGGTGCCGTCGGGAAACACCGCGCGCGCGATCGCGATGTGGCCGCGCAGCACCCGGGTGAAGCGGTCGCGCATCTCGCCGGTCGGCTCGCCCACGGCCATCGTGCGGGTGACGTCGGTGGTGCCGTCTTCATATTGCGCACCGGAATCGATCAGCAGCAGGTCGCCCGGTGCGATGCGCCGGTTGCTCTTGCGGGTGACGCGGTAGTGCACGATGGCGCCGTTCGGGCCGGTGCCCGATATGGTCGGGAACGAGACGTCCTTCAGCGCGCCGGTGTCGCGGCGGAACGTCTCGAGCGCCTCGACCGCGTCGATCTCGGTCAGCTTGCCGCTTGATGCCTCGCGATCGACGAAGGCGAGGAAGCGCGCCAGCGCCACGGCATCGCGGCGGTGCGCCGTCCGTGTGCCCTTGATCTCGGTCGCGTTCTTGACGGCCTTGAGCAGTGCAATCGGATCGCTGCCGCGCACCGGCTTGCCGCCGGCGCTTGCGATCAGCCGGCTGAGCGCGTCGGCCGCGGTGGCATTGTCGAGCGCGATCGCGGCGCCGCTCTTGGCCAGCGCCATCAGCGTCGGCGCCATCGCATCGGGCTCGCGCACGTCGGCGGACTGTTCGAGATGGTCGCGGGTCAAATTGGAGAGTTTTCGGTGGTCGATGAACACGGTCGGCCGGCCGTCCTTCGGCACCAGCGCGTAGGACAGCGGCAACGGCGTATGGGCGACGTCAGCGCCGCGGATGTTGAAGGTCCAGGCCACGGCGTGGCTGTCGGAGAGCACCAGCGCGTCGACGCCGAGCTTGGCGATCTCGCTTTTGATTTGCGTGATCTTCTCGGCCTCGGCGACCCCGGCATTTTGCAGGCTGTGCACGGCGACCGGGGCCAGCGGCGGCTGCGGCCGGTCCTGCCAGATCGCGTCGACCGGGTTGCTGTCGACGGCGACCAGCTCGGCGCCGGCCTTGGCGCAGGAGGCGGCGAGGCGCTCGGCTGCCGAAGAAGTGTGCAGCCACGGATCAAATCCGAGGCGGTCGCCGGCCTTCAGGTGCGTCGATACCCAGCTCTCCGGCGGCGGATCGATCAGCGATTCCACCGCCCAGGCCTTTGCGTCGACCTGCTTGGCCGCCTGGATCGTGTAGCGGCCGTCGACGAAGATTGCAGCCTCATGCGTCAGCACCACCGCCAATCCTGCGGAACCGGTAAAGCCGGTCAGCCAGGCTAGCCGCTCTTCCGAGGGGGGCACATATTCGTTCTGCTGCTGATCGGCGCGCGGAACGACGAAGCCGGTCAGCTTGCGGCGGGCGAGTTCTTCACGGAGCGCGGCCAGGCGCGCCGTCAATGCGACGCCGGCCTCGGGCTCCTCGAATGTCTGGAAGTGTGCTTCGAACATGGCTCAGTTTAGGATCATGAGGATCAGTCCGCAATGTAGACGCATTTGGGGTCGCATCTGGCACGGACCGTGCTTGAAAATGGTCCATTCGAATTGAGTGGAGTAGAGGATGCAGCAGTTGCGCTTCGTCCGGATAACAGGGAAATTCGAGCGGGTGGTTCATCTCAACGGCGAGGGGACACACGATGCCAGCGTTCATGTTTGAGAAGATTTCGCCGCCGGCCCACCGCGCCCCGGCCGCAACGACACCGAAGAAGCCGCGCGGCCTCATCAGCCAGATGATCGACCGTTTCGCCGAGCGCCGCGCCAGGCGTGCCTTGCAGGGTAAGCGCGCGACACGTCGGGATGAGAAGCCGGCGGAGTAGGGCGGTGTCGTAGGGGGCACGCTTCCGCCGTCGCTCTTCGAGCTATGGCGGGCAAGCCGCTTTGCCACCCTACGGCGCCTACGCTGCCTTACCCCATCTTCCGCAGCAACAAACTGCTCCACCCCTCGATCCGCAGGTGCCGCACCGGCACGAGGCCGCGTGCGCGGTAGGCGGCGATCACGGCGGGGGCCTGGTGGGTCAAGAGGCCGGAGAGGATGACGCGCGCGCCGGGCGCGAGGTGCCGCGCCATCGGGCCGGCCAATTGCCTTAACGGGTTGGCAAGGATGTTGGCCAGGACCAGGTCGAACGGGCCGCATCTGGCAAAGTCCGGTGCGGCAAATCCGGTGGCGCGGATCACCCGCACCTGGTTGCCGACGTGGTTCAGTGTCGCGTTCTCTGCCGCCACCCGCACCGACGGCGGGTCGATGTCGGAGGCGAGCACCGCGCGATGCAGCGCCTTCGCTGCGGCGATGCCCAGCACGCCGGTGCCGGTGCCGAGGTCGAGCAGGCTCCTCGGCCGGGAACTCTTCAGGACGTGGTCAAGCAACAGTAAACAGCCGCGTGTGGTGCCGTGGTGGCCGGTGCCGAAGGCGAGCGCTGCCTCGATCTCGATGGCAAGCTTGTTCGGCGCGACGCGGTCGCGGTCGTGGCTGCCGTGCACGACGAAGCGCCCGGCCGGCACCGGGACGAGATCTTCGAGGCTCGCCTTGACCCAATCCTTGGCCTCGACAATGTCGAAGATGAGCGTTTCGGCGATCTCGTTTCCTGCCGAAGTTACAATGAGTTCCCGCAGCCATGCCTGATCGGGCGCATCGGCGAAATGGAGCGTGACGTCCCACTGTCCGTCCGGCCGCTCGAAGGCGGCGACCGCCGCGTCGCCGTCGAAAAAGACCTCCGTGAGCACGTCGACGACGCGCTTGGCCGCGGCCTCGGTGCCGATCGAAAAGCAGGCGCGATGAGTGGGAGAAAGCTGCATTCTAGGGTTCCGTCAGTTCAATTTTTGGAACTTTTGTTCCCAATTTTCCGCATAACTTGCAGGTTTCGATTTAACCTGACTGCAGGTTGTATCCCGTAGATTTCCGGGTGTTGGATCCAGCCAACGCACCTTGGAATTGAAACGGAGGCGAGTCTTGAAGAGCATGGTTTTGAAGTTCTGGTCGGACGAATCCGGTGCAACCGCGATCGAATACGGCCTGATCGCAGCGGGCATCGCGCTGGCGATCATCACCGTGGTGAACAGCCTGGGCACCAGCTTGAACGACAAGTTCGGTTCGATTAGCAGTTCCTTGAAGTAATTTCCGCCTCCCATTTCCTGGCGGGGGCTGTTTTTCTTTAGAGGCTGTTACCTGACGATCGCCCGCACGGGGAATTGCCCCCGGCGGGCGAGGTCATTTTGGGGGGCGGCCCGGAATGCCCCACAGGCCCTCCACTCGTTTCCCCAAAGTTGTCCACGGGTTTATCCCGCCACTCATCCCCAGCTTTTCCACCGCCTTGTACTGGGCGCGCCGGGCCTGCCGCGCGCAGGCGACCCACTGCTTTCTCACAGCCTTGCCAACAGCCTTGCCAACAGCCTGTCCACAGCTCTTTCCACAGACCTATCCACGGCTTCCGAACAGCGAGCGGTGATCCCTCAAGATCGCCTGCGCGGCGTTGTGGCCGGGCGCACCGGTGACGCCGCCGCCGGGGTGGGCGCCGGAACCGCAATGATAGAGGCCCTTCAGGGGCCCGCGATAGTCGGCATGGCCCAGCATCGGCCGCGCCGAGAACAGCTGGTTCAGCGTCAGCGCGCCGTGGAAGATGTCGCCTCCCAACAGGCCGAATTGCCGTTCGAGGTCGAGCGGGGAGAGGATCTGGCGGCCAAGCACGCTTGCCGCAAAGCCAGGTGCGTATTTGTCCACCGTCGCGATCATGAGATCGGCGACCTCCTCGCGATGGTCGTCCCAGGACTTTCCGTCGGGCAGTTCGGGCGCGACGTGTTGGCAGAACAGGCTCGCGACGTGTTTGCCCGCCGGTGCGAGCGTGTCGTCGAGCGTGGAGGGGATCAGCATTTCGACGACAGGCTCCCGGCTCCAGCCTAGCGCGCGCGCGTCGAGATAGGCGCGGTCCATGTAGCCGAGGCTTGGCGCCAGGATGATGCCGGAGGTGAGGTGATCGCCGTCGCCCGGGAGCGCGGTGAAGGAGGGCAGGCGGTCCAGCGCCACATTCATGCGGAAGGTGCCGGAGCCGTTCTTCCAGTGCCGGATGCGCGCGAGGAAGTCCGGGGGCAGGGCGTCGGCCGCGATCAGCCGCGTATAGAGCAGCTTTGGATTGACGTTGGCCGCGACATATTTTGCGCGGATGGACGTGCCGTTCTCCAGCACCACGCCGACGGCGCGGTCGCGCTCGACGATGATCTCGCGCACACCCGCATCCGTGTCGATCGTGACGCCGCGGCCCTGCGCGACGCGCGCCATCGCCTGCGTGATCGCCCCCATGCCGCCGATGGCGTGGCCCCAGACGCCCTTCTTGCCATTCACCTCGCCGAAGGCGTGGTGCAGCATCACATAGGCCGAGCCCGCCGCGTACGGACTGGCATAATTGCCGACGATGGCATCGAAGCCGAACAGCGCCTTGACCAGATCGTGCTCGAAGCGCTCGTCCAGCATCTCGCCGGCCGAGCGGGTGAAGAGATCGAGCAGGCTGCGGCTTTGCTCCAGCGTCAACCCACGCAGGATGTTGGCGCTCTGCAACGCGTTCACCGCTTCGCGGATCGCGTTCGTGCCAAAATCGTCAAGCAGGTTCGGCGGCGCACGCAGCACGAATTGCCGCAGCACGTCGGCGATGTCTTCCAGCTCGCGCGAGAACCCGTCCAGCGCGCTTGCGTCGTGCGTGCTCAGCCGCGCGACGGATTCCTTCGTCCGCCCCTCGCCGGTGAGCAGATAGCTGCCGTCGGGCGCGGGCAGGAAATTCTGGGCGCGCCGCTCGACGATCCGCAGGCCCTGTTCAGTGAGCCCCAAGTCGCGGATCACCTGCGGATTGAGCAGGCTCACCGTGTAGGCCGCGACCGAGTTGCGGAATCCGGGGTGAAACTCCTCCGTGACCGCGGCCCCGCCGACCACCTTGCGGCGCTCGACGACGCGCACGCGCAGGCCCGCCATCGCGAGATAGGCCGCGCAGGTGAGGCCGTTATGGCCAGCGCCGATGATGATGACGTCGGTTTCGCTCATGAAGGATTCAAAATGTTCCGCGGTCTTTCCGGGATGGTCCGAAAGACCAGACCCGGAATGACATCTGTATATCAAGCAATCGTCGCTGCAACATCACGAGACCCTTTATTGCCCGTTCATGCGCCTTGTGCTCCATTGCGCGCGTCCGGCGCCCGCCGGGGTTTAAGCCGGAGCTTCCATGGATTCGATCGTGCAACCCGCCGCCATGGAGCAGCCCTCCTCGTCGCGCAACCGGCTGCTGCTGACGGTCTATACTGCCGCGATCTTCGTCAGTGCGCTCTTGCTGTTCTCGGTGCAGCCGCTGTTCGCCAAGATGGTGCTGCCGCGGCTCGGCGGCTCGCCGGCAGTGTGGTCGGTGGCGATGGTGTTCTTCCAGTCGCTGCTGCTGGCGGGCTATGCCTATGCGCATCTCTTGATGCAGATCAGGAGCCGGATCGTTCCCGTGGTGGTGCATCTCGTGTTGCTGGCGCTGGCCTTCGCCACGCTGCCGCTCGGCATCGCCACCGCCTATGGCGAGCCACCGGCGTCGGGCTATGCGTTCTGGCTGCTCGGCCTGTTCGTGGTCTCGATCGGCCTGCCGTTCTTCGCGCTCGCCGCCAACAATCCGCTGCTGCAGGCCTGGTTCGTCCGCACCGGCCATCCTGCCGGACACGATCCCTATTTCCTCTATGCATCCTCCAACATCGGCAGCTTCCTCGCGCTGTTGTCCTATCCGTTCCTGCTGGAGCCGATTTTCACGCTGCACACGCAGAACCGGTTCTGGACCCTTGGCTATGGCCTCCTGATCCTCCTGATCGCCGCCTGCGGCGTGCTGCTGCTGCGTTCGCCGAAGCTGGCCGTGGTCGACGCAAGAACCGAGGACGTCAATGCGCCCGCGCCGGGCCTGGTGACGCGGCTGCGCTGGATCTTCCTCGCCGCGGTGCCGTCCGGCCTGCTGATCGCCGTCACGGCGCACATCTCGACCGACGTCGCGGCGGCGCCGTTGCTCTGGGTGCTGCCGCTGTCGCTGTATCTGCTCACCTGGGTGGTGGTGTTCCAGTCGCGGCCGCTGCTGCCGCACAAATGGATGCTGATGCTCCAGCCGGTCGCGATCGCGGGCGTCATCGTCCTGCTGGCGTTCGGCGGCGAACAAAATCTGCTGCTGACCCTCGGCGGCCACCAATTGTGCTTCTTCGTCATCGCCATGGCCTGCCATGGCGAGCTGGCGCGGACACGCCCGGCCGCCAAACATCTCACGGGTTTCTATGTCGCGCTATCGTTCGGCGGCATGGTCGGCGGCCTCTTCGCCGGCCTCGTTGCTCCATTCACCTTCTCCTGGATCGCCGAATACCCGATCCTGGTCGCGCTCGCCGCGCTGTGCCGGCCGCCGGCGAACGAGCGGCTGGCGGGCATCGTCAGATGGTACTGGCCGGCACTCGCCGTGCTCGCGGTGGCGCTGGTCGCGCCGTCTTACATGACCGGCGATCTCTCGACCTGGTTCGAGGATCATCGCGTCTGGGTCGCGGGGGCCGTCGGCGTGCTCGCAGCACTTCTGGCGCTCGCGCTCAACGCCAGCCGCTGGAAGATCTTCGCCACCGCCGCGCTCGCGCTGGCGTTGATCCGCGTCTATCCGGCGGACGAAGGCCGCGTCACGACGGTGCGCAGCTTCTTCGGCGTGCACAAGATCGTGGTGACGCCCGGGGGCTACTTCCACGTGCTGATGCACGGCACCACGATCCACGGCGCCGAGCGCTTCCGCAACAATGACGGTACGCCGGTCGTCGGCCGGCCCGAGCCGATCACCTACTACCACAAGGACGGCGGCATTGGTCAGGCGATCACCGCGATCCGCGAGCGCAAGGGCGCGCCGCTGAAGGTCGCCGCAATCGGCGTCGGATCGGGCACGCTCGCCTGCGCCGCCGAGCCCGGCGAAAGCTGGACCTTCTTCGAGATCGACCAGTCCATGGTCGACGCGGCGAGCGATCCGAAGAACTTTCGCTACATATCGAGCTGCATGCCGGGCCTGAAGCCGGTGATCGGCGATGCTCGCCTCACCTTCGCGAAAGAGCCCGACGGCGTTTATGACCTGATCATTGTCGACGCCTATTCGTCGGATGCGATCCCGATTCATCTCGCCACCGAAGAGGCGATGGGTATCTACAAGGACAAGCTGACGCCGCACGGCGCCGTGGTGATGCACGTCTCCAACCGGCACCTCGATCTCGAGACCGTCGTGGTCGGCATCGCCGATGCCAACGATCTGAAGAGCTGGGTCTTCAACGAGGATTCCGGACGCGACGGGGACTACATCTTCTCGACCGACGTCGTCATCTCCGCGCGCGAGGAGGCCGACGTCGGCCGGCTCGCCTCCTCCAAGTCATGGGAGCAGACCGAAGCCGACGACCGGGTGCGGGTCTGGACCGACGACTATTCCAATATTCTGGGCGCGCTGTACCGGCGTCTGCGGGATGGGGAGTAGGGACGCCAAAGGTACGGCACGCAGATTTACGAGAGGTCGTCATGCCCGGGCTTGTCCCGGGCATCCACGTTCTTCCGACGATGCCGCAACACGTGGATGGCCGGGACAAGCCCGGCCATGACGGCGGATAGACTTCACGGCGCCACCGGCGTTCCCGCCGGCAATGCAATTCCCTTCTCACCCGCGACTTGCCGCAGCAGGTCTGGCCTGTCCGAGATGATGCCGTCGACGCCGAGCTCGATCATGCGCGCCATGTCCTCACGCTTGTTGACGGTCCAGACCACGATGCGCAGTCCGAGCGTGTGTGCCTCCGAGACGACCGCTTCGGTCACATCGCCGAAATAGGGCGACCAGACCGCGCCGCCCGCAGCCTTGATCGTCCGCGGCAGCGAGCCGCCGTGATCGGCCGGGCTGAAACCCGCCGTCCAGTTCGTCGCCTTGTCCAACGCCACCGTCTGGCCCGAGCCGCGCTGGAGCGTCAGGTAGACCGTCGGAATCGTGGGCGCCTGTTGCTGGACGAGCAGCAGGGTCCGCCAGTCGAACGACTGGATCATGACGCGATCGGAAAATCCTTCGGCCTCGATCAGCTGGAGCAGCTTTGCGACAAAGCCTCGCGGATCGAGCGACTCGTCCGGATGGTTTGGATCGATCTTGGTCTCGATATTGAAACGTACGCGCGTGTTGCCGGCCTTGCGCACCAGCGCGAACAGTTCGCCCAGGGTGGGAATGCGTGTCCCCGGCACGGCGCGCTGGTCGGGGAATTGCTTCGCGTAGGAACTGTCGGGGCGGATCTGGCCGACGTCATAGGTCCTGACCTCTTCGAGCCGCAGCTTCACGAACGGTGTGCCCGGCGCGGCGACGTAGGCGCCGCCTGCATCGCGCGCGAGGTCGGGATTGAGCCCGCGTTCATGCGACACGACGACCTCGCCATCCGCGGTCACGCCGGCGTCGAGCTCCAGCGTGTCCACGCCCATCGACAGCGCGTTGGCGAAGGCCGGCAGGGTGTTTTCCGGCAACAGCGCGCGCCCGCCGCGATGCGCTTCGAGATCAAAGGCCATGGCTTGTCCCGCAGTGAGAACCGAGAACACGGTCAGGATTGTCGCGGCACGTGACGGCATCGAGTTCGCAGCCCAAGTGAAAGGAGGAGCTTATGAAATCTTCGCCCGGTTCGTCCAGCTTCGTGGTCGACAGGTGCTTGACGGCGGCCGGGGAAGGCGGAAACTAGCTCTCAAAAAAAGCAACGGTTCAGGGAGCCATTCATATGCGGCTTGTCTTCATCGCAACGATGGCGGTTTTCATGGTCGGACAAGCGATGGCCAAGGATGTGCTTTCGGGTGCGAGCCTCTATGAAGATGTGGCACGCTATGCATCCTTCGGTCTGCACCGCTTCGGCTCTGCGGGCGATCGCGCGACGGCCGACTGGATCGCCGGCGAGATGAAGCAGGCGGGTTTCGAAATCAGCTTCCAGCCCGTCGTGCTCGGGCGGCAATATGTCGTCGAGCGGGCCAGCGCCGAAGCCGCCGGCATCTCTGTCGAGGCGACGCCTTTCTGGTGGCCGCCGGAGGACAAGGCCAGCTTCCATCTCGCCGCGCCGCTCGCGCGCGATGGCGATGTCACCGGCAAGATCCTTCTGCTTGATCTGCCGTTCGATCGCGGCGCCTATCTGGGGCCGACCCATCGTGCGGCGATCGCGGAAGCCGCGGCAAGGAAGCCGGCGGCCATCCTGCTGATGATCGGCAATCCCGCCGACGACCGCTTCGCCTATAACGTCACGCAGGAGGATGCGCCCTGGCCGGTGCCGGTGATCGTGGTCGGCGCGGCGTCGCGAGCGGCGTTCGAGCGCGCGCTCGCCTCAGGCGCGCCTGTCATCTTCGACGTCAAGGGCCATTACGAGCGCGATGTTGTCGGCCGCAACGTCATCGCCGAGATCGGGGCCGGCCGTGGGCCGGTCATCGTCGTCTCCACGCCGATGACCGGCTGGTACTCGTGCGTCTGCGAGCGCGGCCCCGGCATCGCCAACTTTCTCGCACTGGCGCGCACCGTCGCCGCCGAGAAATGGCCGGCGCATCTTGTTTTCATCGCCACCGCCGGCCACGAGATCGGCCATGGCGGCATGGAGCTGTTTTTGAAGCACGGAGCGCCGGCGCCGAAGGACACGCTGGCGTGGATTCATTTCGGTTCGTCGAACGCCTGCTATGCCTTCGCGGAAGGCGCCCGCACCGATCGGCCCGAGCAAGAGCGTTATCTCGTGCTGAGCAAATCCGCCGTCGCACTGACCGACGAGGCTTTTGCGAATGTCGAGGCCAAGCGTCTGGTGACGGAGAAGCAGGCGGTCGGTGAGCTGCGCGACGTGCATGCGGCGGGCTACGCCAATTTCCTCGGCATGGCCGGGCGCCATCGGACGTTTCATACGCCGTCGGATGATCTCGCCGCGACCGGGCCCGAGATCCTCGAGCCGGTCGCGCGCGCCTTCGTCGATGCTGCGCGAAAGATCGTCGAACGCGGCAACGCCGCGTTCCGGTAGCGTCAGTTCTGATAGTAACCGCGCGGCTGATAGTATTGCCGGGGCTGTGGCTGATAGTAGCCCTGCTGGCCGTAGCCTTGATTGTAGTACTGCTGCGGCTGCTGCTGCTGATAGACCTGTGCGTCATAGAGCGGGCGGCTGGCCGAGCGCGGCGCGGGATAGCGCGTGCCGGTGTCGCTGCCGTCAGCCGGGTAGATGTAATTGTCGTCCTGCGGCATGTAGCGGCGGGCGGGCTGCGCCGGCGGTGCGAGATTCACGGGATCGCCTGAGGTGGCGTACTGCTCTTCGGCCGGCTGCGGCGCGCGGGCCACTGCAGTGGGGTTGCGGCCGCGCGGGTTGCGGGCCAGAGCCACCTGGGCCGAGCCGGTCAGCGTCACCGTGGTGTTGAGGACGCCCTGCTGCTGCACCAGCGCATAGAGCGTCGAGGCATTCTGACGCGACAGTCGCACGCAGCCGTGCGACGCCGGCGAGCCGAGGCGGCCGACCGAGTCGGTGCCGTGAATCGCGTGCCCGACCTTGGTGAAGAAGATCGCGTGCGGCATCGGCGCGTCGTCGAATTCCTTGGAGTAGTGATCCTCTTCCATGCGGAAGGCGCGGAAGGCGCCGCCCGGCGTTTCGCGCGAGGGGATGCCTGTTGACACCGGCCAGCGATAGCGCGCGACGCCGTCGACGGCGACGGTCATTTGCTGATTGTCCTTGTCGACGGTGATCTCGACCTTGGCCTGGGCGGCGCCCGCGCTCAAAAACATCAATGAGGAAAAAGCGATGAAAAAGGAACGCATCTGGAAACGCATTTGAGTTCTGGCCTCCGGCCTGTTCACGCTAGGCGCCGCGGCTCTCCGTCCCCCGGCGTGCAATATGCCTGCAATCCGGCTTTCGTTCCAGCGGGCTGCCCGTCCATCGTTAACGCGATGCCGGGCGTAAGCAAGGCTGCTTTGTGCCGCGTGGCTGGCGGCGGCGCTGACATTTTCGCGAGCGTGCCGAGCAGTCACAACGCCGACAATTCGTCACAAAGCCGCAACCATTCGGCCGCTTCAGGCGTTGATCGTGGCTGCCCTCGACGGGCGGCTTCCGCTGCCCTTTCCCCTTTAATTCCCTTGGGACCGAAGATGAACAAAGCCCGTATCGCCGCCGTGCAATTGCCGGCCGGTTTGCCCGTCCGCCTGCTGTTCGCAGCCACCGCCATCCTGCTCGCGCTGTTGTCGCTGCCGCAAGCCGGCCACGCCCAGGGTATCGTGCGCGGCGCCCAGGAAGGCTCCTATGAAGGCAACCGGATCGCCGGGCCTGTCGGTGGCGTCGTTGGCGGCGCGGTCGGCGCCGGTGTTGGCGGGGCCGTGGGTGCGGTGGAGGGCGTGTTCGGCATTCCGCATCACCGCCATTACCGCTGCCGCGGCTACTATGACGGCTACCATCGCTTCCACTGCTACAGGTGAGGTAGCGCCGTAGCCCGGATGGAGCGAAGCGCAATCCGGGGCCGCTGGTGCGTGAGGTGACGCTTGTCCCGGATTTCGCTGCGCTCCATCCGGGCTACGGATCTGCGGTCAATTCTTCAGCCGGTAGCCGGTGCGGAAAATCCACCAGATCACGGCGAGGCAGATCACCAGGAACGCCGTCGTCATGCAGATGCTGACGGACACGCTGACATCCGCGATCTCGTAGAAGCTCCAGCGGAAGCCCGAGATCAGATAGACCACCGGGTTCAGCAGCGCGACCGTGCGCCAGCCTGCCGGCAGCATGTCGATGGAATAGAAGCTGCCGCCGAGGAAGGTCAGCGGCGTCACCACCAGCATCGGGATCATCTGGAGCTTTTCGAAGCCGTCGGCCCAGATGCCGATGATGAAGCCGAACAGGCTGAACGTCACCGCCGTCAGCACCAGGAAGGTCAGCATCCAGACCGGATGATGGATGTGCAGCGGCACGAACAGGCCGGCGGTGGCGAGAATGATCAGGCCGAGAATGATCGACTTCGTCGCGGCGGCGCCGACATAGCCGAGCACGATCTCGCCATAGGAAATTGGCGCCGACAGGATTTCGTAGATCGTGCCGGTGAATTTCGGGAAGTAGATGCCGAACGAAGCGTTGGCGATGCTCTGTGTCAGCACCGAGAGCATGATCAGCCCCGGCACGATGAAGGTGCCGTAGCTGACGCCTTCGACCTGGCTGATGCGCGAGCCGATCGCGGCGCCGAACACCACGAAATAAAGCGAGGTCGAGACGACAGGCGAGACGATGCTTTGCAGCAGCGTACGCCAGGTGCGCGCCATTTCGAACAGATAGATGGCGCGGATGGCGCGATGGTTCATGACGTCCTCACGAGGTCGACGAAGATGTCCTCGAGCGACGATTGCGTCGTGTCGAGATCGTTGAAGCGGATGCCGGCGTTGCGGAGGTCGCTGAGCAGGCTGGTGATGCCGGTGCGCTCGCCCTTGGTGTCGTAGTCGTAGACGAGCGTCGCGCCGCCGTCGCAGACGTCGAGCTCGTAATGGCTGAGGCTGTCCGGCAGCGTCGTGACCTTGCCCTGCAGATGCAGCGTCAACCGCTTCTTGCCGAGCTTCTCCATCAACGTCGCCTTGTCCTCGACCAGCACGATCTCGCCCTTGTTGATGACGCCGATGCGGTCGGCCATCTCCTCGGCTTCCTCGATGTAGTGCGTGGTCAGGATGATGGTGACGCCGGATTGCTGCAGGGTGCGCACCACCTCCCACATGCCCTTGCGCAGCTCGACGTCGACGCCGGCGGTCGGCTCGTCCAGGAACAGGATCTGCGGCTCGTGCGACAGCGCCTTCGCGATCATCACGCGGCGCTTCATGCCGCCGGAGAGCGTGATGATCTTGTTGTCCTTCTTGTCCCAGAGCGAGAGGTCCTTGAGGACCTTCTCGATGTGCGCAGGGTTCTTCGGCTTGCCGAACAGGCCGCGGGAGAAGCTCACCGTCGCCCACACGCTCTCGAAGGCGTCGGTGTGCAATTCCTGGGGCACGAGGCCGATCAGCGAGCGGGCCTTGCGGTACGAGGTCTGGATGTTCTCGCCGCCGACGAGGACCGTGCCTTCGCTCGGGTTGGCGATGCCGCAGATGATCGAGATCAGCGTGGTCTTGCCGGCGCCGTTGGGGCCGAGCAGCGCGAAAATCTCGCCGCGCTTGATGTCGAGATTGACGTTCTTGAGCGCCTTGAAGCCGGACCCATAGGTCTTCGACAAATTGGCGACGGAAATGATGGAGGACATGATGGCCGCAGGGCTGAAAGGTAAGGACTGGGGAGGGGAGGCTGGAACCGTCCGGGAGGAGGTCAGCGGAGCCCTGAAATAGGAATGCACTTGCCCGGCCGCAATTGGCTGGAGAAAAATGGTCTCAAAACAGGCCCTTCGGTGGCAGGTTCCGGACAAGTGTTGCGCGAGGGTCACGGCTTGTGGCTAAGATTGCCGCTCACGCGCCTCTTTGTTGCGTCTGCGAGCAGGCCGTGGCTACGATTCCGGCCAATCGCAAAGCCTATCGTCCCCAGGGAAAACATCGAGATGAGACCGAACGGCCGTCACACCGCCGGCGCCAGCCAGTTGCCCGCCCTCCGTGTGTGGGCGATCTGCCTGCTCCTGCTGTCAGCTGTTGCCATTAGCCCGACCACCGCCAGGGCGGCGCCGAGCCAGTCCGCGGCCGCGACCACCCATGTCTACCTGCTCCGCGGCGTGCTCAACATCTTCTCGCTCGGGCTCGATACGATCGGCTCCCGCCTCCAGGCGCAGGGCGTCCAGGTGACCGTCGCGAACTTCGTGTCCTGGTCCTCGCTCGCTGATGAGGCCGCGGCCAACTACAGGGCCGGTCGCGTCAAGACCATTGTCCTGGTCGGCCATTCGTCCGGCGCGACCGCGCTGCCGGACATGATCGCCAAGCTCAACCAGCTCGGCGTGCCCGTGAAGCTCGCGATCGGCCTCGATTCCGTCTTCAAGACCAGGCTGTCGACCGGCGCCGAGCGCTACATCAACATCTATATCGGCGATGGTCCCGGTGAGCCGGTGCGCGCCGCGGCTGGCCTCCGCGGCAAGCTCGACAATGTCGACGTCCGCGGCACCGGCGTCGGCCACATCTCGATCGACAAGAACGAGGCGATCCAGCGCCGCGTCATCGGCGAGATCGACGCCGCCATCTTGCGCTCGCGCGCCCCGGCAGGTCCGGTCGCCGAACCCGGCGCACCCAGGGCCCCGCGGCAGGCGCGCTCGGCGGCGGCGACGGCTCCGGCCAGGAACTGAGCGCGCGTCGCGCCCGCAGCACCGCGTGATGCCGCCTAAGCGGCGGTCACGCGGACCGGCATGCTCTCCAGCCCGCGCAGGGAATTGTTGAGCCTGCGTTTCGGCTCCGCCGTGAGCTCGATGGTCTTCACGCGCCTTGCGAGCTCGCCGAAGATCAATTCGCCTTCCAGACGCGCGATCATCTGGCCGACGCAGGCGTGAATGCCGGCGCCGAAGCCGACATGCCCGGTCGCGCTCCGTTCGACATCGAAGCGGTCGGGTTTGTCCCACCGCGCCGGATCGCGGTTGGCGGAGGCCATGAACAGCAGCACCTTGCGGTGCGCGGGGATCACGCCGCCACTCGTCTCGACCTCGCGCGAGGTGGTGCGAAAGAACGTCTGCACCGGTGAGTCGTAGCGCAGGCCTTCCTCGAAGGCGTTGCGCGCCAGCTCCGGCTTGTGGTGCAGCTTGCGATATTCATCCGGGTGCGTGGCGAGTGCCAGCAGGGTGTTGCCGATGCCATTGACGGTGGTGTCGATCCCGGCCGTGAGGAACGGCCGCACCAGATGCGTTGCTTCGTGCTCGGTGATCTCGCCGTCGTCTGCGGCCTGGTAGATCATCATGCCGAGCCCGTCGGGCTGCAACGCGTCCCGGGCGCAGCATTCCATGATCCAGCTCTGTGCGGCGAGGCCCGCCTTGCGCGATGCGGCCAGCGTTTCGTTCTCCGGGCCAAAGCTGTCGAACACGAAGGTGCTCCAGGCCAGCAGCTTCTCGCGGCCGTCCGGCCGGATGCCGATCGCATCCGGAAACACTTTCATGGGATAGGCTTCCGCAAGATCGGTCACGGCATCGAACGTGCCTCTGTCGATCAGCTCCGAGACCTTCTTCTCCGCCTCCTGCTGAAACGTCTCGCGCAGCTTCCTTGCGACGCCCGGAGACAGCGTGCGGCCGAGAACCCGCCGGCCCTTGTCGTGATCGGGCGGGTCGATCTGCAGCGTCAGCGGCTTTGGCAGCGCAGGATTCATCCCGTTGAGGCCGACACCCTCGCCGCTGATGAAGGTCTTCCAGTCTTTCAGCGCCGCCTCGACTTCGGCATAGCCTGCCATGGCCCACACGTCGTAACGCTCGAGCGCGAACGCAGGCCCGAGCGCGCGCAGCGCTTCATAGGCGGGATAGGGGTCCATCAGGAAGTCAGGCGCGAACGGGTCGATCGGACTGGATGCAATGCCGCTCATGGTCAGCTCCCGGCCGTTATTGCGTGGTCAGCGGACACTTGCCTTCGCTCTCCGCGCGGAATGCGTCCTCGCCCTTGATCGTGGCGACGACCTTCAGCAGGTCCCAGGCCGAATTCGACTCCTCGGGCGCCTTGACCTGGAGCAAATAGAGCGGGTGGATCTTGCGTCCGTCCTTGCGGATGTAGCCCTTGCCGAACAGCGGATCGTCGGTCGGCATCTCCTTCATCGCGGCGACGACGGCCTTGCCGTCCTTGGCGCCGCCGACTTTGTCGACCGCCTTGAGGTAGTGAATGACCGAGGCATAGACGCCGGCCTGCATGTCGTTGGGATAAGCCTTCGACGGGATGCGCTCGGCGAAGCGTTTGGCGAAAGCCCGCGTGCCGTCGTTCAGATCCCAGTAGAACGGGTTCATGATCTGCGCGCCCTGCGCAAACTTCAGTCCGAGTGAGGGTAGGCCGTTCATCCCCAGGATCAATCCGACCAGCTTGTGGTCCTTGGTCAGCCCGAACTCGGCGGCCTGCTTCATCGAGGTGATGGTATCGTCGCCGGCATTGGCGAAGCCGACGACGTTCGCACCCGAAGCCTGGGCCTGGAGCAGGAAGGAGGCGTAGTCGGCCGTTCCCAGCGGATGCCGCACGCTGTCGAGCACCTCGCCGCCGGACGCTTTCACGGCCTCCGCGGCCTGCTTCTCCAGATCGTGACCGAACGCGTAGTCGGCGGTGATGAAGAACCATTTCTTGCCGCCCTGCTGCACGATCGCCTTGCCGAGGCCGCGCCCGTAGGCATAGGTGTCGTAGGTCCAGTGCACGGTGTTGGGCGTGCATTTTTCGCCGGTGAGCAGCACCGTTCCAGCGCCCGATCCGACGAAGACCTTGTTCTTCTCGGCGCTCATCCCGGCGACAGCGAGCGCGATCGACGAGTTGGGGATGTCGAAGATCGCATCGACGCCGTCGTTCTCGTACCAGCGCCGGGCGATGCCGATCCCGATGTCGGTCTTGTTCTGGTGATCTGCCGCGACGACCTCGACAGGCTTGCCGCCGGCCTTGCCGCCATAATCCTCGACCGCCATTTTTGCGGCGACGACCGAGCCGATCCCCTGATAGCTCGCGAACGGACCGGATTGGTCGTTCAGGATGCCGATCTTCACGGCATCCTGGGCAAAGCCCGGTGCGGCAAGCAGCATCGAGGCCAAAATGCACAATTTGTACAGGAATTTGCTGTTCATTGTGTCCCTCCCATGTGCGGTCTTGGTGCCGCTAAATAATAGTTATATTTTATAGCTATTCTTGAGAGTGTCAATTCGGCTTTGGCCGCCGCGGATTGAGGATCATGAGTTCGAAAACCGTAAGACCCGGGTTGAAGTCCGATCAGCAGCCGGAGAAATCGCTGGACCTGCGCGCGCTCCGGCGGACGCCCGGCTTCATGCTGCGCCTCGCGCAGTTGAAGTTTTTCGAAGGCTTTTACGAGGAGTTCGCCGCGTTGGGCCTGACGCCGGCGACCTATGCGATCTTCGCCGTCATTCGTGACAATCCCGGCGTGCCGCCGAGCAGCCTCGCCAGCCTGCTTCGGCTGCGCCTGCCGAACCTGATCAAGATCCTGAACGAGCTCGAATCGTCCGGCTTCATCAAGCGCAACCGCTCGAAGGCGGATCGCCGCGCCGTCGAGCTGATGCTGACGCCGAAGGGCGCAAAGCTCATTGCCGAGGGGGCAAGGCTGACAGAGCCCTATAACGAAAAGATGCTGGCCCCGCTCAGCGCGGCCGAGCAGCGCACGCTGCTGGAATTGCTGAACCGGCTCCTGCCGCTCTAGGGTCGGGCTCTATCGCTTCCTGACCAGCTTCAGGGGACGACCGGTCTTCTGAATGCGGGGCTTGATCGCAGCGCTCTGTGCGTCGGGCGGGTTCAGGAAGCGCGCGAGCATCGTTCTCAGATGCTCTACGCTCTGCTTGATATCTAGCTTCGGATTGCGGATCGGCATGGCGCGGGATCCGTCGACGAGGGCGATCAGGATGTTTGCCGTCGCGTCCGGATCTAACCCAGGATCCACCCGTCCCTGCTGCTGCGCGCGGCGCAGGAAGTCGCTCCACATGCGGCGGACGGCCGCCGTGTGCCGTTCGATGACCTTGGCGAATTCCGGATTGCGGGCGGCCTCCGCGAGGCCATCCAGATTGAGGATCTGGGCGGGACGAAATCTCAGGCTGGATTCCTCGATATCGACGAGCAGCGCCTCGATCACGTCGGGGGCGGCCAGAATTTTTTCGAACTTTTCGGCCGACCGCGCGAGACCGAGGTCGATCATCGCCTCGATGATCGCCTCCTTGCTCGCGAAGTAGTGATAGAGGTGGCCCGGACTGATGCCGGCTTCGGTGCAGATATCTGTCGTGCTAGCGCCGCGGAAGCCGTCCCTGATGAAGCAGCGGATCGCCGCGCCGAGGATTTCCCCGCGTTTCTGCTCATGCTTGACGGGGTCGACTTTCCTCAAACCGGACATCTCCATTCACACTCGCCCCGTTTAGCACGACGGTCCGCCACGAGAAAATCAAAATTAGAGAGTTCCATCTATTTATGTTGACGGATGTTGCGAGGCGTGAGAAGTGATTATTAGAGCGATCTCTCTAATAAGCTGCCGATGCGGGAATGGGACCATGCGCTTTCCACGGACGGCCCTGATGGGTGCCGCGCTTGCGCTCGGAGGGTGTGCGACCGCGCCGCTCGAACAGGCCGGCTCGCTCAGGAGCTACGACCGGATGTCGGAAGCGAACGGGCTGGTGACGCGATCGAAAATCCGCGTGAACAAGCAGGATGTCCTGGCGGCGAAGACGATCCGGATCGCATCGACCGTCTTTCCCGCGCGCACCGATGTCGTGTTGAACGAAAAGGAACGTCGCCTGGTTGCGAACGCCATCAGCCGCGAGCTGTGTCTCCGCTTGAGCGAGCGCTTCCGTATCGTCTCATCCGATGACGACGCCGATCTCACGGTGCAGGCGACGGTGACGCACGCCGCGCCGACCAGCCCGACCGCCTCCGGCGCATCGAAAGCCCTGTCGATTGCCAAGACCGTTGCGCTGCCCGGCGTGCCTGTACCGGTGCCGAGGCTTCCGGTCGGGCTCGGCAGCCTGTCGGTCGAGGCGGAAGCGCGCGATTTTGCAGGATTTCAGAAGGCGGCCATGGTCTGGGCGCGCGGCGCCAACTCGATTACGAACTCTCCGCGGGTCGCCAATGAGGGCGATGCCTACGATCTCGCCGCCGATTTCGGCACGGACTTCGCAAAACTGGTTACGACCGGAGAATCGCCGTTCGGCGGCATCCCCGCGCTACCGCCGATGGACAGCATTCCCGTGCGGCTTGGCGGTGCGCCCAAATATGTCGCCTGCGAAGCGTTCGGACGGTTTCCCGGCATCACCGGCATCGCGGGGCAGGGGCTCGGCCTGCCGCCGGCCTGGACCGATTCCGGTGCCAAGGAGAGCCCGGCCAACAATCCGGCCCCGCCGCCTGTGCCCGGAGCGAATTCAGAGCAGGCGCTGACACAGTGATGCGGCTGCGCGCCCCGCAACATCCGAGCTCGACATATTGGTAGCCGATCAGAGTCAATGACATGCTGACATCCGGAATAACTCGCTCTTCCCAACGCGCCTTGCGCCAAAGCGCAGCGCGCGACGATGCGCGCGCGAGGAGCGTTCCCCTGTTCACGGCCGATGAGGCGTGGAGCCGGACGAACGCAGATCGGCGTGCAGTCGATGAGAGGGATGACCAGGGCTCGATGCTCGAGCCCGGCTTCTGGATGACGGCCCTGGTCGCGTTCCTGCCCACGGTCGCCGGCTGCCTCTATCTCGTCCTGACCCAGGGATGAGGCGCGCAGCGAGCGCGGCACCGGGGACAAGCGATGCATTCACGATATGAGTTGGCGTGCGGCCAGCGAAGGTCCGTCTTCGACCGCCGCAGATCTCTGGCGGCCTTGTCCGCCATCTTGACGCTGCTGCTGGCGGGATGCGCGTCGAGCGGGAATTTGCCTCCTGTCTATCATCCTCCGCGTCCGCCTGGTGCCAAGGCGGTGCAGGAGGGCGTCAGGAAGGCAGCCGCCGAAGTCAAGCTGATCGGGGGACTCGAGACATCCGCCGTCCGTCCTACCGACCACGGGCCGGCGTCGTATTTCGTCTGCCTGAGGCAGCGCGGTGGTCCGTCTGACAGACACCCGGCCTATTCGGTCTTTTTCGACGATGACGCCTACAAGGGAATCCAGAGCTCGGTGATCCTCGACGCCTGCGAAGCCCAGCCATGGGTTCCCTTCAATTGATGCCGGGGATGCAACGGGGCAGAATGAGAACCGCGACCGACGGGCGTCACGGGCCCGGTTCCGTGCCCCAAAATCCACCCAATCGGTGGTCACTAAGCCCGCGGAGGAGGCCTTTGCCTCCCATGGTGGGACTGCTGGACTGATGATCGATTTGAGGCGGCTAGTCGTGCTGGCAGCGGTTGCGCTGCTCGCCCTAGGCACCGGCACGGCCGCTGCCTCACCTGCGAAGCCGAAGCGCTCCGCGGTCGCGACCGCTGCGCCGCCGCCTCCCGCTCCGCCGGTCGAGCCGCTGCCGCCGCCAAAGATCTACCTGTTCCGCGGCGCCATGGGGCCGATCTTCTCGACCGGCATGGACCGGCTCAGCGAAAAGCTGACGAAGGCCGGCTTCTCGGCCGACGTCTATGAATTCACCATCTGCCGATGGATCGGCGATCGTGTCATCTCCAGCTACAAGGAAACGCCGGCGCCGATCGTGCTGATCGGCCACTCCATGGGCGGACTGTGCTCGGTCGTGATCTCCGAGATGGCGGCCAAGGAGAACATCCGGATCAGCCTCGTCATCGCCATCGATTCCGCGCATGCGACCGGCGACGTGCCGCTCAATGTCGAGCGCTTCATCAACATCTTCCTCTCCGACAGCGTGCTCGGCGGCGGCGACGTCGTGGCCGTGCCCGGCTATCGGGGCCATTACGCGAGCTACGACCTCAAGGAGAACAGCCGCGTCTCGCACATCAATATCGAGAAGTCGGACGACATCCATCGCCAGATCATCGAGATGGTGACGCAGCTGCCACGCATCCCCGCGCAGAGCCAGGCCGATGCGGTACCGTTGCGCTATCTCGTGCCGCCGAACACGCCGGTGGAATTGTGGGACAGCGGCGTGCGGGTGCCGGTGCGCGCGGGCGACACCATGGAGAGCATCGCCGCCGCCCGCCGCGTGCCGCTGTGGACGCTGGCGCAGAGCAATTCGCTGGCGGAGAACGCGACCCTCACCCCCGGCCAGTCCATCATCGTCCCGCGCCATCTGACGCCGCCCGAGCCTGTGGCCGCGATGGCGGCGCCGGCGCCTCCGCCGCAAGGGCGGAAGTAGTTGATCCACAACTCGTCATGGCCGGGACAAGCCCGGCCATGACGTCGAGTAGCGATTACACGTTCGTCCCGTGGATCGCGTCGATCACGGCGTCCGTGACTTCCTTCGTCGTCGCCTTGCCGCCGACATCGGGCGTCAGCACGCCGGCCGCGCAGACGCGCTCGACCGCCGACATCAGCCGTATTGCCGCGTCCTTCTCGCCGAGATGCTCCAGCATCTGGGCACCGGTCCAGAAGGTCGCGACCGGGTTGGCGATGCCCTTGCCGGTGATGTCGAACGCCGAGCCGTGGATCGGCTCGAACATCGAGGGGAAGCGGCGCTGCGGATCGATGTTGCCGGTCGGCGCCACCCCGAGGCTGCCGGCGAGTGCGCCGGCAAGATCGGAGAGGATGTCGGCGTGGAGGTTGGTCGCAACGATCGTGTCGAGGCTCTTCGGATGCAGCGTCATGCGCACCGTCATGGCGTCGACCAGCATCTTGTCCCAGGTGACGTCGGGGAATTCGGCCGCAACTTCGGCTGCGATCTCGTCCCACATCACCATGCCATGGCGCTGCGCGTTCGACTTGGTCACGACGGTCAGGAATTTGCGCGGGCGTGACTGCGCGAGCTGGAAGGCGTAGCGCATGATGCGGGTGACGCCGACGCGGGTGAACACCGCGACCTCGGTGCCGACTTCTTCCGGCAGGCCCCTGTGCGCACGGCCGCCCATGCCGGCATATTCGCCTTCCGAGTTCTCGCGCACGATCACCCAGTCGAGATCACCGACGCCGACATTGCGCAACGGCGAGGCGACGCCGGGCAGGATCTTGGTCGGCCGCACATTGGCGTATTGGTCAAAGCCCTGGCAGATCGGCAGGCGCAGGCCCCACAGCGTGATGTGGTCGGGCACGTCGGGCGCACCGACCGCACCGAAATAGATCGCGTCGAACTTCTTCAGCTCGGCAAGGCCCTCGGCCGGCATCATCACGCCGTGCTTCTTGTAATAGTCCGAGCCCCAGTCGAACGTCTTGACGTTGAAGGCGAGGTCGCCGCTGCGTTTTGCCAGAGCCTCCAGCACGCGGACGCCGGCCGAGATAACCTCGGGGCCGATGCCGTCGGCCGGAATCGCTGCGATCGAATGAGTGCGCATGAAGATGCTCCGTTTGAGATGTCAGTGGGATTGCGGGACGGGTTCGACGGGCGCGGTCTGCGCGCGCGACAATAGCAGGGTCAGGACCGCCGAGAGAACGAGCAGGCCGCTGACGAAATAGAGTCCGCCGACAAAACTGCCGGTCTGGTCCTTGATCCAGCCGATCATGGCCGGACCGACGAAGCCGCCGAGATTGCCGATCGAGTTGATGGTGGCGATTCCTGCCGCGGCCGCGGGGCCGGACAGGAACAGCGTCGGCATGCTCCACAGCGGCGGTTTTGCGGAAGAGATGCCGATGTTCACCAGCGTCAGCACGACCAGCACAGCGACGACGCCGGTCGCAAGGCCGGCATAGGCGAGCCCCACGGCCGCGAGCAGGCAGGCGAGCACGACGTGCCAGGTGCGCTCGCCGGTGCGGTCCGAATGCCGCGCCCACAGCACCATGGCGACGACGGCGGCGGTTGCCGGCAGTGCATTGAGGAAGCCGACCTGGAGCGTGGACAGGCCGAACTGCTTGATGATCTGCGGCGCCCAGACGCCGAGCGTGTAGAGGCCTGCCGAGGTGCCGAAATAGATGAGCGCGAGCGCCAGCACGCGCGGATCGGCGAGCCCGCGCCAGATGCTGTGGCTCGCGGTCGCGGCCTTGCTCGTGGTTTCCGCATTCATGACGTCGACCAGCCATCGCCGCTCGTCGTCCGCGAGCCATTTTGCCTTTTCCGGGCGGTCGGTGAGGAATGCCAGCACAACGAAGCCAAGCAGCACGGCCGGCAGTGCCTCTAGCACGAACAGCCATTGCCAGCCCTTGAAGCCGAACAGGCCATCCATTTCCAGCAGCGCGCCGGAGACGGGCGATCCGAGTACGGTCGACAGCGGCGCCGCCGCCATGAACAGCGCGGTCACCGCGGCGCGCTGGCGCGCCGGGAACCAGTAGGAGAGGTAGAGGATGATGCCGGGAAAGAAGCCGGCTTCGGCGACACCAAGCAGGAAGCGCAGCACGTAGAAGCTGGTCGCGCCTTGCACGAACGCCATCGCCGCCGACACGAGGCCCCAGGTGATCATCACCCGCGCGATCCAGATCCGCGCGCCGACCTTGTGCAGGATGATGTTGGACGGCACCTCGAACAGGAAATAGCCCCAGAAGAAGATGCCGGCGCCGAAGCCGTAGACGGTGGGCGACAGGCCGATGTCCTTGTTCATCGTCAGCGAGGCGAAGCCGATATTGACGCGGTCGATAAAGGCCACGAAGTACAGCAGCATGATGAAGGGAACGATGCGCCAGGTGATCTTGCGCAGCACGCGCGTCTGAATCTCGCTCGCCACCCTGGCCTCCTCGAGTTCCGGTTTGTTGTTGTATCGGCAGACCCCCGGAGGTCCACGCCGGCAACGAGCCTAGGCGGGGGAAGGAGGCATACTCAATTGGCGCTGGTTTATACAAAAAAATGATATAATCCTCGCCTGGCGAGACGAGAGGACCTTGGATGGAATTGCATCAGTTGCGATGCTTCGTGGCGGCGGCCGAGCAGCTGCATTTCGGCCATGCGGCGCAGCAGCTCCAGATGCTGCCCTCCGCGCTCGGCCGGCAGATCAGGCTATTGGAAGAAGATCTGGGAACGCGGCTGTTCGCACGGACCACGCGCGCGGTGTCGCTGACGGAAGACGGCACGACGCTGCTGCGCGATGCCCGCGCCATCCTCGCCCGGGTCGAGGCGGTCGAGAATAATCTGCGCAACCGCTCGCGTGCCGGCGCCGCGCGGCGGCTGCGGGTCGGCGCCATCGACAGCGCGGCGGCGGGATTGCTGCCGCCGCTCTTGCGCGATTTCCGCGACAAGCATCCTGAGATCGCGGTGCAGCTGCTCGAAGACAAGACCGTCCGGCTGCTGCCGAAGATTTTGACCGGCGCGCTGGATCTCGCCTTCGTCCGCCCGCCCGACAGCGCGGACAAGCGGCTCGAATTCCGCGATCTGCTTCAGGAGACCGCGATCGTGGCGTTTCCGCAGCGCCATGCGTTGGCCGATCGCAAGTCGATCTCGCTGGCGCAGATCGCTGACGAGGCGATGCTGGTGCCGGACCGCCGCTCGCGGCCGCACAGCCATGACCTCACGATCAAGCTGTTCGAGCAGGCCGGGCTGACGCCGCGCATCGTGCAGGTCGCCGACGAGAAGCAGACCATCATCCATCTGGTGGCAACGAAGCTCGGTGTTGCGATCGTGCCGCGCTGGACCACGCGGATGGCGGTATCAGGCGTGCGCTTCGTGCCGCTGCGGCCGAAGCAGAGCGGCCCCATCGGCCGGCTGCCGCTTGCCGCCGCATGGCTGCGCGGTTCGCGCGATCCGGCCCGCGATGCCATGCTGGCGGTGCTGGAGGCGCGCCTGCGCAGCTATGCGCGGGAGGCGTGAGCGGCTATGACATGGGCCTGGCGAGAAGGTGGGATGCGATGACAGGACAGAAGGCTTCGAACGAATTGCGGGTTGCCATCGCAGGCCTGGGCTCGATCGGCACCAAGATCGCGTCGGCGCTCGATCAGGGTATCGAGGGCTTGACCCTGTCGGCTGTCGCGGTGCGTAGTCCCGCAAAGCATCAGGCCTTTATCGACGGTCTGCGCCGTCCGCCGCAAATCGTGCCGATCGAGCAGCTCGGCGAAGTCGCCGACATCGTGGTCGAATGCGCGCCGAGCAGCCAGTTGCGCGCGATCGTCGAGCCCGCGGTGAAACGCGGCAGGGCCGCGGTCGTCGTCAGCGTCGGCGGACTGCTCGACAATTTTGATCTCGTCGATCTCGCCCGCGCCAATGGCGGCCGGATCATCGTGCCGACCGGAGCGCTGATCGGGCTCGACGCCGTCAACGCCGCCGCAATCGGCAATATTCATTCGGTGAAGATGGTGACGCGCAAGCCGATCGACGGTCTGAAGGGCGCGCCCTTCATCGTCGAAAACAACATCGATATCGACAATCTGCGCGAGCCGCTCAAGCTGTTCGAGGGCACCGCGCGTGAAGCCGCAAAGGGCTTTCCGGCCAATCTCAACGTCGCGGTCGCGCTGTCGCTCGCGGGCGTCGGACCCGACCGCACCTCCGTGCAGATCTGGGCCGATCCGACCGTGACGCGCAACGTTCACCGCATCGAGGTCGAGGCGGATTCGGCGCGCTTCTCGATGTCGATCGAGAACATCCCGTCGGAGAATCCCAAGACGGGCCTGATCACGGCGCTCTCCGTGATCGCGCTGCTACGCAAGCAGCGCGCCACGCTTTGTGTCGGGACGTAACCTCTACGCGCCCGTGACGCGCCAGATCACGTTGCCGACGTCGTCGGCCATCAGCAGCGACTTCTTGTCGGGGCCGATCACGACGCCAACCGGGCGGCCGTAGGATTCCTTCTCGTCCGGGGACAGGAAGCCCGACAGGATGTCGCGACCGGGGCCGGAAGGCTTGCCGTTCTCGAACGGGATGAACACCAGTTTGTAGCCGGACAGCGTGCTGCGATTCCACGAGCCGTGCTGGCCGATCACCATGCCGTCCGGAAAGCCCGGCAGCGTGCCGGCGGGCATCCAGCACAGGCCGAGCGAAGCGGTGTGGCCGCCGAGCGCATAGTCCGGTTGAAGCGCCTTGGCGACCATCGCGGGATCCTGCGGCACGCGATCGTCGACCGTCTTGCCCCAGTAGCAATAGGGCCAGCCGTAGAAGCCGCCGTCGCGCACCGAGGTGAGATAGTCCGGCGGCGTCTCGTCGCCGAGCCCGTCGCGCTCGTTGACGACGGTCCAGAGCACGTTCGTATTGGGCTCCCACGCGAGTCCAACCGGGTTGCGCAGTCCCGCACCAAAAATGCGATGCGTGCCGGCGGCGAGATCGAGCTCATAGACCGCGGCGCGGCCTTCCTCGACCTCCATGCCCATCTCGGCGATGTTGCTCAGCGAGCCGACGCCGGCATAGAGCTTCTTGCCGTCGGAGCTTGCGAGCAGGCTGCGCGTCCAGTGGCCGCTCGGCTTGAACGTCGTGAGCCGCTTGCCCGGCGCGGTGATGCGGTCGGCATTGGCGACATAGGGGAAGGCCATCACGCCGTCGGTGTTGCCGACATAGAATGTGCTGCCGACCAGCGCCATGCCGAAGGGCTGGCTGAGGTTCTCCATGAAGGCGCCGCGCACTTCGGCGACGCCGTCGCCGTCCTTGTCGCGCAGCAGCGTGATGCGGTTGGCGCTGACGCCGAGCGCTGCGGCGCGCCGCATCGTCGCCTGCATCGCATAGTGAAACACCGACCTCGGCGCGCCCGCAATCTGCGTCGCCTCCGCGATCAGCACGTCGCCATTCGGCAGCACCTCGATCCAGCGCGGATGGTCGAGCCCGGCCGCGAATGCATTGACCTTGAGCCCGGGGGCGACCGTCGGCTTCTGGCCCTCGCTCCAGCCCCTGGCCGTCGGCATCTTCAAGGTCGGCAGCGCCCCCTGTGGCTTCGCTTCGGGAATCGCCGGCGCCTGGCCCCAGGCCGGCGCGGGCGCGGTGCCCGACAGCCGCCGCCATTGCAGCGCGGCACCGCCGATCAGCGCGACGAACTGCGCGAAGATGCTGGAAAAGGTCATGGAAATCCCCTGTTGAACGTACGGCACAGTCCAACGACGGATCGCCCAAAGCCCCGCGCGGGCTCAGACCTTATCGTCGACCTCTCCAGATCCACGATGGGATGTCGTTGTGCCTTTTTGCGCGCGCATCCAACTGGGTAGCGGCAAAAAGGTCAACCGTTACGGAACTCGACCAGCGCCTATTCCCGAGGAATGGCAGCCGACCAAATTTGCATGGAGAGGAAAGTCAGCGGCCGATGTGCCAGTCCAGCCGCCGGCGCGAGCCTCTGCTGCTACGCTAGGCACGCCCAAAGAACTGACTGATTTTCGGTGCCATTGCCCGCCGCGCGCCGTCACGACATCTCCAGGCATGCAACGGTTTAACGATCCGTTAATCACAGTTATTCATGATACTGCCCGTGTATGTGTGTTCGCGACGAGCTTGATCTGCATGGCGCAGCGTGGTTCCAGAGCTCCAGTTGGAGGGGATGAGGGCGTCCTGAGCTTTCCCTCACCGCTGGCACCAGACAAGGGAGCAACAGCTCTCGATCTGGTATATCAAGCGGCCGATGTCTTCCGCGATATGGAGAAGCACGCCCGCGAGACCGAAGCGCGTGCCCAATCATTTTGCACGAGCGCCATAGAAAGATTGCGGCTGGCCGAAGGGCGAGCGGAGGCCGCCGAGCGGGCACAGCGTGAACTCACCGTAACCACCCAACGTAAGCTGCAAGATGCTTGCCGAGCGCTGGAGCAAGCCCAGTGCTGCATTGAAGCTCAGAAGGATAAGTTGACGGCCGTAGAGCTTCGCGCCGAAGTTGCGGAAGCCGAAGCGCGACAAGCCAAGGAAGCGCTCGCGCTCGTCGAAGAGGCCATTCGCAAGCGTCTGCTTTGCGCAAATCCGCATGACGATGGCAGGTTGGCAGCGGTAGCCTGATCAATTGCGACTGCAATGGCTCACTGGGTGCTACCGCGCGGGCAGGCGCGGAGCGGGCGAACTCACCCTGCTGTGAGCCTGGCGGTAGCCACCGCCTTCAGCATTTGAAATCGGGCGGGATGGGGTTCGACCCAAATAGGGCCGGTGCAGCCTGAGAGGCTCATTTTACTTACGGGACAACACCCCGCGTTACCCGCGCGCGCCAATTCCAATGACAGAGCCAAACGATAACGAACCATTAACCATGTTGGGCTATCTGGAGAATTGGGCATTCGGGGCGCGTGTGCTGGCTTGCGGGCCAGCCGGTAGCGTAGGCGTGGACCCATGGCCCTTGACCCGGAAGAACTCGTCACCCTGACAGATCACGGCTCGATGAAACTGCGCGCGGCAGTATCGCGCGCGATGACGTTGCCACCCAAGGAACGCAAGCGGACGACAATCGTCCGCGAGGGTGAACCGGCGATCCTGCATTTCGAGCAGATCAAAAACCTTGCGGCGCGGTGGAACGAACGGCTCGCGCCAATCGACTGACTAGTTTCGCTGTGCTGGTGTCAATCGCGCCCCGAGCCCCCAAAAGAGGCGGCCCGTGCACGGCCTCGTCGACCCTCG
This sequence comes from Bradyrhizobium sp. P3_C3, assembly GCF_056402655.1. Classification (NCBI taxonomy): domain Bacteria; kingdom Pseudomonadati; phylum Pseudomonadota; class Alphaproteobacteria; order Hyphomicrobiales; family Nitrobacteraceae; genus Bradyrhizobium; species Bradyrhizobium sp. P3_C3. Next base: position 7,188 of record NZ_JBFUGY010000037.1, on the reverse strand, counting down.
GTAAGCATGAGTTTGATGCCGGTCGCCGCATGCGGATTACCGTTCGTTGCGACCTGCGTCCGCGAAGGCCGCCGAGATTTCTCGCAATGAGCGCCGACCGCCCTTGGGCCGCACCCGCACGACTCATGGCTTCCGCTGCCCCGTTAAGATTTCATTAACCCTACTGGAGCAAGTCTTTTGGCCGGGCTGGGCGGATCATTCGCAAGGAAAATCCCATGCCAAATCTGGAAGAGGCAATTCGCGAGCGCGCCTACCACCTCTGGGTCGCCGATGGGCAACCCGACGGAAAGGCGGAAGTCCATTGGATGCATGCTCAATACGAAATTCTCGAGACGTCAGTTGCAAGCCCTGCTGTGGCTGACATCGTAGTGACAAAACCCGCCAGAAGGGTGCGATCCCCGAAAAAGCAAAACTCGCGCTAACGGGTCCAGCGCGAGGACGTGCGCCATTCGCAATTCGGTCGGCGGGCTGCCGGTCGTCGTTAGAAATGACATCCAACGATGCGGGAATTGGCAGCCTCGCTAACCCAAATTTCTTCGAGAGGAACAGACAACAACACCTAGACTATTCGTCGGGTCGGCAGTTCAATTGGCATTGGTTGATCGAGTCGGTTTCTCGCACCATCCAGCGCCGAGAGCGACGAGCGCCGACGTGACCAGAGCCAATGGCAACCAGTGTCCGACGGGACCAGCGTCCATAAGGCCAGCGTCAAAGAGGCCAGGGTCCAGAAGGCCAGCGTAGAGCGAGCATCAACCCTGCAAGCAGCCCGCCAAGTCTGCTCGCAGCCCAACTTGGCAAGACACGGCAAGGCCTTTGCCAGCGAAGAGCCTTTGAGGCTTTTGGGACCATCGGTTACTCCGATGGTCCCTTTTCATTGTGGTGCCATTGGCGCGAGACATCGGGCGGCTGTTGCTTCCGCGTTCACCATGCAATCGAGCGAGGAACGCTATTTGATCGTCGCGTGCACAGTGATTGCCGACGTGCCAGAAGCTGTCGGTCCCTGACCCGTCGCTTTGATGGCAAAGGTATCGCTACCCTTATATTTGGCCTTCGCCTTGTATTCGAACGTAGACAGGTTGACCCTTTTCAGCTTGCCGTGTGACGGCTTTTGACAGATGTCCGAGCCACTCACCGTGCCGCGTATCTTGATTGGAAATTGGCAACTTCCTCCGGACGTGAGGTCAATGTCGGCCGTCGAGTTCTCGCCCCAATCCGCTAGTGTGCCTGAGATTGAGCATTCAGAAACGGCCGCCGCCCGAGATACAGACAGTAGGCTTGGACAAGCTAGCGATGAGCGCCAACGCGGCGACCTTTGACAACTGCATAATAGGCTTCTCCGTAGCGTTGTCAGTTTACGGACTTCACTCCTCTGGCACCACGGCTAGGGCTAGGCGCATGCCCTCGCAGACCCGCTCTCGTCCTGCGAGATATTTCGTATCGTCGCTTGCTTGGCTGACAAGCAAGCGACTGATGGTAAAACTTGGATCGAGCGCAAGTCCGACACTAGCAGTAACGTCGTGCAGAGAAAGCGGAACGCAGCGACCGCGCCTTCAGGACGCTCACCGCGGCGATAGGAACGGAATGATCATCGGCACGCGGCGGCAATAGGCGCCGTAGGCGTCTTCGCCGAGCTCCTTGGACAGAAACACCTCTTCCATCCGGCCCTTCTGCCACATGCCGAGCGAGATCAGGATGGCGCCGAGGATCGTCGTTACGAGGCCGATCGCGATGCCGGTGACGAGCATGCCTGCAATCAGTCCCGTGTAGATCGGGTGACGCACGATGCCGTAGGGGCCAGTGTCGATAACGCGGTGGTCTTCCTTGTGGGTGATGGTGTTGGACCAGAATTTTCCGAGATGCAGCCGGCCCCACCAGGCGAAGGCGATGCCGGCGGCCGAGAGGACCGCGGCGATGTAGATGCCGGTGTTGCCGAGCACCCAGAGCGGCTTCCAGCCCAGGACCTGTGCAACCCACGGCGTGTACAGGATTCCGCCGACCAGGATCGGCAGGCGATAGCGCTGCGACTCCAGCGTCATGACCTGCTTCTGGGTGCGGCCCTGCCAGAACGAGGCGCCGACCCAGCTGGCGAGAAAGGCGAGCCAGATCAAGGCCAGGAGTTCGGTCGGCCAGGTCGTGGTCCAGCCACCCCAGGCCACGGAGAGAAGCTTGCTGAAATCGAAGGACATGAAGGTTCTTTGCGTTTGGGCGGAGGCCTTAGCTCGCGCGCGAGGAAAGCGCGTGATGCTCGATGGCGCCGGAGGGCCGCTGGCCGTTGCGGGCGAGCAGATGGGTGATGGTTTCGCGCAAGACCGGTTCGATCGGGCGCGGCGCGTAGCCGAGCTCGGTGCGCGCCTTGCCGATCGAGAGGTCGCTCGCGGCAAGCGCGATGCGCACGCCCTCGGCGGTGCCGTTGGGCGGCCGGCGCGTGATGCGATCGGAGATGGATTCGAGCATGATCGCGGAGAGCTCGGCGATCTTGCCGGGCACGACGACCGGGAACTGCCGGCGGCCGCTCATCGCCGACATCATCCGCAGGATGTTGCCGAGCGGGACGCAGTCGCCGCCGAGGATGTAGCGCTGGCCGATGCGGCCGCGCTCCATGGTCAGCACAAGGCCCATCGCGACGTCGCGGACATCGACGAGATTGACCAGGAAGTTGAGATGCGGCTGCACCTTCTTCTGGAGGAAGTACCACAGCATTGCGGTCGGCGGCGTCAGGTTGTGGTCGGCGGCGCCGATCGGCATGGTCGGCGTGCCGATCACGAGCGGAAAGCCCGCGGCCGCCGCCTTCGCGGCGTGGTGCTCGGCGAGCGACTTCGACCGCGTATAGGCGCCGGGCATCGCATCGGCCGGCTGCAGCGCCTCTTCGGCGGCAACGCCGTTGAGGTCGGAATAGGGGAATAGGATCGATTCCGTCGAACAGTGCAGGAAGCGCGACACGCCGCGCTTCATCGCCGCGGCAAGCACGATTTCGGTGCCGCGGCAATTGACGTCGTGGAAGTCCTGCTTGTTGGCGACCCACATGCCGGGCAGGCCGGCGAGGTGATAGACCTGATCGACACCGGCGATCGCGGCCTCGACCGCGGTACCGTCCAGCACCGAGCCGTGGATGTGTTCAACGTCCGCGTTCGCTGCGGCCGGCGCACGGACATCGAGAACGCGTACCCGCTGCCCACGGGCGCGGAGCGCTTCTACAAGATGATGTCCGATGAAGCCGCTGCCACCGGTAACCAGTACGAGAGCCATGCAGAAGGTTTGCTGTTTCGCTTCTAGAGCTATCGGGTTGAAAGGGAATTGGTCGGAAGAGGCGCCAAAATCGCGGCAAGGTCGCGACGGAAGCCCAATGCAATGAATAATTTCGCCATGACAAACATCGGTCCAAGCAGGAAATGCGCGGGGTGGTCGACCATCGACGGCTGCCGTTCCTCGAAAACCCTGTGGCCCACGATCTGCGCCGCGACGCCAAATCCGATCAGCACCGCAAAAATCGACCACATCATGACGATCGAGGCCTGATTGCCGATTGCGGTTGCGACCGAAAGCAGCACGGTCATCGCGGCAAGGATGCCGAGTCCAATCCCGGCGTCCAGCATCAGCCAGTAAACCAGCACCGGCAGGGCCGCAACCACGGCCAGGCTCACCTCGATCCCGAAGATGGGAAAACGCACGAGGGTGAGCGGCAGCACGGCGCCGGTGAAGAGCAGGAGGATTCCGACCACGTGCATCGCGCAGTTCCAGGGATCGCGATGATATTCGACGTAATCGGCCAGTTGGCGTTGAAAATAACCAGCCATCTCGGTCTCGTGCAGCATGGGGTCGGGGAAGGGCGAGAACTGGCTATAGCACCTGATAGGGCAGTGCACAAACCGGCTCGCGTGTCGCGCAAAGCATGGCTGTTGCGCTTTCGACAGGCCGCAAAACGGTCGGAACTTCAAAGAGTTCCGTCAGGGGAAGCGATCTCGCTCAGCGCTTCTTGGCGGGCTTTTTCGCCGCAGGCCCGGGCGCCGCAGCTGGATGCGCAGGCGCCTCCTCCGGCACCTTGGCATAGGTCAGGATTTGCAACTGACCGTTGACCGTCGAGGTCGGCTTGGCCCGGTCGAGAAACTGCTCCTCGCCAAGGCCGATCGGATGCAGCCGCTTGGTCGAGATCTTGAAGGTGTTCACCAGGACGTCGCGGATCGCATCGGCGCGTCGCTGGCTCAGGATCGCATTGGCCTCGCGCGTCTTCACATTGGATTCGACATGGCCGACGATCAGGAACGTGTACGGCAGCAGCGAGGAGTTAACCAGCGCGTCCGCGATGCGGCCGACGGTCTGGTAGGACGCGGGCTGGATGATCGGCGTGTCGGCGTCGAACTGGATCTGCGCGTTGAAGGCGGGCAGGTTGGCGAGGTCAGGCGCGATCAGCGGGCGGTTCACTGGACCCGGATCGTTCTTGATCCTGGCCTTGGCGCGCTCCATCACCTGCTGCTTCAGCGCGGGAAGGTCGACCTCGGCGGCCTGTTCGAAATGGTTCAGCTTGCCGACGATGTCGTCACGGGTCGGCGCCGCCGTCTGCGCGCTTGCTGCGCCCGCGAGCAGGGCCAGGACCACGACCAGCGTGATGGCGATTCCGTTCGCGCGCATCACCGATACCCCGCGTCGTCGACGGCCTTCAGGCAGTTGTTGCTGATGCCCTTGGGCGTCGAGACCAGACAGGGGATCGACTTGCTGGTCTCCTTGGTCGAGCCGCCGCAGACCTTGACGATCTCGCGCTGGCAGGCGTTCGCCACCGTGACGCGCGCGGCGACGCGCTTCTGGATGGCATCGAAGGCGCCGAGATAGTCGCTCTGGCATTGCTGGGAGAGCACGTCGCGGTTCCGGGACAGGCACTCCTTCAGCCGGGTCGAGTCCGGGTTGACGCCGCGGCAATTGGCGACGATTTCCGCACCGCAACTCTTGGCCAGGAGCCCGATCGAATCGCCAAAGCTCATGGTCTCCGCCGCCGCTAGCGACGGCATCCCCAATGCCAGCAAGATCAGTGTGATGGAGCCCCGAACCATGGGCGCATCTGATACGGGGAAGTTCGCGGTGGTCAAGGGGCGTTCGGGCGAGAACTGTCGAACGTCCGGCCAGTGCGGCGAACAGTCCTCACTCGGCCTCAGGGAGGGGCGGCCATTCGATCAGGGCGACCGTGTGTTTCCTGAGGTCGTCGGCCACATCAGGATCGGCCTTGAGCTCGTCCAATGTCCTTGGCGGGGGAAGCTGGCGGCCGTCCGAGCTCAGCTCCTGCGCATAAAATGCGAGCGCCTCGGGCGCACTCTCCAGGGCCTCGTCGACGTCGTCGCCGCCGGAAATGCAGCCCGGCAGGTCGGGAAACCACAAGCTGACGGTGTCGGGGTCTGTGGCCTCGATGATGGCGACGTACCGAGGCATATCAGGCCTCACGCCCGCTGCACGAAGCTGTCCACGACCTTCTTCTCGCCAGCCTTGTCGAAGGCGATGGTGAGCTTGTTGCCATCGATCTTGGTGACGCGGCCGTAGCCGAATTTCTGGTGGAAGACGCGGTCGGAGAGGGAAAATTCCGAGGTCGTGCCGGTGGATTTGGCGACCAGCTCGCCCTCGATCGTCATCGGCCCGCGGCGGCGTGAGGAGAAGCTGCCGAAATCCGGGCCGGATGAGGAGGAGAACGACGAGGCCTGTTCCTCGAAGCCGCCTTGGCCGCCGCCACTGCGGCCGCCGCCCCGGTTCCGGTTGGCCTGGGCGCGCTGCCAGCCCGGGGTCGAATAGGTTGAGCCGAACGCCTCCATGTCGTCGAAACGCGAGGCGCCGTAGCCGCCGGTGCCGCCCCAGGCCGAGCCGCCCTTGGATTCCGTGATCTCGACATTGGCGGACGGCAATTCGTCGAGGAAGCGCGACGGGATCGTGGTCGACCAGGTGCCATGGATCCGGCGGTTGGTCGCAAAATAGATCTTTGCGCGGCGCCTCGCGCGGGTCAGGCCGACATGGCCGAGCCGGCGCTCTTCCTCGAGGCCGGCACGGCCCTGTTCGTCCAGCGTGCGCTGGCTCGGGAACAGGCCTTCCTCCCAGCCGGGCAGGAACACGTTGTCGAATTCGAGGCCCTTGGCCGAATGCAGCGTCATCAGCGACACCGCGTCTTCCTCGGCGCCGCCGTCGCGGTCCATCACCAGCGAGATGTGCTCCAAAAACCCTTGCAGGTTCTCGAACTCCTCCATCGAGCGCACCAGCTCCTTCAGGTTCTCCAGCCGGCCCGCGGCATCCGCCGAGCGGTCCTTCTGCCACATCTCGGTATAGCCGCTCTCGTCGAGCACGATCTGGGCGAGATCGGTGTGCGCGGTGACCTCGCGCTGGGCACGCCAGCGGTCGAACTGCGCGACGACGTCGCGCAAGCTTCCGCGCGCCTTCGGCTTCAGCTCGTCGGTCTCGACCACCGCGCGCGCCGCCTCGAACAGCGGGATGCGGCGCTTGCGGGCGTGGTCGTGCAGCATCTGCACGGTGGCGTCGCCGAGGCCGCGCTTGGGCACATTGACGATGCGCTCGAAGGCGAGATCGTCGGCCGGCGAATTGATGACGCGCAGATAAGCCAGCGCGTCGCGGATTTCGGCGCGCTCGTAGAAGCGCGGGCCGCCGATCACGCGGTAGGGCAGGCCGAGCGTGACGAAACGGTCTTCGAATTCGCGCATCTGGTAGGAGGCGCGCACCAGGATCGCGATCTCGTTGAGCTTGTCGCCCTGGCGCTGGATCTGCTCGATCTCCTCGCCGATGCCGCGGGCTTCCTCTTCCGAATCCCACGAGCCGGTGACGGTGACCTTCTCGCCGTCATGGTCCTCGGTGCGCAGTGTCTTGCCGAGCCGGCCTTCGTTGTGCGCGATCAGGTGCGAGGCGGCGGCGAGGATGTGGCCGGTCGAGCGGTAATTGCGCTCGAGGCGAATGACCTTGGCGCCGGGGAAATCGTGGTCGAAGCGCAGGATGTTGTCGACCTCAGCGCCGCGCCAGCCATAGATCGACTGGTCGTCGTCGCCGACGCAGCAGATGTTTTTGACGTGGCGTTTCTGCTCCTTCTCCCCGCTTGCGGGGAGAAGGTCGGGATGAGGGGGAGTCTCCACGAGCGCGGTGCTCGGAGAGGGGGGGGGGGGGGGGGGGGGGGGGGGGGGGGGGGGGGGGGGGGGGGGGGGGGGGGGGGGGGGG
>NZ_JBFUGY010000036.1:0-88539 GCF_056402655.1 Bradyrhizobium sp. P3_C3 | reverse complement strand
GCGACGAAAGTGAGGAAAGCCGGAAACCGGGACCTCATCCCTGCCATCGCCGCATTGCACCCCTTGCTATCTTTCGCCTTTATCGCAGGGAGTTCGGACAGCGCAATCAGGACCTGCCGAATGCCCTGAACGATCTGTTGCTGCTGTTCGGCGGCGAGCTTAGCGAGACCGAGCGCCTGATTCTGTACGTCCACTTGGCGCGCGCGTCGAAGGTTAACTTCGTTGTACGCCTGAATCGAGATAGCGGGCAATAACGCGACTGCGACAAGCGCCAACAGGCGCGACAAGATGGTCATTCTCTGCCGTATTCAAATCGTCCCGGAGCTTGCTGTGCATTTCAATCCCAATGGGAATACGCTTATAGGCGTTCGTCATTCCAATCACGATCGTGAGAACCACGAGTGACCGCTCGTTGAACATGCGCGGCGGCGCGAGCTTCATCCGCGCCCGCTTTCAAATGACACATGTTGCATCTTCGCCCCTGCAATCCCGCCCTACTCGCGAGCGCCATGACATCGCGCGGTGGTACAGCCAAAATCGACAATCTTGTTACTGTTTTTTTGAGCGGGCATCGCGCATCTATCTGCCAAGACCAACGGCAACTCGGATGTAACTTCGGCCTGTGGCACGACGGTTCGAATGCGTCGGGCGCGATCGCGCCACGGCGTCGGAATATTGCGTCGGTAATTTAGATCAAACCTACTTTGCTTAAAGCACCGCCTTGCTCATGATCGCTCATGAAATGCCAGGCGATCACAGATCCGATCTGGACCGCGCCAGCGATACCGGCAAGCGCCGGTACTTCATGGCCCAACCATCCTGGAAAAGCTGGCGGTGATGGAGTTATGGTCTAACGAATCGGCGGATGTGTTTCGATAACGGAAGGAGCCGCCTGGATCGGTTCCGTTACAAGCGCTTTATCTTGTCGAAGTCTGCCTTTGACCCTCCAGGCACGATTAACCTTGGCGGTTAGGCTTACCGAGCAAGCATCTCCGCGAGAAGCTTGACGACCGATCTATGAGCCGTTGGCCAGAACCGATAGATTGCAAGGATTGAGTCGTTGCGTTCGAGTGGCGCGCGTGAGTTTTCAGCTTTCCATTTTGAAGATTTTGGCAGGGCAGCCAGACGGCCGGGGAAACCTTGAGCTTATCAAGCTGCATCTCGCGGTTTTCTATACGAGCGGCCCTGAATGGACGTTGCGTATGAAGCGTCTCGCTGAACTTGCGCCGGATCTTGATGCGTTCAGCCAAGGACTCATCACTCGTGAACGCGGCGCATGGACTATCACGAACCAAGGACGCGACTTCCTTGCCAAACTCGAGGAGGCTGCCTTGGGTGCAACGCCGGCCATACGGCCCCCCGACCCAGCCGAGCCGGTTGAGGTCGAGCAAGCCTCGCCAATAGCTCCGCCAGCGGCGGCTTCTCTGCCGAAAGTACTGGAGCGATCGCACGGGCGCCCCCAAGGCAAACACCGCAAGAACCATCGCAAACGATCGGCTTAAGTCGCGTAATTGCGCGAGTGTTGTTCGGATACCTTTGTGGGCGAACCTAAGAACCAAATCACCAGATCGGCGTTATCCCGGCACTATGGAGCCGTTTCGCGGAGGTCTAATGATGGACCCGAATCGAGCAGCTTTAGTCCTATCTGCTATCGCTCTGGCCATCGCCATTGGATCGGCAATCATGTCAGAGCGCCTCGATACTCGTACGGCCAGCAACGACGCACCTCCCGGAACGGTAGGCCTCGCTAGGCCACACCCGCCGCTGGACCGTGCGGCAGGTGAACCGATACAAACGGTAGGCGGGCCGCCTGGCGCGAGTATTCGGCAGCGTCACTGACCGAACACTGGCCACCCAGCGAGAGCGCTACCGAATCTCCTTGATGTGGCCGGTGCTGTCGACGATGAGCGACCGCTCCGTACCCTCCTTGATTGCTCGGTAGGTCTTGATCTTGCCGCTCGGGACCTCCTGAATCTGCGAATAGCCCGCGGCACGTAGCTTGGCCTCAATCTCCCCCTGCGTCAGGGCGAGCACAGGCGAGGACGCCCCCACCGTTACAACAATGGCAATGACTGATCGCATCGTTCGCCTCCTGGCTCCGCCAGAGGATGCGATGGCTCCGACCGTTTTTGGCGGCACGCACTGTCTCACTGAAGTTCGCCAATTTTCGCTAGCGATTAGTCGAGCTGCAAAGCGCGAATCGCTAACTCTTGTTAATCATTGGGGCACACGCTCTACGTCAGATATTTCATACTTCTATTTTCTTGCCGCGCATGGCCTTTGGTCGAAAAAAATCGGACCGTGTTCAATTTGCCCATCAGCACGCCGTCAGCTTGATGGCTGTGGTTGGCACTTGGAGCCGAGTCTGCGTTCTCAAAGACATTTCGGCAACGGGGGCAAAGCTAGAGGTTGAGGGCTCGACCGACGTCCTGACCTCGCGAGAGTTCTTCCTAGTTCTATCGTCAACGGGCCTCGCATTTCGTGGCTGTCAGTTGGTCTGGTTGGATGGACCAGCCGCTGGCGTGCATTTCATCCACGATAAGAGGAAGTCGGCGTCGTGAGCGCCATGCTGCAAAACATGGAGCTGATCGTCCAGCGCAGCTTGCCTACTCTTGACGTAGAGTCCCTTGAATGTTGTGAGGCCAAAGAAGCACTTTTCCGAAGCAAAGATGGCTTTGTGCTCTATCTAACAGATGGAGCCCCACCGCCTCTTGGTAGGGAGCGACTGGTCCCATTGAGTCTTCGTCAGGCACTCCTCTGGCTAAACGAAAACCAACTCTCCGAGGCTGGGTCTTTCTGGGCATAGCGGAGAGCAGCTTAGCTGCAATACCGGCAAAACCAAGTTTGCGTCTGGGCCCAACCCGCTTAAGCAGCTCGCGGAGTTGCGGATGGAGCATCCCCGCGCGAGACCGCAATCGCATTGAAACTACCCAAGCATATCATTCCTTAGCTCCCATGTTCATTGGGACGGCTAGCTTGGATCGATCGCCATCGGCGGCCACTCCGGATCCTGCCTTCAAATCACTTCCGCCGATGCTGTTGGCTTACGTTCTCAACCAGGCCCTGATCACGATCCGCCACCGGGTGCTGTTCTGGGAGCGTCTCGGACGGGTTGAGGCACGCTTATTGCTCCCTGCCCTCACGCGACGCGCATCAACTCGGCGTCACGCCAATGCTCGACCCGCCTACTTGATCGTCGCGTGCACTGTGATGACCGATGTGCCAGAAGCCTTCGGCCCCTTGCCCGTTGCTTTGATGGCAAAGGTGTCACTTCCTTTGTATCTGGCCCTCGTCCTGTACTCGTAAGTCGCAACGTCGAGCTTCTTCAGTTTGCCGTGTGCTGGCTTTTGCGAGATTTCCGAGCTACTTGCCGCGCCGCGCAACGTGATCGGGAAGATGCAACTGTCCCCAGACGCGACGCTGATGTCGCCAGTCGAGTTCTCGCCCCAATCCGCCAATTCCATTGATCTGGAACATTCCGAAGCCGCCAGGACGATAGAAACATAAGCTGGGCTGGAAGCTCCCGCGACAAGCGCCAGAGTGGCAAGGCTAGACAATCGCATCGTTGATCTCCCGGATCATGCCGCACCTTAGCGCGAATCGATGAGCAGTAGTTTCGTTGATTTCAGTGGGGGACTGGCATCGGGTTGCAGTCCGCCGAATCATGGCGGTCGTGAGCTGTCCGGGGTAGAGCGGACATGCTCTGCCCCTCCGTTACAGGAGCCTGCGGGCCAAATTCCGGACGCATGCACCGCAGCAAATAGAGCTCTTAGTCTACCCCATCGCCGGTGGGCAAAGCGGCGTTGTTGCAGGCGAGCGCTGAGAGGCACTGAAGCCGACCGGGAACCCTGCCGCGCGAGTCTGGATTCCCGCGATGGTTGGGGTAAGGTTACGCTGCCTGCGTAGAACAATTGCAAACAACACCCGGGAGGAAGTGATGCTCGACACCACACTTAGTGCGCGCGTCCAGGTTTTCCTCGACAAGTTTGAAGCTGCGCTTGCGGCCGGCGATCTCGACGCCGCCGCAGGAATGTTCGCTCCGGAATGCTACTGGCGCGACCTCGTTGCCTTCACCTGGAACATCAAGACCATGGAAGGCCGCGATCAGGTCCGCGACATGCTCGCGCATTGCCTCGCGCATGTGAAGCCGCGCAACTGGAAAATCGCCGAGGGTGAAACGCCAACCGAGGCCGGCGGCGTGACCGAATCTTGGATCACGTTCGAGACCGAGGTCGCGCGCGGATATGGACTCATCCGCCTGCAGAACGGTCAGATCTGGACTCTCTTGACAACCATGGCCGAACTGAAGGCCCATGAGGAAAAGGCTGGCTTCAGCCGACCGCTCGGCGCCAGGCATGGTGTCAATCCCGGCGCCAAGACCTGGAAGGAACTGCGTGACGAGGAAGTCGAGCAACTTGGCTTCAAGAGCCAGCCCTACGTGCTTGTCATCGGCGGCGGACAGGGCGGCATTGCGCTCGGGGCCCGACTGCGCCAACTCGGTGTGCCGACGATCATCGTCGAAAAGAACGCACGCGCCGGCGATTCCTGGCGCAACCGCTACAAGTCGCTCTGCCTGCACGACCCCGTCTGGTACGATCACTTGCCCTACATCGATTTCCCCAAGAACTGGCCTGTGTTCTCGCCCAAGGACAAAATCGGCGATTGGCTGGAAATGTACACCAAGGTCATGGAGCTGAACTACTGGTCGAACACCACGGCCAAACGCGCCAGTTGGGACGACACCAAGAAGGAATGGACCGTCATCGTCGAACGCGATGGCAAGGAGATGACTCTGCGGCCCAGGCAGCTTGTGTTCGCGACCGGCATGTCGGCCAAGCCGAACATGCCGAAAATCAAAGGCATGGAAACGTTCAAGGGCGAGCAACACCATTCCTCACGCCATCCCGGCTCCGGCGGCTACAAAGGCAAGAACAAGAAGGTGGCGGTGATCGGCTCGAACAATTCGGCCCATGACATCTGCGCTGCGCTGTACGAGGCCGGCGTCGACGTAACGATGGTGCAGCGTTCAACGACGCACATTGTGCGCTCGGATTCGCTGATGGAGAGTATCGGCGATCTTTATTCCGAACGCGCCGTCCGCGGCGGAATGACGACGGCAAAGGCCGATCTGATCTTCGCTTCACTGCCCTACCGGATCTTGAATCAGTTTCAAAAGCCGGTCTACGACAAGATCCGTCAGGACGACGCCGCTTTCTATGCCGGGCTGGAGAAGGCCGGCTTCAGGCTCGACTTCGGTGACGACGATTCCGGGCTATTCATGAAATATCTGCGCCGCGGCTCGGGCTATTACATCGACGTCGGCGCCTCACAGCTTATCATTGACGGCAAAATCAAACTGTTCGCTGGACAGGTCGAGGAAATCACGCCCAACGGCGTCAAGCTCGACAACGGCAAGGAATTGCCGGCGGACGTGATCGTCTATGCCACCGGCTACAGCTCGATGAACGGCTTTGTCGCCGATCTCGTGAGCCCGGAAATGGCCGACAAAGTCGGCAAGGTCTGGGGCCTCGGCTCGAATACGACAAAGGACCCCGGCCCATGGGAAGGTGAGCAGCGCAACATGTGGAAGCCGACGCAGCAGGAAGGCCTATGGTTCCACGGCGGCAATCTGCATCAGTCGCGACATTACTCGCAATTCCTTTCCCTGCAGTTGAAGGCGCGCTACGAGAGCATCCCGACGCCGGTCTACGGCCTGCAGACTGTCCATCACAAGGCCTGAAATTGCCGAGCGCACAGCGGGGCTCGCGGATTGCGAGCCCCATGCCATTTCCGGGTCTCCGCACTCGCCGGCGCAATGGCCGCCTTGTCAGCGCGCAGCAGAAAGGGCTCGGGAATGGTTAGGCCAAGTGCCTTCGCACTCTCCGGGTGTCATCGAAGCTGGTGACAGGGAGGTCACCGGTTCTGAGAGAATTCCCCTCGCCAGTGGAATTGACCAACTGCCGCCGTTAGGTGGCCGCCTCGGTCTGCCCGTCGAAAACATGAAGCCTAGAGGGCCGCATGGCAACGCGCAGCTTGTCGCCCACCCTCACCCTCGCGGTCGGCTCGACGCTCGCCACCATGATGCTCTCGCCGACCTTCATATCGAGCAGGATTTCCGAGCCAAGTTGCTCGACCACCTCAATCACAGCATCGAAGGACGGGGCCGCCACGAGGCGGCTCTTTCTGTTGAGAAAGACGATCCCTATCTCCGCATCATGCGTTACCGCGTTCGAATTCTGCCTGCCGACTTAGAGACACCTAGGGTGAAACAGCACCTTATATCGACGCAACCTCGATGACATCCAACATCCCGCGAAAGACCATCTCACCCGCCACATAAAGGATGACGGCTAGGCCGACGTAAGCAATCCATCGATGAGTTTATGCTCGCGTGCTGCCCCTGCCATGGCCAGAACGTTGTCGAGAGACATGGAAACGTCGGCCACGACAATCTGCCAACTCGCTTGAGCGAGTGTTTTGCGAGCTTTGCTGCCTGCAAGCAGTGCGTGCGGCGCCGGTATGTCGACCAATGGCAAAGACAAATCGGGGCGTGTTCGCATTCGATGCTCAGCTGCCACGGAGAGCGGCACGTGCTCTGCCCCAAAGACCTTCTATTTAGACACGGTTGAGAGCGCAGTTCTCAGTGGTTTGCGGGCTGAATTGAGCGCGCCGAAAGTTATTGCGGAGTTGGCCCTTCGCGACATATTGCAGCGCCACGCAATCTCGGTTGTGAACGAGGCGTCGCAGAAGTTGACGGACAGCCGCTATTGCAGAACACGACGCTTGAGACCCGAAGTCGCGGTCCCGGATGGTCCGGGCTGCCCATTCACAGCCGTGTCCCACATCGAGCTTCGCCCTTGCTCGGCCCGAGACGAGCGTTTCAATGCGACATTATCACCCAGCAAGGTGGCCGCCCGATGATAGTCTTGGTCGCGCCGCCCCAGACCCATTCGCTCAACCGATAATGACCGTAGGCCCCCATGACCAAGAGATCCGCGCCTCTAACTTTGACCTCCGCCTCAAGTATCTTTCCGACGGAACTGCCATCAATCCGCACCGTTTCGAAGCTTGCGCTAATGCCATGTTCGGCCAGATGGCGGACCACTGCCGCACCCGACTGCTGCTCCGCCAGGGTGTTGCCGTCGGTCGCTGTGATGATCTGCACATCGCGAGCACGGCGCAGCATCGACAGGGCATCGCCAACGACTCTTGCAGCCGGCGCGCTATGGTCCCAGGCAACGATAACCCGGTCGAAGTTGACAGGCAGCTCGGCGGCGAGTTCTTCCGGGCACAACAGAATCGGTCGACCTGATTGAAAAATCAATCCCTCGATGACCCTTTCCGCTTGGTCATCGTCCGGCTTGACCGGAACTATCGACAAATCCTTCTGGCGTGCGCATAGCGCAAGGTGTTTCGGAGCATCCCCCGCTCTCAAATGCGCAACCCTCTGTACGTTGCGTACCCCGACCTCGGCGACGGCGGCATCGAACGCTTTCAATAAGCCTTGCGCATCCGTAGTGTTTCTGACCTCGGCGGGGAAATCGGCCGAGATCATGACTTGCGGCCGAACAGAGACATCCTCTTCGACAGCCAGCGCAGTGATCTCGGCGTCGAAACTCGCCCCCACACTTACGCATTTCGCAATCGCTGCAATTAATCTTGGGCTTGGGTTCCCAAACAGCGGCAAAAGCATATCCTTGATAGCCATTAACGCTTCTCCGAGAATAGCCGTATTCTAGCTGATCCCAATGTAGCCTATTTGACGCAGGTCAACCCTTGCCCGACTTCGTGTATATGGTCGCCTGCGGCGAAGTCTATGCCAGCAATCGGTGCGATTTTTGAGCGCCGCCTACACAAAATCAGAACTTCACTGGGTAGCGCGAGGCGCTGACCGCACTGGAGCTACCAGTATCTATCGAGAGTCTGCAGCCCGAATTTCATGCCTCACACTCAATACCTCCTCGGAAACGCTCATTGCCTCGATGCTGCTCTCCTGGAAGCCGAAGGCGACGACCGAGTTGCGCACCTGCTGCCAGATCGCATCGAAGTTCTTCTTGGTCTCGGCGACCTCGGTCGCTTCGACCGGACCGTTGCCGGACGGCACGCAGTGTTACTGAAAGCGCTGGAAGACAGATCCATCGACCGATAGTTGCCGTCGACAGCGTCGAAGCCGGTTGCGAAGACCAACACATCGAGCTTGTGAAGCAACGCAAGCTCACTGGGTACGCTCCCGCCTCATAGGTCAACCTCGCTGACGCGCACCCTTTGCTTGCGGGCTTCCTCATCATGACCGGCCTTTCCGCCTCCAAATAACCCAGCCATTTTTGCGCTACATCAAGGCCGGCGCGAGCGGGCGGAGCACAATTTCGGATATTTCTTCAACCTGTGGGAGAGAGCAGATGAGCCTTCCGAGATTGTGGACCACCAGCCAGGAACCTGCGTTCGACCCGTTCAGGGCCATGCGACGCGAAGTGGAAGACGCGCTTCGCGCTTTCAATCAGGGTTCGTCCTCTCCCAGTATTGGGGCAGGCGAGCCGGCAATCAATGTGGCTGAAACCAAGGATGCCTTCGAAGTGACCGCCGAACTTCCCGGCGTGGACGAGAAAGATATCAAGGTCAGCCTGGACGGCAACCAGCTAGTCATCTCCGGCGAGAAAAAGGCGGAGAGCACGAAAGACGAAAAGAACTGGCATGTCGAGGAGCGCAGCTACGGCTCCTTCTATCGATCGATGTCTCTGCCTTTCGAGCCGGAAGACGGAGCCGTCGAAGCTCATTTCGACAAGGGCGTGCTGCATCTCGCTATCAACAAGCCCGCCAAGGCCGTGAAGACCACCAAGACCATCGATATCAAGACAGGAGCTCCACCGAGCGCGAACCCAGTATCGGATAAGGCCACGGCGCCCGGCAAGGCTGCCTAGTCCTGTACAGTCTTCGTAACAAACCGGAGAGCCGGACCAGACAAGCTGGTTGCGGTCTCCGGGGTTTGTCATTCCCGTTCTTCCGATGCCGTGATGAGATCCGCGGCGGGCTGCGCTGTCGGTCTGAAAGAGCCGCCTGCTGCGCTTCTACGATACGACGAGAGCTCCGATGAAAAGCCAGTTCACTCGATTGACGAGCCCGAGCAGGGGTAGTCGAGATTGCGTATTTCACGGACATCCCGGCCCCACACCGAGCCAGCGCGTAAGTCTTTCGACCAAGCCTCCCGCGACCGAGTGCAGAGTTGACGCCTCAAAGCCTTCAGCGCAACGGATCGGCTTGCCGTCGAGGCCATCATCGACACCACGGGGCGCCTGGTGAAGTGCGCGAGCCTCGAGAAGGCCGCCGGCACCGGCATCCAGGTTGCCCGCAAGCTCTGGACGATGACCGCCTCCGAGCTGCGCCACGCTGATAATCACATGCTGCTGCTCGGGCGCAAGACTGCGATGGAGCGCGTCGCCATCTCCCTGCTGGAGATGGATCGGCGCCTCGCCGTCGCCGGCATGATGGCGCTGCCGATGTGCCGCCGCGACATCGGCGACTATCTCGGCCTCACGCTCGAGACCGTGTCGCGTGCGCTGTCGCAGCTTCACGTCCAGGGCATTCTCGGCTTCTCCCGTGCCTGCCAGATCGTGCTGCGCAACCGCCAGCGCTTGCACACTCTCGACGCCTGATCACTCAAGTTACGGGCGCGGTCTATTATCCGCTGAGCGGACTGTTGCCGCTTCTCACGCCACTGGTTGCGATCGCGTCTAGAGCCTGCGGAAGCCGCCTGTTGCGCCCCCTTAGCGGACGGCGCACACTGGCACTAAATCCACCAGGTACGACTGCACGATGCATTACAAGCCGTAACGGAATGCGACATGTACGCGATGGTTCTCTCCGCCCGCGGCGCGCCGTTGACGTTCCAGCAACGACCCGACCCGATCCCCGCCCCCCGCGAGGTCCGCGTCAAGGTCAGTGCCTGCGGCGTATGCAGGACCGACCTGCACGTAGTGGATGGCGAGCTTCCCGGAATTCCCTATCCAATCATCCCGGGGCATGAAGTCGTCGGCCGAATCGATGCGATAGGCGCGGGCGTAGACGAGCTGAAGCTGGGCATGCGTGTAGGTGTTCCCTGGCTCGGCCACACCTGCGGCCAATGTTTCTATTGCCGCGCGGACAAGGAAAATCTCTGCGATCGTCCCAAATTCACCGGCTACACCCGCGACGGCGGCTTTGCTAGTCATCTCGTTGCCGATGCCAGATTTTGCTTTCCGCTTGGCGAGCGCGGCGATGACGCAGCCCTTTCGCCTCTGCTCTGCGCCGGACTAATCGGCTGGCGATCCTTGGCGATGGCAGGCGATGGCAAGACGCTCGGCATCTATGGCTTCGGCGCTGCCGGCCATATCGTGGCGCAGGTGGCGCGTGCACAGGGACGGACGGTCTACGCCTTCACCCGTGGCGGCGACCAGGACGCACAGCGACTTGCGCTTTCCCTCGGCACAGACTGGGCCGGCGCCTCGGAGGACATTCCGCCGACCGAGCTCGATGCCGCCATCATCTACGCACCGGTCGGGGCATTGGTGCCGCTTGCCTTGCGCTCGGTGCGCAAGGGCGGACGCGTTGTGTGCGCCGGCATTCACATGTCCGACATTCCGACGTTCCCCTACCATATTCTCTGGGGTGAACGACAGATCGCATCGGTTGCTAACCTGACCCGAAAGGACGGCATCGATTTCCTCGCCGCCGTGACGAAGGCCAACATTCAGACCCACACGACGATATTTCCGCTCTCCCAGGCCAATGAAGCGCTCGCCTGTCTGAGGGAAGGCAAGCTCGTTGGCGCAGCCGTTTTGCGTCCCTGACGGCCGCGTCTACTGCTCAAGCACGTAAGAGCCCGGCGCGTCATCCAAAGGCGCGCTTTTTTCTGCCGCGCCCGCCGGCAAGGAGGCCGAAACGGGCTGACCGGAATGCGCGGCGAGAAATCGCGTCCACTCGGTCCACCATGATCCCTCGTGAGACGGCGCGCGCTTGATCCATTCGTCCGGGCCGAGATAGGGATCATGAGCCTTCTTTGCGAGCACCTGGTAGCTATGCCCTTCCTCGCTTGGTGGCGCGACGATGCCGGCGTTGTGCCCGCCGCTGGTCAGGACGTAGGAGATGTCTGCATCGGCAAGAAAATTGATCTTGTAGGTCGATTTCCACGGCGCGACATGGTCGCGTAACGTGCCGACAACAAACATCGGCATGTGCAGATCCGAGAGTGAGACCGGCCTACCATTGACTTGATAGCGCCCCTCGGCGAGATCATTGTTGAGGAACAGCCGCCGCAGATAGTCGGAATGCATTTGATACGGCATACGCGTGGCATCGGCGTTCCACGACATTAGCTCACTTGGAGCGGCCCGCTCTCCGACCAGATAGTCTCGCACGACGCGCGACCAGAGCAGATCATTGGTCCGCAACATCTGAAAGGCCCCGGCCATCTGCGCCGTTCCGAGCAAACCTTGCCGCCACATCATGTCCTCCAGGAACGCGACCTGGCTTTCGTTGATGAACAAGGTAAGTTCGCCGGCTTCCGTGAAATCGGTCTGCGCCGCGAGCAGTGTCGCTGTTCGCAGGCAGTCGGGTCGCTCGCGAGCCAGCCTGGCTGCCGCAATCGACAACAGCGTGCCGCCGAGGCAATACCCCGCGGCGTGAATGGCCTGTCCAGGCCGAAGCGAGTTGATGGCGGCGATGGCAGCATCCACGCCGAACTCGCGGTAGTCTTCGAGGCTGAAATTGCGATACTCAGGCGTTGGGTTCTTCCATGAGATCATGAAGACGGTGAAACCGCTTTCGACCAGATAGCGGACGAGAGAATTGCGCGGCGACAGATCGAGAATGTAGTACTTCATGATCCAGGCAGGCACGATCAGAACGGGTTCGGGCCGCACGGTCGGCGTCGTCGGAGAATATTGGATGAGCTCGATCAGCTCGTTGCGATAGACGACTTTGCCGGGTGTGATCGCAACATCCTTACCCGCGACGTAAGTCTGATCGCTCCTCAGCCTTGCACCGGCGAGCAGAGCCTGCCAATCCTCGACAAAATTGTGCAGGCCGTAGACGAAATTGCCCCCGCCGGTCTCCATGATCTTGCGCAGAACCTCGGGATTGCTGATGGCGAAATTCGTCGGAGCCACCGTATCCAGGTATTGGCGAAGCGCGAAGTCGGCGATTGCCGCGTTCGAATGGGCCAGTCCGTGAATGCCGATCGTCGTCGAATGCCACCATTGTTGGGTCAGCAGGAAAGCCTGGGCCAGGAGATTGAAGGATGGCAGCTCCCAATCTGAGCCCGTGAAACGGCGGTCGTTCTCCGGCGGCCTGATCACGGACCAAGGCTGGAACATCGCATGCCTCGGCACCATGGCATCGACAAGATCAAACGCATTCTGGATCGCCCGGCCGGCAAGACTGGCCTGTTTACCGGGTGAGGCCAGGAGATGCAGTTGCCAGTCGGCAAAAGCCAGGGCCAGCGCTGCCGGCGAGACGCCGCCGGTAAAACGCGCCAGCGCCGCGTGGAAGGATCGGTCGATGGCATCGACGGCTGCATCGGAGCCGAACGGCTGCGCTGGCACCATTGCCTCAGTAACCGGGGGCTCGACGGGGACCTGGTCAGAATTCGAAGCTATGGGAATGCGGCCGACGGATGCTGGAGGCGGCATGGTGAACTCCTTTGGCCCCCCGCAACCTAACCATGTTGTCCGAGACCGAATTGAGCTGCATCAACTCGGAGATCGAGCTGCCTCTTACCTTCCTGACCAAGTGACCAACAGGCCGGCGAGCCCTTCGATGATCGAGCAGTCTAGCGCGGCCAAGGCTTTGGCCGCCGCCGAGTTCTGGCAGACGCCAAAGGACGCCCTCTACAGCGCGCTCGACTCCGGCCCCAATGGGCTATCCCAGGTCGAAGCGGGCCGGCGCCTCGCGATTTTCAGAGCAAACCGCGCTAGCTCCTCTCAAAGCCGATCGGTCCTGCGCAGGCTTGGCTAACGCCTTTGGAACCCGTTGATTGCGATGCTAGCTGGCTGCCGCGCTCGTATCCGGACTAAGCGGCGATGTCGGCAGTTTCGCAATCATCGCAACCGTGCGGTCCTTATCTCTCACGCTCGATATCGTTCAGGAACATCGCGCCGAGCTGACGACCGAAGCATCGCGGGAATCGGTGGCCATTCAGACCTCGTCGTTCGGAATGAAGGACATCACGCTTGAAGTGCATGTCGATCCGAAGGGGCGACCTTGCGATCGCGTTCTGAGCCTTGCACACCTCAACAGCACCTTTCAGGCAGGAGTCAGAAGTCCCCTCGATGATGCGATATGCGATACTCTCAGCGAGGGACGGCGGCAGAGATGGCTGGGTTCGTCTCTCGGAAGTGCCGTTCGATTTCGAGCGAAGGTGCCCTGCCCGTGCTGATGCGCAGAACGGCGAACACATGCTGATCGCAAAAGGAACTCCGGAATCCATCCTTGCCCGCTGCGTCGCCTCGTCAAATCGATCTGCACGCAGATCCTAGTTATTTTCTTTATCCGGTCTCGTCGGATGCCGCGGCGCGTAAATCACCCCCATATCATCCTGACCGCCACGTCTCTCGGCGCTTTCGCTGCCGGCGTGGCGCTTGTGCTCGGGCCATGGGGAGGACTGTTCGGCTTTACCGCTCCCTCCGCGGCACTGCTGGCCGCGATAATCGGTATCGAGGCCGCTTGTCTCGTACGGCGGAGATTGCCAAGCGCCTGGCGGTTTCAAATCCGTAAGGCTCGGGAGTGAACGGCTCGGGCGAGTTAGAAACTTTGAGGGTCGGGGACCTGTCCATGCTCAACTCACGTACTGGCCGCCATTGATCGACAGCGTCGACCCGGTGATGAATCCCGCCTCTTCTGCTGCCAAAAACAGGACAGCGCGCGCAATCTCTTCCGGTCGGCCGAGACGGCCGACCGGAATCTGCGGCAGGATGCTCTTCTCCAGAATATCCTGCGGCACGGCATCCAGCATCTCGGTATGGATATAGCCGGGGCAGACGGCGTTTACCGTGATTCCGAGACGCGCCGTTTCCAGCGCCAGCGCCTTGGTGAATCCAAGCTCGCCGGCTTTGGCCGCGGAGTAGTTTGTCTGGCCGAACTGGCCTTTCTGTCCGTTGATCGACGAGACATTGATGATTCGGCCATACCGTCTTGCGCGCATGCCGTCGATCACTTGTCGACACATGTTGAACACACCGTCGAGATTGGTGCGGATCACGGCATCCCATTGCGGCTGGGTCATCTTATGAAACGTGGCGTCACGAACGATGCCGGCATTGTTGACAAGAATGTCGATTGGCCCGACTGACGCCTCAACGGCCTTCACTCCGGTAGCGCAAGCGTCGAAATCACCGATATCCCATTGATGGGCTGAGATGCCTGTTCGGCTCGCGAAGGCTTTGGCGGCCTCGGCATTTCCGGCGTAGGTCGCCGCTACGAGGCAACCCTCGCCCTGAAGCGCTTGAGATATGGCGGCGCCAATGCCTCTGGTACCGCCAGTTACCAATGCCACCCGCGCCATATCTAGAACTCCCGCCCTATGGTCAAAACGATACCCGGGGCGCCGGCTACCGCTTTGACGTGCGTCAAGGCTCTCGATGTCGACCTGTGCTGCTCTTCAGCCCGATCGGAACGGGAGGCACGCATGTTCAAGGACTTACTGGTGCATATTCCTACGGAGCGCTCACCGCGGCCTGCCATCGACGCTTCTGTTTCTCTTGCAATGAGTGCTTCGGCACATCTGGATGCAATTGCAACAGGATATGCTTCGACGAACGTGCCGTTTCTTGCGGAAGGCGGCGCAGCCATCGCATCGTCCCTGCAATTCGAGTATGAACGTGCGCTGGAGCGAGCCGAGGCAGCGCTGCGCGTCTTCGAGGTCGAGGCGAAGAACGCCCTGATCAACTATGGAAGGTACGCACTGAACGGAACTCTCGCCGACGCGGTTGCGAAAGCTGGTGCAGCGGCGCGCCTCTATGATCTGACGATCGTGTCACAAGGCGACCCCGAGGGCGACACGTTTGACAACCGGCTTCCGAAGGAACTGCTCTTGCAGGCGGGTGGGCCCCTGCTGTTCATTCCCTATACTTTCCGGGGTGCGTTCAAGGCGGCACGCGTCGGCATCTGCTGGGACGGCAGCCGCCTTGCCGCCCGCGCCTTGCGGGACGCGATGCCATTTATCACCGACGCAGCCGCTCTGACGACCATCACCCTCAATGCATCCGAGGTACCGCCCGATGCATCGCCCGAACGCCTCCTGACACATCTCGCGCGGAAGGGCTTGCCGGCGAAGGCCGTATCGCTTCAGGCCGACCGTAGCGATCTGCAAGCGAGCATCCTGTCGATCGCTGCGGATGAAAGCCTCGACCTGCTGATCATGGGCGGTTACGGCCACTCTCGACTTCAGGAAACGGTATTCGGCGGGGTCACGCAGGAAATGTTCCGCAGTATGACAGTTCCAGTCATGATGTCGCACTGATGGAGCACTACGTGAGGACGCATCTCGGAACTGGACGTGCCGTGGCAGGCGCCATGCTCGTTGCGGGTTTGTTTTTCTCCCCTAACCCAACCGCAGCTTCGAGCGTCGAGCAAGGCCGACGTCTTGCGCTGCTGTATTGTGCGAAGTGCCACTCGACCGACAAGGTCAGCCCAAGCCCCCTCAAGATTGCTCCACCGTTCAGGACGTTACACGAGCGATATCCGATCGAGATGCTGCAGGAGGCCTTGGCCGAGGGCATCGTCACTGGGCATCCGGCGATGCCGGAATTTCAATTCGATTCCGACCAAGTCGGCGATTTCATGGCGTTCCTGAAGACGTTGGAGCAATGAGCTATCAGACGTGCGCGATCGAGAGAAGCCTTGGTCAAAATTGGTCGGACATCGTCCCGGGCTGCCTTGCCGTAACGCGCGGCGAGCGATCGATCAACACGCCGGTCCACGACGACGGGGCGCCGCTTATCTTTCTGCTGCTTCACGTGGAAGACGTCACCGGTCAGATTGTCCGCCGACAATAACGCTCGATCCTTGGGGACCCTCGCATGTCGAAAGCATTCAGATTGTCGTCCGCCACGATTTGCGCGCTTGCGATCGTGACACCGGCCGCAGCGGCCGACGCGGATCACGGCAAGGACATCGCAAAGCGTTGGTGCGCCGCGTGCCATCTCGTCGAAAGTGGCCAGACGAAAGCCTCCGACCAGGCGCCGCCGTTCTCCACCTTCGCGAAGATGCCCGATTTCGACCAGAACAAGCTCGCTTTCCTTCTACTCGCACCGCATCCGAACATGCCGACGCTATCGCTGAACCGGACGGAAATCGCGGATCTCGCGGACTACGTCCGCACACTCAAGTAGGGCACGGCCCACCGCCGCCGCCAAGGTTCGAAGCCCGGGTTGAGATGGGTCAATGCGGAACTTCCGATGCACGGATAGAGTCGAAAGCGTGCCGAGCGGCGCGAGCGCGCTCAGGTGCCGTTCTTCGACGACACCGGCCGGGAGAACGTCGTTGTGATTTCCCGCCGGTCTACGGCGCTGCAGCCGGACCTGTTTCCAGCAGCGCGCCGCCGCGCGGCTCTCTGTCGTGGTGCCGGTCGTCATCGGCCTGATCTTCGTGCTGCTGTTCACCACATTTGGCTCGGTGCGCCATGCCCTGCTGGTGCTGGTCAACATCCCCTTCGCGCTGATCGGCGGCGTGTTCGCGCTGGTCTCAAGCGGCGAATATCTGTCCGTTCCGGCGTCGGTCGGATCCATCGCGCTGCTCGGCATAGCCGTACTGAACGGCGTCGTGCTGGTCTCCTATTTCAACCAGCTACGCGCTCACGGCCTGAGCGAGGGTCGCATCGTCGTCGAAGGCGCCATGCGAAGACTGCGGCCCGTTCTAATGACGGCCAGCATCACGGCGCTCGGATTGATCCCGCTGTTGTTCGCCTCCGGTCCGGGATCTGAAGTGCAGCGACCGCTGGCCATCGTCGTGATCGGGGGCCTGGTCTCGTCGACAATGCTGACGCTGATTCTGCTGCCGATCCTGTATCGCCGCTACGGCGGCGCTGCGAAGGGGGCCAAATGACGAGCGTGTCCGTCTGCCTCACGCTGATCCTGCCGCGCCAGCTTCGCGACGAGCTCTTCGACTATCTCAGCGAACAGACCGATCTGGTGAGGGGTTTCACGGCCTCCGATGCTGCCGGACACGGCACCGCCGTGCGGCTCCAAAGCATGGCCGAGCGCGTCAAAGGGCACGCCAATCAGGTCATCGTATGGATTGTCCTACCACGGAACGATGCCGCGCGCCTGCTCGACCGGGTTCGGGCTTCGTTCACCGGCACCAACCTCGTCTATTGGATTCTGCCCGTGGCGGAATTCGGCACGATCGACTAACCGACATCGCCAAGCTGCTCAGTCCGCCGCCACGGCTTCGTAAATATCGTCCTCTTGGGCCGTATGCATGCGCACCAGCGTTTCGATCGCCTCGATCACACGCTGGGCATCTCGAATAAGATAGCGGTCGATCTTTTCTGACGGCAGGTCGGCCGCGATCCGTGCGAGCAACCGCGCAAGGTGCAGGATCTCACGATGCGCGCGGCTCATGGCAGAGAGGCCGTGGCGTTCGCGCAGCACCTCCGCAATTTTCGGATAGACGCTGCCCTCGTCCTCGCGCTCGTGCTTCACTACACTGCCCTGAACGAGGCGATCAGCCTCTTCGATCAAGGCCGCAGCGGCGTCTGGCGGCACATCGTCGATCGCATCGACGATCTTGCGCAGTCGGTCGAGATCCCCGAACAGCGCCTGATGGTCGTGATGCAGTGCTAGGCCCTCCTCTGCGGATATCCGGCGACCGGCGCTCCCATGGGCTGGAGTGAGCGCCCGCAGCGCATTCAGGATGACGGCAACATCGATCACCTCCTGCACGATCGCCGCCGGCACGGGATCCAGCCAGCCAACGGTAGCGGCCACCATGGCAGCTATCGACAATCCCATGCCAATAATGACGCTTTGGAGAGCGATACGCCGTGCACGCTGCGCAATTATGATCGCTTCGCCGACGCGATCAAGCCGATCGGTAAGGATGACCACATCCGCCGCCTCGGACGAGGCGCTCGCGCCGCGTGCGCCGAGCGCGACCCCGATATCGGCCACGGCCAGTGCCGGGGCGTCATTGATGCCATCACCGACCATGATGGTCGGATGCAGCCGCTGTTCAGTGCGCACCGCCTCGACCTTGTCCGAGGGAACGCGGTCAGCCAGCACGGCATCGAGGTCGAGCGCTGCTCCGATTGCCTGCGCCGCTGCGGCACGATCGCCTGTGACCATGACCATTCGTACGATGCCCGCATCGCGCAGCAGCCGGATCGCTCGCGGCGTATCAGCCCGCAGCTCGTCGGCCAGCAGCAGCGCACCGATCGGAAGGCCGTCCACGGCGACAAAGACGATCAGCGCCGAGCGCCACGATGCGCGCCGGATTGCCCGCAGCTCCCACGGCGACAGCTCGGCATGTGAGCGAAGCAACTCTCGCGAGCCCGCGGTTACCCGGCGGCCGTCGATCAGGCCGGACAAACCGGTGCCCATGGTTTCTTTGACCTGTTCGGGCGCTTTGAGCTTGAGGCCGCGATCGACGGCCGCAGAGACGACGGTCTTGGCGAGGACGTGATGCGAGGCCTGCTCAAGCGAGGCCCCAAGCGTGAGGACCTCGTCCGGATTTTCCCCCGGAGCGACTTCAACCGAAAGCAACCGCGCACCTCCAACCGTGAGAGTGCCGGTTTTGTCGAAGAGCACGGTGCGCGCACGAGCCAGCGCCTCCAGTGCCCCTCCTCCCTTGACTAAGATGCCGCGACGGGCCGCTTGCGCTACGCCGGCGATGAAGGCGACAGGTGCGGCCAGAATCAGGGGGCAAGGCGTTGCCGCCACCAGCACAGCGAGGCTGCGGGTCAAATCACCGGAGATCCACCACGCCAGGAAGGCGGTGACGAGCGTCACGGGAAGAAAGATCAGCGCATAGCGATCGGCCAACCGCACAAAGGGGGCCTTCGCAGTTTGCGCCGCCGTCACCATGCGCACAATACCAGCGTAGGTACTCTCGCCAGCCGGTGCGGTAACGGTCAACTCGAAGGTCTCACCCGCATTCAGCGAACCGGAAAGAACGGCGCTGCCGCGTGTCTTCTCGACCGGGATCGGCTCGCCCGTAACCGCGGACTCGTCGATGGTCGCCATGGCCGAACGGACGATGCCGTCGACTGGCACGATCTCGCCGGCCCGTACCAGGAGCTCTTCGCTGACCAAGACCGCCTCGATCGGAACCTCTTCGATCCGCTCGCCAGTCTTGCGATGTGCCCGGCGCGGCGCACGATCGACCAGTGACCGCAGGTCGTGCTCAGCCCGCGCGATCGCGATATCCTCCAGTACGTTGCCACCGGAATACATCAGCGCCACCACGGCGCCGGCAAGCGGCTGGCCGAGCGCCAATGCCGCGCTCATCGACAGGAGCGCAATCGCGTCCACTCCCAGTCGGCCGCCCAGCAAGTCCCTGACGATCGAGACCGCCAGTCCACCTATCACGGGTGCCGTGCCGATTGCCCATGCGAAATCGGCCAGATCAGGACGGCCGGCAGCTCGCGCAAGGATACCCGCGGTTAATCCCGCGATTGCGATTGCAACCAGAGTCCATCGTAGAACCCGCTCAAACGACATGATCTCATTCCAACACTACCTGCATCATTCTCTTCCGAAACAAGCTCCGTTGCTTGAGCAGAATCAATGACAAGTCTCGAACACTCGCCTCCAACGAACGCAGCCATTCGCAAGGCGCCGATGAGCTAGGTCAAAATCTTTCCGAGGGTTCTGGCAGATGCTCTCAAGAGGACGACCACTGGGTCTCCGGCTTCACCCAAAGATGCTGTCTATTGTCCTTGAACGAATATTTTGGTCTCCTGGAGATGCTCAGACCTCATCGCGGCGGAGATTGTTTCGGCTTAGTTGGTTCCTGAATTGACTTCATGTAGTTTAGGACAGCCTCTGCATCGTCCCTGTTGAAGCGGAAGGTCGGCATGGAGGGATGAATGCTGCTATAGCCATCCTGTAGTCGTTGCAGGAAGTCGCTGTCATAGAGTTTGGTTTCGCTGAAGCTGCGAAAGGGCGGCGCTTGCCTGTTGGGACTCGCGCCGGTCCTACCAACTGAGTGACAGCGGGCGCACAATTGTTGCAACAGCTCTTTGCCATGTTGCTGCTCCTCATCGCGCGCATGGGCGCAGGTGCTCGACCCGAGACCTATTGTCGAAAGTATCAGCAAGCATCGCATCATCGCAGTCGTTCCCGCGAAACAGTTCACCAACGCGAGGTAGCCTTGCCGTAGACGTAGAGCGCAACCAGCCCGACGGTCACCACCGTCGAGAAGATCAAGATATTTCGATCCCAATCGACTCGCTCCTTCTCGGCTCTTCTGAAAGCGAGAGCCGTGAATAGGGCTTTCAAGGCAAATCGGCGCATCGAAGCAGCCCTCCCAGTCCACACGATGTCACCGCCGTTCAAAGCCAGCTTGATGCAGCTCAAAGCATGAGGTCGGTTGGCGATGGGGCCCGCTATCGCGACAAGCATAACTGCCAAACAGCGCTCCCTCCGAGAGCGATTGGCGCAATTGCGCTCAGGCGTATGGCAGGCCCACTGCGCCTACGCTTGGCGGCCGGCTTCCTCGATACTTGACCTGCCTCAAAACGTACACGCTAGTTCGGGGCTAAACTGGTCTAAATCGGAGGCGACCAATGGACGAAACGTTCAGGCGGAAAATCCTTCGGCTTCTGGATCAGCACCGGACGACGAGGATCGCTACCCTACGATCTGACGGCTGGCCCCAGGTGACCACTGTCGGCTACGCCAATGATGGGCTCGTCATCTATTTCCTTTGCGGAGCGGACAGCCAGAAGGCAGCTAACCTGGCGAAGGACGATCGGGTCTCGCTAACGGTGGATGACGATCCCACGCAAGTGATGGACATCGTGGGCCTATCGATGGCGGCACGCGCGAAGCTCGTAACGAATCCCGCCGAATTCGAAAAAGCCTTGCGCCTCCTGATCTCGCGGTATCCGAACCAGAAGAGCCTTGATCTCCCCATGCCGAACACTTCGGAGGTCTGCGTCTTCCGCCTGACACCCACGATTGTCTCCCTGCTCGACTACTCAAAGGGATTTGGACATACCGACCTGATCGCGTGCTAAAGCGCCGCATCCTGCGCTAAGGGCGGGTGCGCTCGGTCATTCTGCTTTCTTTCGCCAGAACGGCTGATCGGCAGGCGGTTTTGGCGATGAGATGCCCGCTGGCGCTCGCGCGGTTGCTGTGAGTGCCCCAACCGCGAGTTGAGACGGAACATGTTCCGCAGCATGCGAGTCAACATCAGCCTCGTGATCCTGATCGCGCTATTAGCGTTGTTTCTCGTCCGCGTGCACAAGGCGGACGGATCTAAACTTGCTGCAGACAGCGCGTTTGAAGGACGTCGCCTCGCGGAAGCATGGTGCAAGCCGTGTCATGCAATCGAACCGCACATGCCGGGAATGTCGGATCAGGCACCGGGCTTCGCGTCAATCGCAAACAGGTATGGAACGACGGCACTTTCGCTGAAAGTGTTCCTGAAGACCAGCCACCAGAACATGCCGAACCTCGTCATCGCGCCCGATCAGGCCGACGCTCTCGCGAATTACATCCTTAGCCTAAAGACTCAAGACTAGAACGCTGATCGGCGCGACCATGACCCTAAGCTCAGATCTTAGCGAGCCCGGTCGGCTTGCACGGTCTCGAAGAACGCAACGATCGCATCGATCTGGTATTCGACGAGCTTTGGCTTAAGCATTGCCTGGTTCGGGCCTACGCGACGGTGGTTTGACGTCAATAGCTCTCGGAGATAGTTGGCTGAAAAAGATGGCCGGCTGGCAATTTCGCTGAAGCTTGGCGCGGGGACGCGAAAGGCTGGTGTTTCCCTTGAAGCATCCGAGACAATGTGACAGAGGCCGCAGGTCCCGCGAGCGAGCGCGCGACCCTGCGCGATCTGATCCGCGAACAGCTGATCGCTGAACGGCGAGTTAACCGGCACCTGGATGGTGATCGAACTGTATCCGCTGGCGCGGTGGCAGGCATTGCATCCGTTCGTGAGATCCGAGTAAGCCTTGGCGAAAGCTGCACCATCCTTCTGTTGAATCGCGCGATCCAGAGCTTGCAGCTGTTCGGTAGTTTGGGACGAGCGC
This sequence comes from Bradyrhizobium sp. P3_C3, assembly GCF_056402655.1. Taxonomy (NCBI): domain Bacteria; kingdom Pseudomonadati; phylum Pseudomonadota; class Alphaproteobacteria; order Hyphomicrobiales; family Nitrobacteraceae; genus Bradyrhizobium; species Bradyrhizobium sp. P3_C3. The sequence continues at coordinate 66,311 of NZ_JBFUGY010000036.1, read as the reverse complement.
AGGCCTTCGGAGGGAGTCGGCGTTGCCTTCTGCAAGCTTGCCTGGATTTGTCGAAGCTCATAATTCGCCAAGTCCCAGTTGCCTAGCTTTCCGGCCAACCATAATTTGATGTGTTGGAATTGTATCGCGATCATAAGGTCGGACAGTTGGGACGACGTGCTGCCAGCCGACAAGTTCACCTGTGCTCCCGCATTAAATTGCGGGAGCATGGCGACAATCGCGGCGACCATCAGCGTCCGAAACTTCATGCCAGCGCTCGAGATGATGAGGCGATGCATTAACCAAGGACATCGAACGATTTCCTTGTCGATCCGCTCAAGCGGAACTGATCAGACGAGCAGGTTCGTAAAGAATGGTTCGGTGATCCCAGCGACTGACGACTCTGTCCCATCAGAAGCGACGGGGGTGACAAATTCGCTCTTGCAGATCCAGCAGCGCCAGAGCTCTTGCGCCTCCTGAGCATTGACGCGTTCGTGCCACTCGAGGTGTACTAACCTGGAACCACAGCGAGGGCATTTTTCATCATGCGGTGTTGAGACCGGTGCCATATAGAACCTCCCTCGTGTCCGATGCGCAGCATGCGATCTTGGCAGTATGGCGAAATGATCTAGATCAACGATTTGCTCGTTCTTCCGGCAGCTGACGTGGAGGCGACCTTTGAGTTGCGCCTCGGCGAAATTGCGGATGATCATAGAGCCCCCTTACGGCGATTGGAGCATGCGACATCCGTTGTTGAGCTGGATCAATGCGGACCCGAGGAATTGGGGTTTGTAAGCATGCCGACCTCCTCTTCAGAAGCCCGGGGTTGATTTGCATTTCGCTCCGCGACGTCGACAGGAGAGCCACGATGTCCAGCAAAATTCATGCCGACGATCTGACCGCGGTTGTGCGCTACGCGCTCGAAACCACCCGTGCCACGATTGTCTGTCCTTTCCACGATCGGGTTATCATCCGCGTCGGCGACGATGCCGCCGAGAGCCATGCCTTTGAGCGGGCGAAAAGAATCATCAAGAGCGATGGCGAGTTCTGGGCATCGGACGTCCTCAGGGAAGAATTCGGCCGTCAACTCGGCGCCGCCACAGATGGCCGATGCCCGGAGTGCGATCGGAGAGATCCCGGCACCTGAAGACACGGCCCGGACTTGACTCGCGGTCTTCACTCACCACGGTGCCGGACGATCCAACAGACTTCGCGCTTCGCAATTCCATCTGCTCGCCCGCGCCGCCCATCCCAGCGAACAACAAAGTGGGATCGAGTCGGAGGGTTCCGCGCAAACCGTGGCCGCAACCAGCCGGATCGCCAGTGCGGTACAGGCGAGAACGAACAAGAGCGACAGCCACGATTAGATTAAATGATTAGGCTTCGACGTACGGGACGGCGAAGTTGTCGCACATTGAGGTGAACGCTTGTTTTGCTTCAGCACTCTCGAAGCAAAAATGCGTCCCTTTGTCGCCACGGTCTATCCACCAGTCGATTTGTCGTCCTCGTGCAATGCGGAACGCTTCTGCACGCAATTGATCTAATTGCCTTCCGTAGGCTCGAACAATCACACAATCTGCCATTTGGACGCTCCATCAACTAGCCAACCCCACTGGGCGTCAATTCCTTTTGGCGTTTGCCTTGAAGCATTTTGATCAGAAATCATGCGGCCCTTGACTGCACTTCTAGTGCCGTTCAGCTTCGGACTCTTGCTCCATCCGCAAGATGCGCGCTCGTAGCGCGTCGAAGGTTTCTTCAGCAGCCTCGCTAAACAGCGGATCCTCATGATTCGTTGAGGCCGAAGCGATCTCAGTCCAATCTGAAGGCTTTAGAACCCTAAGGGCGGCGGGGAAGAAATCGCGGTCTTCGATCATGATGTGACGCCGCTCGCTCTCTACGAAATCGCGAACGATGTTGTCCACATTTTGCCGAAGAATCTCCCGATCCGCCAGAACACTGTCGATCGCCTGAGCGACGCGGYGCAAACGCTGGGTCCCTTTTTGGTGCTCAAGCGTTAGATCGCCAACCCTTGCCGCCGCAGCTGGATCTCGAAGCTTTAGCTTGGCAAAGACCAATTCTTCTTGGGGATGATGATACAGCTCCGGATAGAGCTCGAAGTAGCTGATGATCGCGCGAATGACCTCATAGTCGGGGTGGCCCCCGCGATCGAAAATCTCAAGCTCGCGCTCAAGCACGGCGAGCAGCATCTCAATGTTGCGGTGTTCCCGGGATAGACGCTCAATGATCATTGCGACCTCCAATGGACCATTGAATGATGGAAGCTATCTTGAAAGCGATCCCAGTTTCTTGCGCTAGATCAAACACGGACGACCGGCCGTCGCGTCGTCTGGGACGACATACTGCTTTCTCGAGGGTCGAGGTAGCCGCGGACCGCGGCAAGACCGAATGCGCCTGACGGCACACGAGGTCTCGACGTCTACACCGTGAGCTCGCGCTCTCGTTGATGGCGCGACGGCAGATCTGGGCACAGCACGAGCTTTCCTTCCAGACCGCCCGCTTCCAGACGCCGGTGCGCCTCAGCAACTTCAGCGAAGGAGATTCGCTCGGCAACGCGTGGCTGAATGGCGCGAGCCGCCAACATTTCGAAGAGCCGCGCCAAATCTTCGCGGAACCAGGCCGGATGTCGCGCCCGCATCAAATTGATCGAGTAGAAGTAGACCCGCCTGCCGCCGGACAACCACCCCAATACATACAGGCGCGCCGTCCACGTCAAAATGCTGAACAGGCTATGGTGCGCCTGTACACCCGCCGTGTAGCCGTAGGCACAGAGCATGCCGCCCCGCTTGAGTGCCGCCAACGAGCGGCGACAGCCATCCTCTCCAATTCCGTCGAACACGACATCGAACCCGCCTGGCACGACCTTCGTAAAGTCTTCGCGCTGGTAATCGATCGGCGTGCCGCCCAGTTCGCGCACCAATGCGGCGTGATCCCCACGCGCCGTGCCCCACAGCTCAAGCCCCGCCATCCTGCCGAGCGTGAGCAGCGCCTGGCCGACAGCGCCAGCCGCGCCATGCACGAGGACGCGCTGCCCCCGCTTCACGCGGGCCGCGCGGTGTAGGAGTTGGTAGGCGGTTGTCCAGCTTAGGATCAAGGCGGCCGCCTCCGCCACGTCTACGCCTGGTGGCACGCGGGTCGCCTCCCCGGCCCGGAGGGTTCGGTAGGCGGCATTCGAGCCCACCACGGTCATGTCAGCTACTCGGTCGCCAAGCTTGAAGCCCGTCACGTCCGGTCCCAGCTGATCGATTTCCCCGACAACGTCGTAGCCCATCACGAAAGGCGGCTTGAGAGAAATCGTTTGCGGATAAAGGTGACGCCGGATCACCACATCGGTGAACACGACGCTCGACGCAAGCACGTGAACTCGCACCTCGCCTCGGCCGGCCGTTGGAAGAGGAGCGTCGACCACCTCCAACCCGTCAGGATCGCCGAAGTACCTGATCTGAATAACCCGATTGCGCAGCTCTCCCACAGCGGATTTCCTTGGCTCATGGGGTATTCCGCGGCCGCTCTGGCCGTCCTCGGTAGCGCTAAATCATCGCCCATTAGCCTGCTTTGGCATTGAGGAGGATCAATGCGTCAGCCCAGCTTTCCTTCTCGTCACTAGAACCGCTTGGTTTATACAGATTTTGCTCCTTCGCGAGCTTACCCCCCAACGAAAGCCCGCTTTGCCCTGTCGTAGTGTGTGCGGGGTGCGTAGGCGAAAGCTGGGACCAGAGGATCAATATCACTCTTGCCGAATTTAATGGAGAAAGGCCAAACGTTTCGGAGGAGGTTCGAAATGTACACGCGCGCTTTAGGACTCACGATAACTGCTCTCATCCTGACGTACGGCGTTGTCGGTGCGATTGCACAGGACCGAATGACACCCCAGCCAGATCAGCAACAAATGCAGTCCCATCCCAGCGGCCAGGCAGGCGCGAGCACGATGGGGCAAGGCGGCATGATGGGGCACGGAATGATGGAAGGACGTATGATGGGGCGCGGCATGATGGGCGGGAGCGCGATGGGATCACCTTTTATGATGCGTATGATGTTTGCTCTGATGGACGCCGATGGCGATGGGACCATCTCACTGCAGGAGTTTCAGGCAGCTCACGAACGGATTTTCAAGGCAATGGATAGCAATAAGGATGGCAAGCTGACCCTGGAGGAGATGCAAGCGTTTATGCATGGGACCAGGTGATCGGCTCCGCGCGGATGGCGCGTTGTCGCGTCCGCCATCCGCCCGAAGAAACGAGCCTTAAGCTGTCAGGTCCATGATCCGCATAATCGCGACCACATTATTGTACGCCTGTTCTTTCGTGCCTTGTTGCAGGTCCAGACAAAATTCTTCTTGCCTTAAAGGTCTTTCCCTCCGCTCAAGCCGAAGCTCCCCTTCGGTAATATGGCGGACCATAGCATTCATCATCGGGGACCCATAGTCTTCGACCGCGGCTCCACAATGATATCGCACATTCTTAAAACCTGGGATCAGGAATGGTGTCTCGCGTTCACATTCACGCACCACGACACCTGGCCAAGGGCGTCGTATCCAGCGCGCAGAGTTCGCGGTGAACGGTGGTGCGAGACCGAAAAGAGAACGGTCTCTAAGGGAGCATTCCCGCCGATAGCACCAGTGCTGCTCGGTTGCCCGTACGGTGATTTCGGCACGTCCCGCTTCAAGGGCAGCGACATTCCACGTCACCTGACGCAGCCGGGAAACAGGTGGGTCCGCACAAAGATACGACTGCCATGCACTCCCGAAGTGGGACTGCGGCTCCTTAGCGGAGTTGGGCCCATCGCCGGCGTGCGGGTCCCTCCCAACGTCCGCTTTGCGCTAGTCATGGTGCGCCTCGCTGCGCAATCCTGCTTCCGTCGGCAATTCGGTCGCTTGGATGTACGACGACGCGATCCCCCGCGGTCAGTCCAGACACCACCTCGGCGAACCGGTTATTGCGGTGACCAATATCAACTGGCTTGGCCCGCGCACGACCGTTCTCATCGGCAAAAACGGCCCACTGATCACCCTTTCGGAATAGGGCGCTTACCGGCACGGTCAGGACGTCCTGAGCGCTCCAAGTGGTCACGTGGACCGCGACACGGTAATCGTGACCTAGTTGCGACCAAGCCTGCGGCGGGTCATTGAAATCGACGGTTACCCGGACCCGCTGTTCCTCAATCCCTAGCGCCGAGACCTTCAGGAAGCCAGCGGGGTCCACACGCACGACCTTCCCCTTAATGGGCTGCCCGCCCCAGCCGTCGATTCGGACCGGCGCGCCCACCTTGATCTGGACGGCGTCCGTCGAGAGCAGGTCCGCCACCACCTCCAGATCAAGAGGATTGCCGATGTCGACGAGGGGCGTCCCAGGCAGGACCGTCGCCTCGCTGTCCTGGATGATCTTCAGCACCCTTCCGCTCGCCGGCGCGAGCACCCTGACGCAGCACGTTGGCTCCGCCGATGGGGAGGCATTGGCCGGGTCCATCAACCGCGCCGCGAGGCTGGTGCGCACCGCGCGACGCATGTCGACCTGAGCCTTGGCACTCGCCAAAGCGGCCTCGTTCGTGGCCACATCGAACTTCGCCTTGTCGAATGCTTGGGTGGAGATGGTCTGCGTCCGCGAGAGCGTCTGCGCCCGCTGGAATTCAGTCCGCGAGAAATCCAGGGCAGCTTCGATCCGCTGCACCTCGGCCTCTTGCTGCTGGATGGCGGCGTCCGCAGCCAAGACCTCGGCTTGAAGCTGGTCCCGCGACCGGACGTCGATGAAGCCGGGTAGCGTCGGCTGCATTAGGGCAATGACGGTCTGGTTGGCGACCACCTCGTCGCCGACGTGAAGCGAAGGTCCCTTCTCGCCGAGCGGATGCGAAATTCTAAGTACCTTCCCAGCGATGGGCGCCGAGACGGTGTAGATGTGGCGGACATGGGTCTTGCCGTCGTCGTCCGCCGTGACTTCGATCGGGCCCTTTGCGACGGTGGCGAGATCGACGAGAACCGGCCGGGGCCAGGCGAACCAGGCCAGCCCTCCCGCGATCGCGGCTAGGGCTGCAGCGCCGATAATACGTTTGGTCCAGTCTGCCGGCATGGCTAGTCCCTCGTCTTGAGGACCGCGACGAGGTCCAGTTTGTCGATGCGTTCGCGCATGACCGCTGCGGAAGCGATCGCAGCCAGTACCACCACGCACGTGGCGACGACATAGGTCGAATGCTCGACCACCAGCCGGACACGCATCAGCTCGCCGGCGAGGTTCGTCTTCATGACCCACGCTAGCCCGTAGCCCATCACCCAACCGGGTGGCTGGGCGACCAGCGTCAGAATGGCGAGCTCGAGCAGGAGAATTCGCAGCACCTCACCGCGAGTGAAGCCGAGCACGCGCAAGCTTGCCAGCTCCCGCGCCCGTTCTGATAGCGAGATCCGGGCGTTGTTGTAGACGACGCCGAACGCGATCACGGCGGCAAGCCCGGTGTAGATGCTCGCCATCGTCGTGACGAGCAGCGCGACGGTCTTACGGAAGTTTGCCAGCGACACGCGCTGCAGTGCCACGCCGCCGACCGTCGGCATGGACTTTACCGCCGCGTAGAAGTCCTCCTTTCTTTTCTCGTCGAGGCTGAGGTTCACGCTGTTCACGACGGGCGCCTCACGCATCAGCTTGCGGAGCGCCTCGATGTCCATCATCCCCCTGATGCCGAAGTAGTCCTTGACGGTCGCCACGATCGGAATCGTCACGGTGCGTCGGGCGCCCTCCAGCAGATCGACCTCGACGGTATCGCCGGCCCCCACCCCGAGGATGTGACCGAGCATGCTGGAGATCGCGAGACCCGTCTCCGGAAGCACGACCGGTCGAAGATCGACGTCGATGAGGCGCCGCAGATCGGCATCGGCGGGCCGGCCGCTGATCGTGATCCGCCGTTCGACGTTGCCATAACGGATCCGGACGGGCACCTCGCGGAATGGCTCGGCGGCGAGAACGCCCGGGAGCCTGTTCACTTGCTCCACCACGTTCTTGATCCGCTTCTCGGAAAAGCCGATGGTCGCGTCCTGCCGGTCAGCGAGGAAGTAGGTCACGTCGATCAGTTGCTCCATCGTGTCCCGCGTGAACAGCGAGACGACCAGGATCGCGGTGGCCAGTGCCATCCCAAGTGCCGTGAAGGCCGCCCGGACCGGATGCCGCGCGATGTTGCGGACCATCATCAACGTCGGTTGCGACACGATCTGGTCGAGCTGGATGCTCGACGGAAGCAGCCGCCGATAGACCAGAGGGGCCGGCGGTTGCATGGCGACCGCCGGCGGCAGCTTCACCACCTCGCGCAGCGCCGGCAGCGCGCCGATGGCGGCGGCGGCCGCGCTGAGGGCGCCGGCCGTGACGTACAGATCCGGCGCCTTCGCGAAAACTAGGAATGGGAAGTGAAAGAAGTCTCCGAACAGCGCGGTGATCCATAATCCGAGCCAAGTCCCGGTAACGCTGCCCAAAACGATCCCCGTCGCGACAATGAGGGCGACGAACTTGAAATAGTGCAGAACGATGCTGCTGTCGGCGTAGCCTATCGCCTTAAGAAGACCGATCTGCTCGCGCTCGAGCGCGACCAGCCGGCTCAAGGTGAGATTGACCAGGAAGGCGGAGACCAGAAGGAAGATCGGCGGCAGCGTGCGGCTCATGTTGTTGAGCATGTCGAGTTCATGATCGAGCCACGCGTGCGAGGTCTGGTCCTTCCGGCCGTGGGCCGCCTGCCCGCCGTAGGGATCGAGCAAGTCGTCGAGCCGCGAGATCACCTCGCGCTCCGAAGCGCCGGGCTGCAGCTTCACAGACACCGCGGAGAAGGCACCGTCGAGATCGTAGACGCTGGCGAGCGCCTTTTCGGACGTCCAGACGATCGCGTAGCGGCGATCGTCCGGCATAAGGTCGCCCGGTCCGACCGTGTAGACGAACTCGGGGGACAGCGCGATGCCGACGATGACGAGCTCGCGCTTCCTGCCGTTCAGGATGGCCGCGAGCCGCGCCCCCTCCGAGAAGCCGTGAGCGCGGGCGAACGGCTCGTTGACAACGACTTCCTCCGTCCGTCCCGGCTCCGGAAGCCGCCCGGACCGCATGTAGAGCCGATTGAGATGCGGCTCGTTGTTGTCGGGCAGCGAGACGAACTGCCGCTGGCGGGCTCGGAGAAGCCTGGAATGTCCAGCAGCGCCAGCTTGGCAATGCGCGCATCGACGGCGGCGACGCCGGGGATCTCGCCTATCCTGTCGGCGAGCGCCTTGGGCGCCCGCTTCGCCTGAGCGAACACGTCGCCGAAGCCGTAACGTTCATAGTACGCGATCCGCGTCTCTTCGAGAGACTGATGCGATCCGACCGCGAGCACCAGCGTCGCAACGCCCCCTCCGACGACCAGCGCGACGGCGAGCACCTGGGCCCAGAGCCGCCTGACGTCCCGAAGCAGCTTGATGTCGAGCGCAGTCATATCGTCACCAGGTGAGCTTGGCGGCTTCGCGTCGGGTCTCGTTCTTCCGGACCCGAGAAATCCCGCCGTCGGCGAAGAACAGCACCCTGTCGGCGACCTGCTGGATGCTCGCGTTGTGCGTAATGATGACGGTGGTGGTCCCGAGCTGCCGGTTGACCCCGAGCAGCGCCTCGATGACGCGAATGCCGGTCTTGGAGTCCAGCGCCCCGGTTGGCTCGTCGCAAAGCAGCACCGCGGGGCGCTTCGCGATCGCACGCGCTATGGCGACGCACTGCTGCTCGCCGCCGGATAGCTGGGCGGGAAAGTGATGCATCCGCTCTTCGAGTCCGACGAGCGCGAGGGCGTCGGCGGGTCGCATCGGGTCGTTGGCAACCTCGGTGACCAGTGCAACGTTTTCATACGCGGTGAGGCTTGGCACCAAATTGTAGAACTGGAAGAGGAAGCCGACGTGGTCGCGGCGATACATCGTGAGGTCGCGCTCCTCAAGATCCGTCAGGTCCTGATCGCGAAAGAACAGCCTGCCGCTGGTCGGCCGGTCGAGACCGCCCATGATGTTGAGCAATGTCGTCTTGCCGCTCCCCGAAGGCCCGAGCAGCACGACCACTTCCCTCTCGGCGATTTCGAGGTCGACGTTGTTGAGGGCATGCACCATCACCTCGCCCGAGCCGTAGGTCTTGGTGAGTGCCTTGGCGATGAAGACGGGCTCGCTCATCGACTTCCTTTCGAGCTAACCGTCCGACGGCATCTCCCGCGTGAAGGTCAGCCGTGACGATGGCCGCGGGAAGAGCCATGACCGAACAGTCGCCCAAGACGGGGAATGAACGCCGGTACATCTGCTGCGTACCTCGGGTAGGCCTCGCCGAACTCGGTCCGAGCCTCAAGTTCCTCGTCGCGTGCCAGCTTTACGTACATGACGTGCAACACCGGAAACATCGCGAGCGTGAGGATCGTCGGCCACTGCAGCAGGAAGCCGAACATCACCAGGATGAAACCGACGTACTGCGGGTGCCGGATGTAGCTGTATGGGCCGCTGGTCGCCAGGCGGCGGGTCTGCTGCGCGTCGTACAAAACCCTCCAGGCGGCCGAGATCAGAATGAAGCCGGCGGCGATGAAGACGAAACTTAGGATGTGGAACGGTCCCGCGTGCGGATTTGCCCTCCAGCCGAACATCACCTCCAGCAGGTGGCCAGCGTCATGCGAGAACCAGTCGACATTCGGGTAATGCGACTGCAGCCAGCCCGAAAGGAAGTAGATGGTGAGCGGAAAGCCGTACATCTCCACGAACAGCGCGACCAGAAACGCGCTGAAGGCGCCGAACGAGCGCCAGTCGTGGGAGGTCTGCGGCTTGAAGAAGCTGTAGGCAAACAGAATGAAGACCGCCGAATTGAGGATGACGAGGCTCCAGAGGCCGTACGCGGGGGCGGCATCGTGCATCAGTTGCCTCTCCCATCACTCGATCGACCGTCGCCGTGATGATGGCCGTGTCCTCCGTGCATGAAGAAGTGCATGAGTGGGCAGGCGAGGAGCGGCAGCCAGAGCAGCAACCCGAGCACGTGAGCCCTGTGTTCGGTGAACAGGAGCGCGCCGGCGATGACCAGGAATCCTACCAGGACCAAGCCGGCCTTGGCTTTGGTTGACATGCCCTCTTGAGGGCGCCCTCCGTACCCGGAATGATCCTGTACCGACATCCGCGGCTCCTGTGGTTTATAGGAGCATAGGAGCGCCGTTGCCATCATTGTTGAGGCAAATCAACGGCTCGTAGTCTCAATTGCCGTCCATCCGCATGGAGCCTATCCGACGGCTCTGCATCATCGGCATCATGCCCATCTGCGGCGCGAGCAGTTCGTCGGCAGCCTTCTGCTGCTCTTCGGAAAACGTGGCGACTAGGTCCGAAAGCGCCGACTTCATCGACCGGGTTCCTTCCAGTCGCGCCGCGAGCCACTTTTCCTGCAACGTAAGCTTTTCGAAGAGACCTGGCGACCCGGCGCTCTGTTGAGACATCATCGAGCCGCGCATGTCTCCCAGTGTCTTGGCTTTGGTCCGCAGCGCGTCGGCGAACGCGTTCCAGGCGGACTGCTGTGCGTCGGTTATCTTGAGCTCCGTCCGGAGGAACGCGATCCGGCCCTCCACGTGATCAATCGTCTCCATGCCGCCCATTCCGTCGCCGCCAGACTGCCGCATCATGCTCATCATCCGCATCATGTCGGACATGGGCATATTGCCGTCCGTCATGCTTATCATGCCGCCGCCCATGCCCTGCGAGGGGCCCGTACTGCGCGGCGTCTCCGGAGGAGCAGTCGACTTGGCCGCCGGCGCCTCTTTTTGATCCGGATGATGGGCCTGATGGTCGGCGGGTGATTGAGCGAGTGCGGGGTAGCTCAGGGCGGTAAGCAGCAGCGCTATGGTCAGCGTCGGGATTCGCATCGCCCTCTCCTTCGGGTCGGCATTTGATGCAATAATGCCGATCTGGATCGAGGCCGACTTGATGCAAGTCAACCAAGGCCGGCTGCAGGGAGCTTACAAGACATCACCACCGATCTCTTGCACGTCCGCTACGGGCCATTCGCGACATTCTAGCGGTGCGCCGACGAATTCCGGTCTACCCCGATAGGCAGACATAACGCATTCGTGAACCTCGCCACAGGGCGACCGCTGTCCTTGCGAATGAACACAAGGGACGGCAGGGGCGACCAACCCTACAGCGGGAAGACTTGCCACAGCGCCTGCCTCGGCTGCATGTCAGGACGTTCGAGGCAGCATTCCCGTTCCGGGGAGGCGCGATATGCTGCAGTTGAAAGACAAGGTCGGACGGTTCGCGACGACAGGGCGCAGCTGCCAAAACTGGAAAAAAGATCAGGAGCTGGTCATTTCGCTGCTCAACAAGATCGCCATTTCCGACGGCGGCGCCGAGAACACGCTTAAACCGCAGATGGTCGTGACCGGTTATGCCAGCGACGGCCTTTACAACTCGATTCTGTACTTCCAAAAGAAGAACTTTCCCGGCACGCCTGACGGCTATGTTCGGCCTGCCGGCCCGACATTCAGTCGGCTCGTTGAACTGTCGACAAAGGCGACTGCTAAGCCCGCCCTGCCAAAGGGCCAATGGGACGCAATCGCGACTCCTTCCGTCGATGCTGCACTTCGCAAAGGCCTCATCGACGATTCAAAGCTGGACTACGCAGAGATCGTTGACATCATCCGGGCTACCGTCGCAGACGGCATGGTCACCGCATTCGAGCTGGACGACCTGACCACCATTGCGAACACCTCCAGAACGCTCTCCCCCACCTCGAAAAAGCTCATCACGCTCTTCGTCGGAGAAGAATACAAGGAGAAGCGCGGGATCGGACCGTACGACCTCAATTCCGACCAGAAAAAACTAGCCGCGGAAATGGTCTGCGATTTCCTGAAAAACACGAGGACGACGTTCTTTCCGAAGCTCGACCCACACCGCGTCGGCATAGGTATTCTCAGGCGCATTGCGAAGCCGAGCCTCATCAATCAAGATCAGGGAAGTCTGTGCGGGCCATCCGCCCTGATGTTCGGCTACGCGTCCGACAAGCCAGGGTCTTACGCGCGGTTCGCGATCGATCTCTATCAGAAGGGGCAGGCGAACCTTGGCCGCCTGCTGATCAAGCCGGGAAAGGATGTGAGGAACTTCACGCCACCCTGGTCACTGGACCACGTCGATTGGCTGACATGCGCCTCCATACGCGATTCGGAGAACTGGTTCCTCGATTTCGACGACACAGGCAAGATCAGCGATCTTGCGGGTGTCACCCTGCCGAGCGAAATGGAGCAATGGTTTCGCAAGGCAGGATACCGGGACGTGCGGGAGAATACCAACATTTCGCGATACAACAAAGACATCGACGATGTAAACGAAGCCAACCGGCTGCTCGACAGCGGATATCGCGTATGTCTTTTCATAAGCGCCAATATGATCGACTATGACGACCAGTCCGATAGAGGCTCCGCGTTTACAATGCACTGGGTCGTGCTGCGCGAGAAGATACAAGTGATGAACGGATACGTGAAGGCGAAGGTCTTCTCATATGGCGATGGAGACTACGTGATACCGCATCCGCAGGAAAAAACCGGTGCCGTCAAGCCCCTCGCCGTTCGGGACTTCCTTATGAATTTTTATGGGTACGTTGCCGCCAAGGGGTGACCGGGGCCAGAAGCGCCGAAGGCATCATCATGCTGGTCACGCACGAGATGGCCTTCGTCCGATGTCTCGACCTGCGTCGGCTTCATGAATGCCGGCATCACGGCCGAGGATCGGCACGCCCGAGGAAACCATCCGCCAGCCGCGCAGCGAAACGGCTGAAGGTTCTTGAGCCGATTTCACGAGGCGCACCGAGGCTTGTACTCGCAGAACGCCCGGCAGTCAGGGCGCGTATGAGGTCCGCTGTGCCCCTGATAGCGGCGCAATAGCGGATCTCAGCAGAGGTCGGCTTTGGGTCATAAGCCRTCGACGACGACTACGGAGGGCGACTGCCGCTTTAGTCCCGATAGCGGACATAGTGAGTGCCCTACCCCATGCGGCAACAGCCCCTTCGAAGAAGATGGGTCACCGTCCGCGATTCGAGAGTGAAACATTTTGCCGCGGGCGTGGCGGAAGTACTGATAACTGCGGCAGGTACTTCTCCTTTCCCTGTTAATAAGCGCTACCAACTCGTTCTGGGGGAAGGACTGCGTCAGTCAGGCTCCCAACGCAACTTGAGCGGCAAGCCGGTCTCGGACGAGAGACGCTCGGCCAGTGCATGCGCCTTGTCGGCGCTGCCGAGGACAGTAGCCATGTCCGACCAGCTGATCGATGAGTGCATTGCGGTTATGAAGGCGCTCCGCACCCAGGCTCTCTTAGTCCAAGTCCGAAACGGGTCAAAAGCCGACACCGTGACCAATACGACAGCTAAGGGCCAAGAGCTTCCCTGCGCGCTCCATCCGCAACCTGCCAGCTAGAGAATACGGACCCGATCTTCTCGGTCGATTGCGTCCACCCGGGGTAATGACCGCGTCTGACGCTGATCCGGTTCAGCAGCATCGCGACGACGATCATCGCCAGGATTCCAGCAAGACTGAGCACGACCTGCATCGCAGGCCGGTCCGAAATGTCAAGCAGCGTCAGGTGGCTGGCCAGCGCCAGGAGGACGCCGAGACAGTAGATTGGCAGCGAATTCTCGCCGCAGCACCTCGCGCAGCGCATGACTGGCGTCGATAGCCCGCGCCAATCGTGAGGAACGAACCGTAGCACCACAATTGCAAGAGCCAAGAAATGCAGCAGCCGGAACGGACTGAGATTCGATTTATCCAGCGGGAAGACCAGGGTCGTCAAATTTTGCGGGACCAGCGGTTTGCCGCTGCAACTCAGCGTCAGGACCAGGCCAAAAATCAGATAGACAACAGCAAGAGTAAGCGTCGTGCGCGACGTCACCCAGGGCCAGACCCTCTCCCCTTCGATGACGCACCACGCGCCCAGCACGATCAAAAGCTGCCAAGCCAACGGGTTGAAGAACCAGGCGCCGTTGGGCCAGGCTGGAACGCTCCAGCCGAAGATGTGCACGAGCGCATAAAGCAACAGCGAAACACCAAGCGTAACGTTTGGTGCACGCAGCAGCAGCCACAACAGCGGCGCGAACAACACGTGAAAGATGACGAAAGTCGGCAAGACGTCGGTGTTGACAGGGCGATATTGCAGGATTGCGGCATGCGCAAGCGTCGCGCCCGGATGATCGAGCAGAATCCGCGTATTGCTCTCGTCGGCAAGCCGATCGCTGCCCGCGAGGTAGACGAGGACGGTGCAAGCGAGCGTGAGCAGCAGAAACGCGGCATAGATGTCCCATCCCCGCCGCAGCGAACGACCAATCATGCCGCTCCAGCCCTCGCGCTGACGTGCCCTGCCGTAGGCCAGCGCGCAGGTCACGCCCGAAATGAACATGAATATTTCGGCGGCATCGCAGAAGCCGTAGTTGCGCGGTGTCAGCCAGCTTCCGATGTTGTTGGGAACATGATCAAGAAAGATCCACCATAGCGCGAGCCCGCGACAGACATCGACGCGCAGGTCGCGGCCAGCCCCCCTGAACTCCGGCGGAGTTTCGCCGATCAATCGCTTCGAGGTGTGAGTTCGATCGTGCATCGGTTGGACCTGCCGGCGTACTCGCACATCGGTCGATGAGAGGCTCTGCTGCTCTGGGCTGGGGTGCCGAGCGGGGTATCCGACCAAACGATGCGGTTACGAGCCCGAGCTACCTGATGGTTGGAGGCTCTTTCGTTGGCCAGCCGGTGCTTTGATTGCCTGGGCCGGAAGGTTCGCCGTCCTCCCAAAACGTTTGCAATATGTCGTCGCTGGCAACCGGTATCAGAAGCTGCTTCCGCATTTCGGCGAGGCGGGCACGACAATACTCACGGTAAAACATCTCGACTAGGGTGGACATGATCGAACCCTCGCTTGATCATCACCATTGACGATAGATTTCGACCATTTCAACCGGCGGTAAATATCAACGGCGCCGGAGTAGTTTGTGTCCGACGAACTCGGATGACGACGATGTGGCCGACGAGGCGCGACACGAAATCGGTATCAGAGAACGTCTAGTGCTGCAGGACAGTCTGTCCGCGGATCGTTGAATTCCATCAATCGCGAGAGTCATAGAAGCGGAGCTTACGGGTTCACCCCGCCAAGGATATCTAAACTAGATCCGATAACGGCAATCAGAAATAGAGCCATCACGACCGCCTCCTCTTAAAGGAGATTTTTTGACGCCACGGCCTTCGCAATCACTATAGACCTAATTTCTGGCCGCTAAGTGAACGAGTTCACATCAGCATTGAACTTAGCTGAGCGAGACTAGCAGGCCAATGGCGTAGCTTCTTGGACTCTTGCGCACAGATCAAACAAGTTCGGTGCGCGAACTGCAAAATGCAGATACCGGTGAGTTTGTCGCATTTGATCCCGATGTCCAACAAGGCTGGAGGTCCCCATGTCTATGGACGCAGCCGAATTCGTATCACATCGATTCTCGACGCGGGAGTTTCCGGAGCGGATGCGAATCCCGCTATGGCGCGAGGACTTTGGGCGAGGCATAGTCCACGCTGATATTGAGCCTCTATCGAACGCACCGTTTCAGGCCTACGCAACGCTGCAAGCGATCCGAGGTTTGCGCAGGCTCGCGCTGAAAGGCTCCCCTATGCGTTTCAAGCGCTTGCAGGCGAGCATCGCTGATGGTGATGACTCGATCGGAGTCATCCTCTGTTCTCCCGGCAAAAGTCAACTATCGCAGCGCTGTCAAGAAATCGAGCTTCACGCCAGCGACGCCATCGCAATTCTGCATTCCGAACCGGTCACCGTCACCTATGTCGACGGATTGCTATTCGGTCTTGCCGTACCGCGCGACGCGCTTGCACAGCGCGTGACGAACGTCGAAAGCCGCGCCATGCGGCCGATTTCTCACCGAAGTGAAGCGCTCCGACTTCTCATGGCTTATCTCAAGTCGGCATTTACTGAGAGTGTTCTGGCCACCCCGAAGCTGCGAGATGCGGTCGTGGCTCACATCCACGATCTCCTGGCGCTCGCAATCGGCGAGTGCGCTCCCTTGGGCGAGAGCAGTGCGAGCGCTGTCGTGACTGYGCGCCACGACGCCGCCCTCGATTACATCGAGACACACTTTCAAGAACCAGGGCTCAGCGTCGAGATGGTAGCTCGTTGCCAAGGCATCTCACCTCGCTATCTGCAGCGCCTGATGGCATCATCAGGATCATCGTTCACCGGGCACGTGAATGAGTTACGCCTCCAACGAGCGCTCAAACTGCTGACCGAGCCCAGCGCCAGCGCGCGGCTAATTTCCGATATCGCCCTAGAGGTCGGCTTCTCGGATGTTTCGCATTTCAATCGCTTGTTCCGAGCTCGCTTCGGCGATTCGCCGCGTGGCGTTCGTTGCGCCCGAAGGGATCCCAGCTGATCCATCTGCCCCAGATTGGCGCGTGCGCGTGACGGTCACCAATGAAGGCCGCCAATTCGTTCGCAGCTTTTGCGCCGCACGATACTGCAGGCTGTCCTCGCCCCGGCAAAGCTGGCTGCTCTCGGGCGCGTCAATGCCCCAGAGCCGGATGCGCGCTCCGTGGATTTTAAGAGTGTCGCCGTCGATGATGCTGGCTTGGCCGATTAGGTCAACAGTGAAAGCTGCGCTCGTACACGCCACGAGCGACAACAAGGCGGCGGCGCAATATCGCAAGGCCGCTAGGCACAAATCCAAATGATCACCAGCGTTATCGGCAGGCTGATACCTAATGTGCCACCAATCAGCAACGCGAACGCAGAAAGCAAATTCCCATCAGGCTTTGCTGCTCGGTCGGACATAGCCCGTTACTCCATCGAGCTGCCCCGAGAGGAGGCTGAACGGTTATGGTTAAGGAAAGGTTAATTCGCCTTTTTTCTTAGCGAATGCTGGGGCTTATGCGGCAGCGCGATTTTCCTTATCCTCACCCCGCATCACGATCTTAAGCGTGTTGTCCGGCAATGGCCGCTGCAACGCCTTGGCCTCATCCCACGGCGCGCGCATCCAGACATCGCGTTCTTCATCGGTGGTCAGGATCAGGCCTTCGCATGGATCGACAAGACGACACGTTCGGTGACGTCGTCGGGAAGCCGCAGCAGACGAGTGAGGGCGGCTGCATCTCGCTGCCATAGCGGCAGGTCAGCTAGACTTGTTGCCGAAACACCGCCCCGCACTTATGGGCAGGAACGCCGCCGTCCGTCATAGCCGATGTAAGTCCCGGAAGCCGGATCGTAGGTCTGAAAGTGCTGGCAGCCGTAGCCCCCGCGCGGTTTGTGTTCAACGCGAGCTGATTCGCCTGGTTTAATCGCCGATTTGCTGTTCTCCGTGGCCACGTCCGGTTGACCTGCGGTCTGGGCGGGGTTCACGAAGGCGGCGTAGCTGTTTGCCCAGGCAGGCAAGGAGACACTGGGCCTCTCTTCCACAACGGCAGGTTTCTGTTCCATGGAGCGCCGCGCGTCCGCCAGTTCGGTTGCAAGCGCTTCGGCCCTGTCGTGCTCCTGCTGCAGAGACTGCCACAGTACCGCCGTCGCGCTGTCGACCGCTTGGCTGAACTGGTGCGCCTCGCCGTTGGGCATCGACAGCAGTTTCCCGACGTACCGCCATGCCTTCACAAGTTCTTTTTCGAGCGCCTCAGCCCTGGCGTGCTCTTGCTGCAGAGACTGCCGCAGTTCCGCTGTCGCGCTGTCGACCGCCTGCTTGAGCTGCGCCGCCTCGTCGCCCTTCGAGAATGGCGTCTGTTGCGCCATGACCGGCGGGACGATCGTGATGAGCTTAGATAACTCCTGCTGAGTGGCGTATCGTGCCACATAGGCGACGACGTCGGCGTTGAGACAGAACCCGATGAGTGCCGCCGCGACGAGGGTTCGGGCGATCCAGGAAATTGCAAATCCCCGCCGCGCGTGTGACGCCTCGAGGATGACGACGTTTGGTGCGGTCTTAATCGTATGGCGCATGTAAACCACCGCCGGGTTATCAGGCCATTGCTTCTTCACTTCGCCGGAAGCCTAACCCCACCCGTTGTGCGCCTCAAGTTTGGTGTTACTCCTCGGTGATAGCTCCGGTTGCCCGGCGATGCGCCGCCCCGAGCGGGAGAGGCAAGCCGCTACCGATTGCGGTGGACAACGTGCCGGACACAACGGAGGCCCCCGCGTTGACGCGCTCGCGTCGAGGTCGATGATGGGACGCTTGGTCCACTGCGGATGCGTTTCCCAGGATGGCTGATGGGCACGCAGTGCCGGGTGCGTGATTTTCGAGTTCCAATCGTACAGAGATAGTCGCGCGGCATGGCTAACCCGACCGGCGAGCGGTGCTTCTCATGCATCGCGATGAAGTCTCGCTGAAGTGCCGTGCGCCTTTCAGGGTCGAGCGACGCAGCCAGCGTTTTTGTTGGACCATAGCCAGTCACAAATATGTCCCATACCGTTTGGCCGCTCGGCATGCGGAGTACCGTGGTGCCAGGTTCAAAGGCCAGATCGAATGTATCGCCAAGCAATTCCCGAACGCGGCCTTCCCGGCCCCACGCGAATGGCGAAGGAGGAGGATTGTCAGGCGGTGGCGGCATGTATGGCCGCATTGTCTGGAATATTTCTTCAACCGCGCTGCCAGGCAGCCAAGTGACCAACCCCAGTCGCCCGCCCTTGCGCGTGACACGTGCCAACTCGGCAGCTGCAGCCTCGGGGCACGAGACAAACATGACACCGAACGTCGAAGTCACACAGTCAAAGCTTTGATCCGGAAATTCCAGCGCTTCGGCATCGCCGACCTTGAAGTCGATCTCCGGTGCAATCAGTTTCGCCGCCTCGATAACGCCTTCACCAATATCGATACCAGTCACCTTTGCGCCTCGATTAGATAACCGCCGCGCAGTCCAGCCCGTGCCTGTCGCAACGTCAAGGATGCGCTCTCCCGGTTGCGGCCAGATTCGATTCACGACGTGATCAATGGCGTCTGCTATACTTTGGCTCACGGTATCGTAGGACGCGCCGCCGGAACCCCAAGTCGCGGCGGGTTTGAGGTTATGAGCAAGAATTTGCGCCATGAAATTTACTCCTCGATCTCGATGGAATAATCAGCTCAGTCGCTTGAGCCCGGCGTGATGAGAACATTGGCACGCAAGACGAACCTCAACCACAGTTTACAAATCGGTTGCGGCACAATGTCTCAGTTCAAGGTAGACCGCCTAGCGCGATGATGAGCGCGCGTCCGAAACAGATGCATGTCCTCTGCAACTGCAACCACGGATTTTCTCGCGCCAGATAATCTCGATAGGTTCGGCCGCACGGTCCCCGCGCTTTTCGTCGCCCTCCATAGGACCCTCGACCATCCTGTCGTGTCCGTGCGATGCACGACGTGGAAGCTATCGCGTCCTGCGAGGACATCAGTTTTGACGCATCCGCTAAATTGGGTCTGGATCGCTGCTACATGCCAAATTGATTATAGCTGCGCACGCGCGCGTCATTGGTTGTGAGGGGTTCAAATCATGACGAAGCACTTTTCGAGGCGCATCATGACTGATGTGCTCGTAGTCCTAGTATCTGTAGTGATGATCACGATTGCAGTGACATTTTTGGGCGATCCCATTCGGGCCCGCATCGCTGCTTCTATCCCAACCCCATTCGATCTTGCGATGGTCAAGACACTCGCAACCGCTGAACCGAGCAAACTGAGCCTTCCGCGCGCGCAACCGAGTTGCCGGCTTCGTTCCGCTCCTCTGCAATGGAACGTAGACTGGCTTCTCCGGCCGCCCGCAGCTCGCGGATGATGTGGGCTTGCTAAAGAAGCAAGCCGTCTCGGTTGGCGGCCTTTAGGCACGACGTTTTCTTCACCTTTTGAGGAGTGACGCCAGTCGTATCGGCTGTGGATCACACATGCGCATCCTGAACGTTGCTCACGCACATTCTTCGTGCCCTTGCGGCATTTCGCGCATCATAGCAACCTCGATGCGAACCGTGTCAGCATCGAAAGCCTGACGGGAAATTCCTCATCTTTTTCTTGAGGTCCCTACCTCCATTTGTAATCCACCTCACACCTGCAGCGAAGCTGCGGTCCGATATTGTCTCAGTCTTGGCGTCATTCGAGGAATTTACAGATTTCGTTCGGGCGCTCAGTCGTTCTTGCGTGGTTGGGCACCGAAACGGGAGGCCGGCATGCCAACGTCATCTCCCCTTGTGCGATGGTCGACTGAGATGCTGCCGGAGCGAACAAGGTTCTCCACGTTCCGTGAAGAGTTTACGCGGCTGAACCTCGCCTTGGACGTGATAGATCACAGCGGCGGCCGCCCGCGTATCAATGTCACCTACTTGCCGCTCGGCCCGGTTGGCGTTTGTAGCATTGTCACCACGCCGGTGGAGTTTATCCGTCACAAACGCCACCTCAAGGATAGCCGTGACCAATTCGGACTTAACATCGTCGAAGCTGGCCCGGTCCAATTTGCAAATGCTGGCCAAGAACATGTCTATGATGCCGGCGCCGCTTGTTTGGTTGACCGGGGAAGGCTGCTGCGAGTATTTGGGTCGCGCGGCGCCAGCGTCAAATTCGTGACCGTGCCGGCTGCCGCCCTTAGGTCGCTGGTTGCACAGCCGGAAGATCTATCAGGTCGGCCGGTGCGTCCTGGACCGGCGCTTCGCCTGCTCCACCTCTACCTGCAATCGCTCGCATCCTTCAAAGAACCTCCGTCATCAAAACTCGCCTCCACCGTCGGCACACATCTCCTCGATCTTGTAGCCGCGACGCTCGGGCCGACCGTCGAAGCTGCAAACCTCGTTACGGAGCGTGGTGTGAAGGCCGCCAAGCTGCAGGCGATCCTGGCGGAGGTCGCGCAACGCTTCGGCGATCCCAATGTCGATCTGAACAATGTTGCTGGAGCGCTCGGTATGTCGCGGCGATACGTGCAAAAGTTGCTCGAAGAGACCGGAAAGTCGTTCACCGAGCACCTTGCAGCGTGTCGGCTTGAGCGTGCCTTCGCGATGTTGACTGACCCGCACCATCTGCATTTGGCCATCATCGATATCGCGTTTGCAGTCGGCTTTGGTGATGTTTCTCATTTCAATCGCTCGTTCCGCCGACACTTCGGCGAGACGCCATCAGGCGTGCGCGCCGCATCGATGGTGCGGCAGAAGTCATCCTGCGCCTCCTCACAATGCGCGGGCGAAGGCCGCTGAAAACGCGGACAGTTCGACCTCGCGGGACGGCAGGCAGCGCGCACCGGGCTACAGGGCTGAAAGAGTTCCTTCACCTTGATCTATGGAATACGCGAACTGGCCATAACCGGGACCGCATCGCGTTGAAGAATGAGACCGTCGCTGCTGGGGGCCAAACGGAGACAATCCGATGAACACTCGGACACTTGCTGCAGCGCTCGTGGGAGCAACTCTGTTCGGCCTTACCGCTGCGCAGGCCGCGCCGAAGCCCAAGGCGAAACAGGCGGGCGCGGTCACGGTCACGGTCACCGTGACGAACTCGCGCAAAGCGGATCTAGTCCAGCTGGAGGCGGCCAAGTCCGGGTCGCCAGACTGGAAGGAAGTACTCGGCCCGCTGAAATCCGGCAAGCAAGCGTCGGCTAAACTGCCACAGGCCAGCGATTGCCGCTTCGATCTGCGCGGGACGTTCGACGACGGCCAGTCGACGGATGCCTCCGGCATCAACGTCTGCGCCGATAAGACGCTCAACCTGACCGATTGACACAGGCTCTTTTATCGCGCTCCGCATCAGCACGACGTGGCAGACGGCAGGCGCAAGTGGCTCCGGAGAGAAGAGCACGTCTTTGGTGCTCTCGAGATCAGCCACTATCGACCGAAAGAGCGTCCGAACAGCGTGCGCATCGTCCATCCAAAGAATGACGAGGAAGCCTGGTGGCCGCTTTTCGATGAGACCGGCGACCTTGTTCCCGGAGCTGATGGCCGAGCTGAATGAAATCAAGCAGACGACCGTGTCCGGCCTGGTCTTTCGACGCGACCATTCGCACCGGAGGTCACCTACCCCGCTGCCATGGATCACAGCCAAGCAGGATCTTCGCTACCTGCGCGGGGTCGTGAAAAAGATCGTTCACGCTGCCGATCTTCGGGAAGAACTGTCCTTTACATCATTCCGCCACGGCGGGTTCACCGAGGGCGCCGACAGCGATCTGACGGACGCTGAGCTCAGGGCCGCGGGCCGCCATCGCTCATCGCGGCAGTTGCCGACCTATGCAAAGCGCACACGGAAACAGCTAATTTCCGGCACGAAGAAACGGCGTGAAGAAAAGTACAAAGACAGCCGGTTTGTCGGAATAGCCATGACCCGTCTGTCGGAATGACGACCGTGACAAACCCCTAAGCTATTGAAAAGTTTGGTGGGCGCACCACGGCTCGAACCTGGGAATCGGCAGCCGGACAACCACAAAGCATCGCACGGCGCTTCTGTTCCCTGCTCGATCTCACGACAACGATTAGGCGAATCCTTCATGCGCTAGGCGAACGAAAGAGAGCCCGTCCAGCCCGTCGTAGTTGCAGACACCACTTTTCAGCAAGGATTCGATTGCCGTCGGGTCGGAGATGCGTGCTACCGATTTGCTACGAGACCGTTCGCGAGTTTTCTCGCGCAGCCTAACTGCCTGATACTACGATGGAATCGTGGTAGCGGGAGACCGCTACATGGCTAAACCCACTACTGTGGAGGCGCTGTTCTCTTACCGGAGGGCAGCTTAACTCCCGACCTTGCGGCTTGATAGCCCGCCAGAAGCCGCCGTTCTTACGCGGTCCACGCACGCCAGTGCGTCGACGTATAATTCACGATTCCGACGGAGCCGCTGATTAAGAGTCAGCGACCGGTAGAGAACAATCAATGACTTACTGGTCGCACCACTGGGCTTATCTGGCCGAAACTCGGCATTCGTCGCACGATCATTGTCGCTGCACTGCCTGATATCTGAACACGCACTACTCCGACTTTGCTGGGCCAACTGGGACTACAAGGCCATGGATCGATAGGTTCAAATCGAGGACGCGCAGCCATCTCAAATTGCTATTTGAGGCGATGGCCTGAGCGCGCGGATCGGTCGGCCGATCCGTCGGCAATATGAGAACCGACGACATTGTTTGTGGATATGGGCGGAAGGTCGGGAACGTTCTGCGAACACGGCGTCCCGAACGCAGTGACTATCTCCTAAGTTGTTGATTTTTCTTGTCGTGCCAGGTGTTTCCGCCACGTTTTGTTCACGGTCGTTTCACCCCATTCGTTGCGATTTCGTTGCGGAGCTCTGAGAGAGAACGGCCGTCTCTGTTGCATGCCGCGTCTCTTGGAGGCTTGCGTTCTCTCGATGCCGGCGGACCCAACGGCAAAGATGACAAGTGGCGTTCGAAACCTGTCCGACGATGCATCAACAACCCATCACGGGCGCTCAAACATCCGCTCGACAAGCATCTCTATGCCCAGCGCTATCTCGTCGAATGTTGTTTCTCCAAGCAAGCAATTCCGCCGCGTCGCAACCCGCTCCGAAAAGACAGCCCAAAATTACCTCGCCGTCGTCACTCTCGCAGCCATCGTCTTATGGCTGCGATAAGTGCCCACACTGCCTAGAGCTCCTTGAGTGCCGTCGCGGTCTCTGAGAGGATTTCGTCGGACAGGCCCCCTTCGCCGATTGCTCGTGCCATGGCAAGGGCACCAACCAGTGCGCTGAGCACCAAGCAGGCGCGACGTCGATCGCCAGCGGCGTCCGTACCCGGCGTCAACCCGGCCAGAAGGTCGAGGTACTGCTCGACCTGGCGTCCGTAGGCCGAGCGGGTTCGATCATCCGCGCGCGAAATGCCCTCGGCCAACCCGGCCACTGCGCATCCGGCCTCAGGGTGGGCGCGGTGGGCTGGACTGAGGTAGTCGTCGACGATCGCTTCGAGCGCCAGTCTGCCACCTTGGCCGGACGTAGCCACAGTCCGCGCACTTCCCTGAGCCAAGGCGCGTTCCACCGCGGCGCCGACCAGTTCATCTCGGGATTCGAAATGACGGTAGAAGCCGCCGTGCGTCAGGCCGGCTTCCCGCATCAGCTCCGCTACTCCGACACCGTTTATGCCACTGCGGCGCATTTGAGCCGCAGCGATGTCGACGATTCGATCGTGGCTTGCCGCCTTGTCAGCTTTCGAACTACCCATGAATGGACCTCCGGCCCCGATGCGACACCAGTTATTTGGTAACGATCCAGTTCAGGCGAACGTACGCCAAGGCTTCGGCCCCCCAGCAGGGGAATCGCATGTGAAAAAACGCAAGGAACGGTCGACACTTGTGAACGATCAGCAAGAAAGGCGTCGCTCGGCTTTCGTCGTTCGATTCCGTTTTGTTCTCGATCCGATTCCGCTGCTGGTTCGTGCTGCGCGAATTTACCGCTGACTAAAGTGCAGAAGAGAATCGAGAATTTCCACATGCGATAGCCCTGCCCCCCAGGGGGGCCGATGTTGGTGTCATTGGGTTTCGGTGCTGAGATTGCCGAGGTGATAACCCATGCGTGGCTCGAAGTCAGGACCCACTTCGTCGCGCTTTTGCGCTATCCGGGCTCCCCGCTCAGGGACCGTCGGCCAAGAGAACGCGTTGAGGAAAGCGTCCTGTGTCTCCATCAGGTCCTCAGCGGACGGCAGGGTTCTACGGTTGATCAGCCGCTTGGCCTCGGCGAGCGCAGGCTTGTCGAACGACGCGATGCGCCGGGCGAGGTTGTCGACGTGGGCGTCGAGTTCATCATCGGGGAGTGCGCGGTTCACCCACCCGTAGTGCGCTGCCGTTGCTGCGTCGAAATCGTCACTGCCGAGGACGATTTCGAGTGCCCTGGCCCGTCCGACGAGAAGTGGCAGGCGCTCGGTCGCGCCACCACCAGGGAACACGCCTGCCCCGACTTCGATCTGAGCGAAGATCGCGCGCTCCAGGCTGGCAAAGCGCATATCACATGCCAGAGCAATCTCAGAACCGCCGCCGCGCGTGCGACCCCGAATCGACGCGATGGTCACGACCGGGGAGCTGGTCAACCGTGTCGTGGCATCGATGAACGTCGGCAGACCAGTCGGCCCCGGTGTCAGGGGAAAATCGGCGAACCGGGAGACGTCGTAGTGATTGACGAAGAAGTCCGGGTCAGCACTATCGAACACAACCACCCGCAAGGTGTCATCGGACTCGATGCGACCGACGATCTGCTGCAGCTCGATGAGGGTCTCCGGATTGCAAAAGTTCAGCGGCGGATTGTTGAAGGTCACCCGCCAGTATCCCGGCGCCGCCTCGGTGATCGTGAACTGGGTCAGTGGAGTACTCATCCGAAAGATTCCTTCGTTCTAGGGCGCTGAGCACCGGACGTGTCGGGTGCGCAGACCATCTGGTCGACAAAGAGGATGACAGTCATCATCCTCTTTGTCAACGACGCGACCGCATCGAGGCCACCGGGCAACTGCTACGGATCAAACGATGCGCCTCGATGTGCGACCGGATTCGGCTACCCGCTAAGGACCGTAGCGCTCCGGCAGGTCGCGCCACGGCGTGCCGGACCGCAAAACGAAGAAGATGCCGTTGAGAACCTTGCGACGTCCGGCCGTGGTCGGCCGTTCTTCCTGCCCTCGGCTCCCGGCAACAGCGGGGCGATGATCGACCACTCGGCGTCCGTCAGATCGAAGCGTGCCATCGAGGCCTCTTTTTGGAAGCCTTGAATCATTCCGCCCACTCAACAGCAAGGGGTTTGAGCACAGAACCTAGACCGGCTGACCGACACTGTGCGGAGCACCATCAGCACCAACCTCGGCGATCCTTTAATGTGAAGTCGGCGCCCCTCAAGGAGGGTATTAGGAGTTGCTCGATCGGTCGTTTGAAGGGAGTCTTTTAGGCAACTCAGGCCGACTTCGGTCGGCCATCTTCGCCCCGCATGATGGACTGAGCGAACGAGACCAGCACAGCCGCGGCTTCAGACACTTTCTCTGGAAGCAATGCATGGCCAGCACCATGAATGATTTCCAATATGGCCAAATGGCCTACGCGATCCCGCAAGAATTGCTCCTCGGGCACGGGTGCAATCTTGTCAAATTCCGGGGCGACATAAAGTACCGGGAGCTTTTTGCCTACTTCGGTCCAACTGCTGTCAGCTGTCGCAAATGTCGCCGCGAGCTGAAATTGTGAGACCTCTGTGTACCAGCCGGGCAACCATACCGAAGCATCATGCCCTGGAGCGAAGAAGTCGCGCTGCAAATAGAATAGGCGCTCCGCCTCCGGCTTGGAATTATCGGATACGACGTTCACCGAAATCAACAGTTCGGGCGAAATCGTGCTGCCGATAATGGCCGCGAGAAGTCCGACAGATTTCGTCATCGATGGCCAATGATGAGCGAGTACCCGCGCGACCCAGTTGCCGAACGCGTGGCCGACGACAACCAACGCTTCCGGCTTTTCCGGCGCGCAATCAGCTTCGATAGCAGCGACAACATCGGCGGCAAGATCGATCAATGTGATCCCTTCGGTCGGCCCTGAACTCGCGCCTATGCCGCGTGGCTGAGGTCGTAGAACGCGAAATCCCGCCGCAGCAATCATTGGCGCAATCTCATCGAAATCGCTTGCACCTCTCGCCAGCGAGGGGAGCAGGACGATACGAGGGCCCTTGCCTTCCACAAACAGCTCGACCTGACCTTCCTGGGTCGGAATCAGCTTACGCTCGGGTTTCGACATTTTTGATCCTTTCGTTTGTGACAGCCGGGATAGTGT
This sequence comes from Bradyrhizobium sp. P3_C3, assembly GCF_056402655.1. Lineage (NCBI taxonomy): Bacteria > Pseudomonadati > Pseudomonadota > Alphaproteobacteria > Hyphomicrobiales > Nitrobacteraceae > Bradyrhizobium > Bradyrhizobium sp. P3_C3. The sequence continues at coordinate 39,636 of NZ_JBFUGY010000036.1, read as the reverse complement.
TCTTAGATTGGCAGCTCAATTCAGTGTAGGATGCGGCGGCGCGGCCTCACCACTCGCTTGTTACTGACGTAACATCTGTCGCTTCTTATCTAAGGCTTCGGGCTATCGAAAAATCTGGTAGCGGCCAACGATGGTCGCGACTGTATCGATTGCTGCCAGCTCGACAGAGCCGGGTACTTCTCTCGCCAACCAAGCGCTGGAAACCGAAAGTCAGCGTATTCAGCAGCGATGGCCAGCGTAATGGATGGCAAGCCAAACGGCTTTTGTGAGAGTCCCTCGACTGTCGCCTCCAGTTTTGCCCAAATCATACCTGTCTTCAGGTTGAAGGCATTAATGAGAGCAATTTGCGGTGCCTCCTTGCTGGACTCGATACGCCATTGCACCAGCAGGTCGAGAAGTCCGTTGCACAGAGAGTGCTGCCGAAGCTCTTCAATTCGTCGCTCCGCCGAGGATGGAATGAGTTTCGCCCCTCCAGCCATCTGATCGAGGTACTCGATGATGACGAGGCTGTCGTAAAGCACGGTCTCGTCATCCAGAACGAGCGTTGGGAGCTGCCCAAGCGGATTGTATGCCAATAAAGCGCGGTCGGGCTTGTTTGGCGCAACGCGGGTCGGAATGGTTTCCAACCGGTCGCTTAGGCCGAGCTCGTGTGCGCTCACGGTGACTTTTCTTACGAATGGAGATGTCGATGACCAATATAGTCTCATGAAGAAAACCCCGATCGGCTGTTATCCGGAACGTTGATCGATGCTCGCCCGTGACCATTTCTCTCTAGTCTCTCTAGCGAAGGGGTCGCCGCGCTCACGCGAGGTGCAGGTTACCTGGTCGACCACCAAGGCTACTTTCGCCCGAGCGCGACAGTCTCGATAGAATTCGGAAGCCGGGGGGATATGAAAGCCTCGCCGTCGTACCTAGTGACGTCGCAATCATCCAAATTCAGGTGCGCATTCGTCCTATCGCGCTCGGTTCGGAGCTCGGTACGGTCAAAGCCGGTCAGCCAAAGCCGGTCATTACAGCGAGGTATCTGGATGCGTTTCCTAGCAAAGTGCGTCATCGCCGCGGTCATCGGCAGTTCGGGCGTGGCAATCTCTAATCGAGCGGACGCCAAGGAGACGGTTAAGATTGCATGGGTAGGGCCGTTGACGGGTGCCCTGTCGGCTTATGGCTTAGGTGGCCGTAACTCCGCCGAACTGGCAGTCCGAGCAATGAACGCGAGTCCAGAGGCCAAGTATGAGTACGAGCTTGTGGCGCTCGACGACGAATGTAAACCGAACGTCGGGGTCCAGGTTGTAACCAAGGCAGCGGTCGACAAGTCGATTATTGCGGCAATCCCGTTCTATTGCTCTTCCACCGCCATGGCCGCAATTGACATTTTCAATCGTTATAAACTGCCGATGGTTGTATGGGCCGCTGTCCTTCCAGACATTACGTACGGCAACAACTATCCCGAGATTCATCGCGTAACTGGCGCTCTGATCGGTCAGAACAAAGTCGGCGCGAAGTTCATGAAAGATGCGGGCTATAAGACCTTCGTCGCCTTTGCCGACTCGACCGACTTTGGAAAGTCCACAACGAAATACTTCAGCCTCTATACAGGCGAGGAAGGCAACCAAGTCCTTGCAGCCTTCAGCGTTCCGCCGGATCAGCAGGATCTTTCAGCTGAGCTGACAAAAGTCAAAGAGCTGAACCCTGAAGTGGTTTTCTTCGGAGGATTGGTCCCTCTCGGCGCCAGGCTGAGAACGCAAATGGAGAAGTTGGGGATCAAGGCGCAATTCGAAGGTAATTCCGCGATCATGGGTGATGCCTATATCAAGGCAGTGGGCCCAGAATTGGCAGAAGGCACTATCGCGTTCTACGACAGCCCTCCTCTGTCGCAAACGGCCGGCGGCAAGTTCTTTACAGAAAAATACGAAGCAGCTGGCTTTAAGGAGGCACCCGAGGCTTACGGCCATTTCTCTTACGCCGCGACGACGCTTGTTTTAGAGACGATCGAGAAGGTCGGGCCAACGCGAGCTGCAGTGACCGCGGAGCTTCGTAAGACAAAAGATCGCTCGTCCATCGTGGGCCCAATCACGTTCGATGATCACGGCCAAAACATAACACTTCAGACCACCAAATACATCGTCCAGGATGGCAAGTGGATCGTCTGGGAAGACAGCGAATATGCGAGCGGCAAACGAAAGCTGAAGAAACCACAGCCGTAAGCCGATGCCCGCAATAGCGCCTCGCTAATCTCCATCGCTTGAACATGGCAGCAGGATAGTATGGCCACCTGGATCCAACACATACTAAACGGCCTCATGCAAGGCACCGTCTACGGTCTTGTGGCGATGGGATTCACGATCTTCTTTGGCGTGATGAACGTAATCAAGTTCTCACATGGAGACGTCTTTACGTTCGGCGCATTTGCGGGCCTCGTTGCCGCTTGGTTCGCCGACGCAATGGGCCTGCCAGTCGTGCTTCAACTCGCATTTGGATTCACAGCTGCAATCCTATTCGCCGGTACGTTGGGAGCCCTCATTTCCCGAGCGCTAATTCTTCCCCTGCGCGATGCACCGGCTGTCAACATGCTTCTTATGACCATGATGGTGGGAACAGCAATACGCGAAAGCATTCGGTTGTTCTTTCCCAATGGGTCCAATCCGCAACGATTCCCTTCGTTGTTGCCGCCGGGTGGATTTGAGTTTCTGGGAGCTCATGTGAGATGGGACGGAATGCTCCTGATTGGTGGAGGGGTCGGATCAATCGCGCTCGTCTATCTAATTATCAATAGAACGCGGTTCGGCTTGGCGATGCGTGCGGTCGCCGAGGACTCCGAGACTGCCAGTATGATGGGAATTAATTTCGAACGTATTGCGCCTCTTACCTTCGCGCTCGGATCCATGACTGCGGGGTTCGCCGGCGTCATGTACGGACTCTACTACAGTGAGGTAAGCTACAGCATGGGCCTGTTGCTGTCTGTTATCGGCTTCTCAGCTGCAATTGTCGGGGGGTTGGGAAACATTTGGGGAGCGATACTCGGAGGGTTTCTCTTCGCTGCCCTGCAGACGCTGGTTGTCGCGGCGACGCCATCTCTCAGTGAGTACAAGAACGTAATAGGGTTCGCGGTAATGATCATGCTCATCACCTGGCGGCCAACCGGCTTATTGGCAGAGCGTACCGGCGAGCGAGTATAAACTATGTACAAATTTGGTACGGTACCGAGGCGAATTGCAGCGCTGCTGACTACGATAGTTGCGGCGACTTGCGCTTTATCGGCAGTCATTGAGCTAACAGACGAGAGGCTATTCGTTCTTGCGTTGCTGGTCGCAATCGCTGGGACGTGGCTCGCGCATCGCACGGGATTGCTCGCTACAGCCGAACTCGCTGCTAAGGAACAGCCACACTTGCTTCGTGCGGCTCTCCTGGTGTCAGCCGTTGTTCTGATCGTCGTCTTGCGTGACGATACCTTCGGGTTGCTGATGCTCGCGACCGTTCTGATCTACGTTCTCGCTTGTTTTGGTCTTACGATCCAAATGGGATTCGCTGGATTGACGAATTTTGGTGCTGCAGCATTTATGGGGGCCGGTGGCTACACAGTAGCTATGCTTGCTCGCCTCGGCGATGTTCCAGGCCTGATATCTTTGGTGTCTGCAGGTGCTGCGTCTGTCCTGATTGGCTTTGTGCTATTGGCTCCTGTTCTTCGAACTCGAGGACACTATGCGGCGCTAACCACGCTCGCGTTCAGCGTTATGTTCACCGTCTATGTGGACGCAAGTGATGTGCTCGGTGGGCCACAGGGGATTAAGCTTCCAGGACTGATACTCTTCGGTTGGGATTTTAGTCGAGACATCCAATTGGGAGCGTATACGTTCGGGTCCTACGCAAACTATGTCATTTTGACCGGCGGCTTTGTCGGATTATCCGGGCTGCTGATCGGCTTGATGAATCGATCATGGATTGGCGTGTGGCTGGATGTTGTGCGGCTAGACGAGACAGCAGCATCGATTTTTGGCTTGCGTGTCTGGTATTGGAAGCTGCTCGCCTTCACCCTGGGAAATTTCCTCTTGGGGCTCGCAGGTGCAATCTATGCGCAAATGACCGGCTTTATAGCCCCAGCGAATTTCCAGTTGGGCGACAGCCTGGCGATTGTATCAATTCTCATATTGGGAGGAGTTGGAAACATATGGGGCATCCTTCCCGCGACGCTTTTGGTCGTGCTCCTACCTGAGAAACTCCAAATTGTTCAAGAGTATCGCTTCCTCATATTCGCGTTGGTAGTGATATTCGTCCTCATCGTTCGCCCTTCTGGGATATTGCCTCGACGAATGCGGCGGTTGCAGGAAGGTGCCCCAGCATGAACGATACGATCCTAGCCACGTCTGGTCTGACCGTTCGATTTGGGGGCTTGTGTGCGCTCAACGAACTCGATGTATCCATTTCAAGGGGGGATGTGATCGGTCTTATTGGCCCTAACGGGTCGGGAAAGACCACGTTTTTCAACACCATCAGTGGGCTGGTTCGCTCGAGTTCTGGATCAATTACTTTCGAGGGTTCTGACACCACGAAAGTGAAGGTTGATCAACTCGCCTCGCGGGGCCTGGCTCGGACATTTCAGCGATCGCGGCTTTGCCTTCCACTCTCGGTCTTCGATAATGTCGCTGTTGGAGCTCAAGAACGCATCTGTAGCACGTTGTGGCACAACATTTTGCGAAGACCTGCATTTCACACGGAGCTTCGACAACTAGCGGAAGACGTCGAAGATTTGCTTTCCAACTTCGATCGTGGCCTGGCGAAGAAGATGTTTAAGCAAGCTGAAACGCTCGGGATGATTGATCGCAGACGAGTTGAGATTTGCCGAGCTCTTGTTGGCAGGCCTTCTCTGCTTCTGCTGGACGAGCCATCTGCGGGAATGACCCATGACGAAACAAACCAGCTCATGGATGAAATCTTGGCCATAAGACCAAAATTCGGAAGCCCTACGATAATCATCGTTGAGCACGAGATGGGGCTCATCGAGCGTGTAACCGACCACTGTATCGTCTTGAACTACGGTCAAAAGATTTGCGAAGGAAAGTTCAGGGAAGTGGCGGCCGATCCCGCCGTCCGACGCGCATACCTGGGGCACTCATGAACCCGATCCTCACCGTTCGCGGAGTTCACACTGCCTACGACAGCGTCGACGTTCTGACGGGTGTCGATTTGGATGTTCTGCCGGGACAGATAAGCTGCATTCTCGGTGTGAATGGAGCGGGCAAGTCGACTTTGATCAGATCAATTCTGCGGCTCACACCGCCGAGAGTCGGTACAATCACCTTCAATGGAAACAATCTCGATAGATTGAAAACCCACGAGATTGTTCGGCTCGGTATTGGATGTATACCGGAAGGTCGCCGTATCTTCGGTCGAATGACCGTTGAAGAAAATTTGCGTGTCGGGGCTTATACTGAGCGATCCAATACCAAAATTCGCGAGAGTCTGGAGCGAGTGTTTCACATATTTCCGCGGCTGAAGGAGCGCGAGAAGCAGGTTGCGGGAACACTCTCAGGCGGCGAGCAGGCAATGGTGTCGATCGGACGCGGACTGATGACGGACCCTCACATGCTCATCATCGACGAGCCGTCGCTGGGTCTCTCTCCTCTCTTTGTGCAAGAAAACTTTAACGTCATTCGCGAGATCGCAAAAGCCGGAGTCACGGTGCTCTTGGTTGAACAGAACGTAAATCAAACCCTCGCTATTGCTGACTATGGATACGTTCTACTCCAAGGCCAAGTCATCGTGAAAGGGTCGGCAGACTCCCTTAGGTCAAATCCTGAGGTTCAGCGTGCTTACTTCGGAGGGCTGCACTAGGAACCTGATGGCCACCATTATTATACGTCGCGAAGATAGATCCAGGCGACGGTTGATCCGAAAGCTTCATTCGGGTAGGTGAGCCAACAACAGAGTGAGCCAGATTAGCGTACACTGACTCTCTCGATCGCGATAAGTCCGAATCCTGATCGCCCTTTGCAACCCTTTCGTAGAGCGATGCCCATCGGGGCGAAATAACGTCGCCCACACTTACCTTTGACTGTCGTGCCTTCGTTGGCGTTGTTGCAAATTGAGTTCGAAAACATCGATTGAAGTGCGAGCTATCGGAGAATCCGGTAACCGACGCAACTTCGGTGATTGACTTCGCGGTATTCAAAAGAAGCCAATAGCCATAACCGAGTCGAAGATGACGGCAGTATTGCTGGACCGATTGCTTCATCTCCTGCTGGAACAGGCGTTCGAGCTGCCGCTTAGACGTTCCCAGAGATGATGCAAGAGCTTTAACTTTCGTCGGCCGTCCAGGATTTCTTTCTATAATCTTCAGTGCCCGGAGTACTCTCGTATCGAGTTCTGTCGTTCCGGAACTCTGCTTCAACTCGGGCGCAGGGACAGAAAGCTCTTGCGGTGCAGGCAGGTCGACGCCGATAGCGGAGTAATGACGTTCTAAGAGCCATGATCCGAGCTCCAGCGCCGCTAGCCCTCCCGCACAGCTCACTCTCCTGCCGCTCACCACCAAGTTGACGCCTGAGATTTGCTGCACCTCCGCGAAACGCGTATCTCGGTCAGTGCCGCGATACCAGTCTGTTGCGCAGGGCAGCCTATCAAAAAATCCGGCTTCGATTAACACGAACAGTCCCGAACCAGCTCCTACAAGAGTTGCGTTGTTCATATCGGCGCTGGTTAATGCTTCCAGAATTGATCTGCGATTCTCGATGGGGACCGCTGTCCTCCCGCCTATCACGAAGACGTAGTTACAGGCGCGGGCGGCGTGCAGGGGCGCGGTCGGGGGCACTTCGACACCACAGGTCGTTTGAGCTGGCTTCTGTCCTAAAACCAGATACTCAAAGTCGATCCCGACGGCGGCTGCGGGGTCGGTACAATGCTTCAAAATGTAAACCAGGGCTGAGTACGAAAACATCGTGAACCCTGGAAGGAGGATGAAGCCAACTTTCACACGCCGGCGCACCAGCTTGGTGGGTCCGGCCTTCACACCCGAAACCGGCATCATCGTGGACTCTCCTGCCATAGAAGCCGCTAATCGTAGCAGCAATGGTGTCTTCGCGTATACTCTTCGGGTGCTCGCAACCGCTTGTCGAATAGACGATTCATGTACAGCAAAAACGATGCCAAAAGGCCGGTGATTAAGGTTTCTGGCCGGTCTACCACCGCCTGAAGACAAGACGCGGTCCTGGGGCGATCCGGCAGCGGTGCTGAGACCGCGAGTGCACATCAAGTTGTGCTTAAAATCGTTGTCGTAAGCTGCCGCTGGAATTCGGTCTACGCAAAAGCGGGCATCATGGTCGAACGCCCGGGGACCGCCAAGCACACGGTAACATTGGCCTTTCAGTCGATCAACGAAGCTATTTCACGCCTTATGCACGGTAAATGGCTTGCGCTGCATCCACGCACGATTGCCGGGCATCAGCGAAAGAAAATGATGCCGGATAAGGATTTCGCCGTCTTGGAGGGGAGCGACCTTTGCGGTCCGAAACTCGAAATGCTCCGCGCCCAACTTATCGACCGGACGCCGACCGTTCGCAGCAATTCGCGCCGCAATATCGGCTGCGGGAACAGGCCTTGTAGCAGCGCCTGCTCGATTCGGTTCGAGACGGCAGCCTCAAGGCTCGGCTGAGCCGGGTCAGGCTGGCAACAATTGCAGCTCTTGCCACCAAAGCCATGATGGTCCGATGCATCACCCATGTGCATTGCCCCTTCAGCGTCCGCACTCGAAGATGGCGCTCGGCGCCGCCTTGACGGAGCTTGGCGCATCAGTCGGGAAGCGGTACTTCGAAATGCGCAAGGGCCTTCGCAGAAAAACAATCACCCGCGCCACGGCGCCAGCAAAGCGCAGCCGATCAGTTCATCCTCGTCGGACTGGAGGAAGGGTATCTGGCTCACCTAGGTCCCAATATAGCCCCGCCATGATCTCCAGAGCCTCGCGTGCGAGCCCGATCGGCAAGTGCTCGTTGGCTGCATGTTGCTGGCATCCCGGATAGGCGTGGGGCACCCATAACGTGGGCAGATTTAGCACTTTGGCAAAGATGTCGTTCGGAAGCGAACCGGCGAAATTGGGCAAGATTGCCGGCGATTTCTGCGTCGTCCGGGCGATCGAGGCTTGGGCCCACCTAGCCCAAGGATCCTCAGGATCGAGGCGCGTGGCAGGAAAAACACCGTCGTGGGGACTTGGCGTCACCTGGACCATGTCGAGGCCGGACGTCACGAGGTGCCGCCGAAGCGCCGGCAAAATGTCCTCCTGATCGACGCCGACCACGAAGCGGAGCTGGCAGCGCGCCCAGGCACTCGCGGGAATAGCGTTGACCGGCGCCTGCGGATTTCCGCAGCTCATGGCTAGAACATCAAACGAGCACCAGCCATACACCTGCTCTGCCGCAGTCAGTCCCGGCTCCCCCCAAACCGGATCGATCTCAGGTCCTCCAGGTCCCCCGTCAATCACACAATCGGCAAGCACCGGCCGGACGGACTCAGGCAGCCCACTTGGAAGCCATTCTGGAATCAGGATGCGGCCGGTCGGAGAAACGATCGTCGCCAAGGCATGCGCGAGCTGGATTGCAGGATCGGAAAGCAGACCGCCCCAATTGCCCGAGTGATACGCGCTCTCGCGCGCCTTAATTGAAATGTCGAATGTAACACATCCGCGCGAGCCCAGGAATATTGTAGGCCGATGCTCGGACAACCGCGGTCCATCGGATGCCATGAAAAGATCGGCGCTCAGGAGATTCTTGTGCGTCAAGCAAAGTTCGCGGAGGCCGGGCGAATCGACCTCTTCGCCCATCTCGATGATGTATTTGAGGTTGAATCCCAGACGACCTCTGGTCTTGAGGACAGCGCGGAGGCCGGCAATGTTGATGGCATGCTGCCCTTTGTTGTCTGCGACACCCCGGCCATACCAGCGATCATTGAGCTTTGCGAGGCGCCAAGGCGACGTTCCTGCGGCCCACGACTCGTCCATTCCTCTAACCACATCGCCGTGCCCATATCCCAGCACCGTCGGCAATGCTCCATCTTCTCTGCGCTCTGCATACAGAAAATGCGCGCCTGCAGCAGTCAAATGCTGGCAATCGCAGCCGAGCTCTTCAAGCATGCAGCGGAGTTCGTCGAGATATCCGACAATCTGAAGTGCTCGCTCCGGATTCTGACTCTCGGAAGGAATGGCGACGAGGCGCGAGAGAACGGTCTCGAAGTCTCCAGAATCGAGATGGCTGCTCGCGCGCGAGATTGCAGCGTCCCTGCACATTTCGGGCGGCTCCTCGCACGCCATCAAGGGGAGCTCAACGGGCGGCCGGAAACACGCGGGTATGCGCAGCCTCGATCTCAATGCGGACCCGCTGACCGGATTGGAACAGCGGCCGTCCTGGCTTGACCGGAATCCGCGCGGTCAGCCTCAGCTCGCCCACTTGCACCAAGACGCTCTGGTTGGTGCCCGTGTACGCGGACTCCAGCACCGTAGCCGTGGCCTCGTCATCTATCTCCAAACGGATAAATTCGGGGCGAACTGCGAGTAGCCCTCGATCCTGCTGAGAAAGCACTTGCTCGTTGCGCACATCAACCCACAGGCCGAGATCCGGTGTTCCTACTGCAACACTCTCACCAGACCGGCGTAGTTCGGCGGGCAAGAAGTTTGTCTCGCCGATGAAATCAGCGACGAAGGCCGTAGCCGGCTCCTCGTAGAGCTCCCGAGGCGATCCGAACTGCTGCAGACGACCATGCTCAAGAACGGCCACGCGATCGGCCATAGACAGGGCTTCTTCCTGATCGTGGGTGACGAAGATGATGGTGCTGCCTACCTCTTTATGGATCAGTTTGATCTCCATCTGAAGCTGCTGTCGAAGCTTGCGATCCAGCGCCCCGAGCGGCTCATCCATCAACAGGAGGGGCGGCCGGAACACCAATGCACGGGCCAGTGCGACACGTTGCTGCTGCCCTCCCGACAGCTGGCTTGGGAGCCGCGCGCCGTAACCCTCGAGTGCGACCAGCCTCAATGCCTTCGTGACCTCACGTTCGACGTCACGGCCGCTCATGCCGCGTCTGCGAAGAGGGTACGCGATGTTCTCCGCGACGGTCATGTGTGGGAACAGTGCATAGTTCTGGAACACCATTCCAAAACCGCGGCGATGTCCGGGAACATCGTTGATCCGGACGCCATCCAGCCTAATATCGCCCGAAGAAGGCGTTTCGAAGCCCGCGATCATCATGAGGAGCGTGGACTTGCCAGATCCACTGGATCCGAGCAGCGCCACGAACTCGCCAGGCCGCACTGACAACGAGACGCCATCGACTGCTTTCACCGAACCAAACATCTTGGTGATCGCGTCGACCGACACCGCGCCCCGCTTATCCTTGCTGGACACAGAAATATTAGCCGAATGATCGGCGGTCACCGCAGCTGTGATTGTCATCTTGCGTCCGTTTCGAATATCTGACGTGGCGTCTTGGTCAGTCGTTCGCCTCCGGTCCTGGTCACGACGACGGAATCGCTCATCGCCAGACCTGCGGCCGAAGTGTACATATGGAAGACCATGCCCTCCTCAACCATCCAGTCCGAGCGCGGAGTGAAGCAGCGATACAGATCACTGGTATGCTGAGAGACGAGTGGCGCCACTCCGAGCGTGTAGCCGGTGATATTGTCATAGGTGTCACGCAAACCCGCCGCCACAACACCTTCCCGCACGATGCGATCGACATCGGCAGCGAGCGCCCCAGGCCGAAGCGCAGCAATTTGCTGGTCCTGTAGTGAGATCAGGGTCTCCGCAGCCGCCCTCTGGTGATCGGTCGCCCGCCCCACGATGACAGAGCGCATGATGCGGACGGTATAGAAGTGCAGGCGAGGCAGGAGCTCGATGTGAACGATGTCACCGTCGGCCAGAGGTCGCTCTTCGAGAAATCCGTGTAGAGAGTCCCAGCCAAATCCGACATTAAGCGGACCGACGAAGCCATCGTCAAACCCGAGCTTGTAATAGGCGCTTGCAGCGGCCGCCGCGACCTCACGCTGGCTCTTTCCAGACCCGACTTCCCTCACTGTCGCTTGGAAGGCGCTGTCCAGAAGGGTACCCGCACGTCTCATGTGGGCAATCTCCTCGGCTGACTTGCAGCCTCTGAGGCTCCATGCGGAGCGTTCGAGATCGCGGACATCTGAGCCAGGCAGAAGCGCGCGGAGGCGATTGTGCCGCTGAACGGTGAACGAATTCGACTGGAATTCGACACCAATTTGCTTGTGTGCGACCTTCCGGTCGCGCAACGCATCCACCAAGGTGACCAAGGGATCATCCCAGTCACCAAAGCCGACGATATCTTCCATCCAGCTCCGCTGCTGCGCCGGCGGCATATCGAGCTTGCGAACCAGAAGGAACGGTTCGCCCGAGGCCGGCACGACGCACGCACGCCAGAGGTTCTCGGAGACGGTATAGCCCGACAACCAAGCCATCATCTCCGGTTCATCGAGAATGACGCAATCGAGGCGACGAGCCGCGACAAGCTCCTGAACCAACAGCAGCCGACGCCTGTACTCTCCGACGGAAAAAGTGAGATCGCGAATCATGTTCCAACTTTCTGCTCTTACGCTATTTGCGGACAACACCGACAAGGTCACCCCTCGGGTCTGTTGAAGGCTATGTGGCGCGTCCCAACCTCGTCATGTTCAGGTCAGATCCCAGCTCGCGTCCGGCGGCCTTCCATGGCCGCTCCGACGAAGAAACGGACGAGACAGAGCAGAACCAGCACGGCCAGGAACAAGACAGCGATCACCGCGATCTGCGGACTGATCTCAAGGCGAATATTGTCCCACATCCGCATAGGCAGCGGCGTAGCGGATGGCCCACTCAGAAAAAGGCCAAACACCACATCATCGAAGCCAACAATGAAGGCGAATATTGCCGCGCTCGCGAGCGTCGGAAACAGCAGAGGCAAAGTCACGGTCCGCAAGATCGTTATCGGGCTTGCCCCAAGACTCGACGCCGCTCGCTCAAGAGTACGATCGAAGCGCTTCAAGCCGGCTATCGTCACAACGACAGCATATGGCGTTCCGATGATCGTGTAGCTGATGGCGAACGCTAAGGGAGAGCCGATCAGCGAAGATCCCGCAAGCGCGAAGAATAGCGAGACGGCCATGACGACGTGCGGAACGATCAGTGGCGAGATCAGAAGAAGGTAGATCGGAAGTCGCCCCAAAAAACGATGACGAACCAGTGCGAATGCTGCTGGGACGCCAACGGCGACGCTCAAGAGCGCCGCCAAACCTGCCCAGCGCAAACTGAAGCTCAGCGCATCCAGCCACTGAGTGTTGCTGACCAGGCGAGAAAACCACCGGAGCGAATAGGCGGGCGGCGGAAACGTGAGATAGGGAGCGTCGCTGAACGCCAGCGGAATCACCGCCGCAAAGGGGAGGACAAGTAGGAGAAGCGCGAATCCTGCCGACGCGTACAGCAACGGCTTGCGAATGTTAGACAGGAGTTCGTGCAGGCGTAAAACGGGACCGTGCGACAGCGAGGTCAAGCGCTCTGCGAATGGTCGTCTCGCGGTGAACTGCGAGTCGAGCGCGCTCGATGCACGGATATCATCCGATCCCGGACGGTCGTCGAGTTCTTCCGCAATGCGGCGTCGAAAAATAAGAAAAATCACGACGACCGCGAGCAGAAGCAGTGAAGCTTGAGCGGCCGCTTCGCTGAAATTACCGAGGATCAAGACCCTCAGGCTGATGCCCTGCGCAATGAGATAGTCGTCCGGGCCTCCCAGAAGCTCCGGCGTGATATAGAAACCCAGGCAGGAGAGGAAGACGAGAGTACATCCGCTGACAAGCCCGGGCATCGACGCCGGTAGCGTAACACGGAGGAATGCATCCGAGGGCGGACTTCCTAAGCTCTGCGCGGCCCTGGTCAGATTAGGGTTGGCTCGTGTCAGCGCTGCATACAGGGGAAATACCATCAGCGGGAGCTGGACCTGGACCATCCCGATGTAAACGCCGGTCGAATTAAAGACCATCTGAAGCGGCTCGGAAATCGCTCCGAGTGCAAGAAGCACCTTGTTTATCGGTCCGTTTGGACTGAGCAGTACGATCCAGGCATACGTGCGAATAAGGACGCTGGTGAGGTACGGAAGCGTGACGATGAAGAGCAAGAGCGTCGCCACTCTGTCCGAACATCGAGAGATCGTGTAGGCCAGCGGATAGGCGATCACCAGACATATGACGGTAACCGTCAGGGCAAGCCTGAGCGTCTTCAGAACGATCCAGAAGAACGAGGATGAGCTCGCGATTTCGCTATAACTCTTGAGCGACCAAGCACCATCGGATTGCAGGCTCTTGAGCGCGAGCTGAGACAGCGGCATCAGATAACCGAACGAGAACAGCACCACGATCGGAAAGAGCAACAGGATGGGAGTGAGCTTGTCCCGTCCGATGGACCAGCTCCGGTTAGATGCTATGGTCACGCTGGAGTTCGACATCACCGTTTTACCGCGCCCCCGCAAGCCATCGCTCCCACTGAGCCACGGCGATTTCGTTGTTCGCGCGCTCACCGGCGGCTCGGGCGGTCCAGAATTCATAGTCCTGCACGAACTGCTGTTTGCGTGCATCCGGCGAAGTGGGCAGAAGCTTGGCGCGATCGGACGGGATTAAGTCGTAGGCGCGCGAGTTTGGCGGCGCATACAGTATGTGCTGTACGAATTTCGCCTGGTTTTCGGCGCGGGCGGAGAAGGCAAGGAATTTGAACGCGTTGTCCGCGTTTTTGGTCCCCTTCAAGACGACCCAGCAATCGTATTGCAAGATACCCTGATTCCACGTGTAGCCGATTTTCGCGCCCTGTTCGTTGGCCGCGGAAACCCGACCATTCCAGGCGCTGCCAGCTGTGATGAGCTTGTCGATGATAAGCTGAGGCGCTTCCGCCCCGTTGTTCCACCACTTCACAATATTCGGTTTAATGCGACCGAGGCTCTTGAACGCCCGATCCCAATCGATTGGATAGAGCTTCGAGGGCTCAACACCGTCCGCCATCAGGGCCGCCTCAAAGGTTCCGCCATCGGAGGCCCATGTACCGGCCATTAATGAACGTCGCCCCGCAAATTTCTGGGCATCCCATACATCAGCCCACGAGTTCGGCGCATTGGATGTAAACTTGGACGAGTCATACGCGATGAAGAGCGAATAGACGATCGCAGGCACCGTGAACTTGCCCACTTTGACAGGACTAAACGCCTCCAGGTCGGACTTCTCGAAGTAGCCGTAGTCGATCGGGACCAGCAAATTATCTCGCTCGAAGGTCGGCGCCTTACCACCCGGCAGGATCATGACGTCGTAGCGAGGTGCCCCGGCGAGAACGCTCGCCCGCGCGGCTCCCGTATCAGTGCGCGGTTGCGCTATCACCTTGATGCCGGTCTCGCGCTCGAAGGGCTCAAAGTAGGCGATCCGTTTGGCCTCGCCCCATGATCCGCCACCGTCGTAAACGACAACTTCGCCGGTACTCTTGGGAATTTGAGCGACTGCGGGAGCGGGAAACAGGGAGCGTGTCGCCGCAACGCCTCCGACCAACGCGGTGCCCTGAAGAAGTCTGCGTCTTACGATGTCCATGGCTGCCTCCCTGCCGATCTCACAAATGCTTGCTCAGGCCCTCTTCGTGCATATAATGTGACATGCCGGTGACGGAATTCGTCGTTTTGGCGCGATCGGACGCCGGATAACTGCAATCTTAAGGAATATTTAAGTGGCCAGCGCGCGAATGGATCTCGATCGCCTTGATCTCAAGTTGCTGATGCTGCTGCAGGAGAACAATCAACAGACCTCCGAAGAGCTCGCGGAACGTGTGGCCCTCTCGCCGACGTCGTGCCTGCGCCGACTACGGCGGTTGCGCGAGAATGGCGCTATCCTGTCCGACGTCTCGATCATCTCGCCGTCGGTCGCCGGGACGCGGGTGACGTCGATCGTGATGGTTGCGCTTGAACAAGAGCAACTCGACCTTCTCGATACGTTCAAGAAACGAATGAGCGCCTATCCAGAGGTCACGCAATGCTATTACGTAACCGGGTCGGCCGACTTCATACTAGTCGTCAATACTGGCTCGATGGAGGAGTATGGAGCATTCACCGAGAGAGCATTTTTCCCCGACAAGAACATCAAGTCGTTCACCACCTTCGTGGCAATGCAGACGGTTAAGTTCACTACCCGTATCAATCTCGATGTCTCATAGCGGGGATGTGCACGCTCCTGCGCTTGCTAACGGCTTCCACTCCAAACAGAAAGATCGGTGGGGCCTTCTGTCGCGAAGAGCAGGACTTTCGAGGACCGGTCGAGCGCAAGCCTTGCGCGGTCCTCATTTTCCGCCGCTCGGATGAGGCCCGCCAACCCCGCCGCGCCTGACTCTCCCACCCGAAGACGTGCATCGCCTGACGCTCCCCGGTCGAGTACACGCACTGCCTCGCCGGCTTCCTCGTCACTGACCGTTAAAAAGCCCGTGGCCATGGAATTGATGAGCGGCCAAACCATCAGGGACGGACTTTGGCACTCGAGCATTGACATGTTTGTAGGTGGTCCTGGGGGAAGACGTACCGGCGTGTCGGCACGAGCGCTCTCGTAAAGACAAGCAGACCGTTCTGGCTCAACGATCCACAGATGGGTATCGGGTCCAAACAGTTCACGCGCCCGACCATGACCGAACACGCTCGCCGCGAGACCTCCGACACCAGCCTGAACCAGGACATGGGTAAAGGGGAACCGTTGCCCCGCGATCGCTGCAACGATCTCGTCAATCAAGACGGCATATCCCTGGACCACAAAAGTACAAGCGGTGTCATCCTCGCCGGGACCAACTGTGTCCGGAACGGCGATCCAACCGTCCTGTGAAGCGGCTTTGGCGGCAGCCTCGACCGAGTCGTGATAGTCCCCTGCAACACGCACGATTGTAGCGCCGAGCCGCGTGATATGAGCGGCCCGCTCGTCAGTCACCCCTTCGTGAAGGAACACCACTGCCCGCGCTCCGATAAGCCTCGCACCAGCCGAAACGGAGCGCCCATGATTGCCGTCTGACGCGCAAGAGAACGTGAGCTCTGAGATCAATGAACGCACGCCAGGCTCCAGCAACTCTGCCGGCAAGATCGCGCGCCCCGTGCGTTTCCCGACATACGTCAGGGCAAGCTTCAGCACAGCATAAGCACCGCCGAGCCCCTTGAAACTACCGATTCCAAGGCGCTGCGTCTCGTCTTTGATCCAGACCTCGCCGAGACCCAGCCGCTCGGCCACGCCAGGCAAGGAAATCAGGGGGGTCGGAGCGTAGCGCGGACAAGCTCGAAGCAGGCGGAGAGGTTCATCACCTGCGTTTCGTTCGCACCACCAGGGAAGTTGCGTCGGGGCGGATGTCTGACTGCGCAGCAGCACCGGCCGACGGTTGGACGACTCCCCCGACGCAATCTCCATAGGCTTGATAGGTGCTCCCAAAATCACTCTCCTTGCGGGCAAGTCCGATTGGCATTGAGTTGTACTTTGCCAAGGCACAGGGCCGATTCGCGCAATTTTTGCAGCCAATCGCGAACGTTTTTTGCATAGATGGCTTCAAAATGCCGAGTTTGGTCAACGGCCGACTGATATCGTTTGAAAGATGTCTGATCGAACGCAGGTAGCTATCTGCTCGGATCGAGGTGGGACCGGAACGAGCAGGAGCGACAACTGAGGCAGTCAACGAGCAATCCGGACTTCGAGGACTTCGCTGACGTTGATGTCGAGCGTTTGCGAGGCGATACACCCGGCGCAGCAAATCGAATCCACTTCAATAATGCAGGCGCCGCGCTTATGCCCAAGCCCGTAGTTGAGGGCATGATCGAGTACCTGCAACTTGAAGCGGCAATCGGCGGCTACGAGGCAAGCACTGAAAGTGCTGCACGCCTTGAACGTGTATATGACAGCATCGCGATGCTAATCGGTTCCAAGCGGGAAGAGATCTCGCTGGCGGAGAACGCTACGCTCGCATGGCAGCGAGCCTTTTACTCGTTGCGCTTCGGCCCGGGTGACCGCATTCTCACGACCACTGCGGAATTTGCGGCCAACTATATCGCCTTCTTGCAGATGGCAAGCCGAACCGGCGCGCAGGTAGATATCATACCAGACGACGCTAACGGCGTCCTTGACCCCGATGCACTCGATCGCATGATCGATGCGCGGGTACGACTGATCGCCATTACGTGGGTACCCACAAATGGCGGTCTCGTGAATCCGGCAGAGGCCGTTGGCCGGATCGCACGTGCGCACGGCATTCCGTACCTGTTAGACGCCTGCCAAGCGGCTGGACAAATGCCGATCGACGTCTCTGCGCTCGGCTGCGATATGCTCACTGCAACGGGACGCAAGTTCCTGCGCGGTCCTCGAGGTACGGGCTTTTTGTATGTCCGACAGGACTTCCTCACAGATCTGGAACCCGCCATGATCGACCTGTTTGGAGCCTCCTTGAAAGGGCAATATCACTACGAGCTCAGGCCTGACGCCCGAAGATTTGAGACCTGGGAAGTAAATTACGCCGCTCGGCTTGGGATCGCGGTCGATTACGCACTTGAGCTCGGACTCGGCAAGATCGAACGACGTTGCCGCGCATTGTCTGACGARTTGCGCGGCGAACTATCAGAAATCCCCGGAGTGGCAGTTCATGACCTTGGGGACCGTCCCGCTTCTATCGTTTCCTTCACAACGCCTGATATGAGCGCGCGCGACGTTATGCGCTATCTCTCATCTAAGCGGATCAACGTTTCTGTATCGCCACCGACGAGCACCCCGCTCGATGCGACACGGAGAAAACTTCCAGACATCGTCCGCGCCTCGCCTCACTACTACAATACGACCGCTGAGATCCGATATCTGGCAGAAGTGCTCCGTCAGATGCCGGCATGACATTTCGGATGCCGCTAATAGAAGGAAATTGCCAATGATCACGCTGGGAGCTCTGATTTCTTTCCCCGAGAAGCAGAATTCTTTCGCCGTCAGAAAGCTGTCAATCCGCGAGGCCTCGAATGGATCGTGGCCATAGACCGCTCCGCTCCGCCTGGCGGGCGACCGCACGCATGATGCTGTTGGACTCGAAAATGCCGGCTTGTCCGTCCCCGCTGAAACCCGCGGAGACCGTCCCGAACGGCTGGGCCGCAAAGAAGGCGTCGGTCTTGTAGAGCTTGCGGCCCTTGAACCCGATGCGGCCCACCCGCTCCGCGGCTGAGCGCTCCTCTGCGGACACTTCGCTCAGCGGGCGAGCGTCAAAATCCCAAAGCCAGTCCACGAGTTCGGCGCCCGCGGCGCCCCGCACCTCCAACGCGACGCCGCCGATGCGCGCGGCGATGACCGCCTTCCAAACACGAGGATTGGGCAAGTAGGAAAAGATCCGCACCTCGGCCATAGTGCTGTCTCCGTGGTGCGCCGCTAAGCCGGTAGCGCAGTTATTCGTGAATTGGGCCGTGGAGCTGGACATGCTTGAGCCCTTATTCGATATGTTGGGGGACCAGCATGCGCGGAACGCTGCTCGACGAAGAGGGCCGAAGCGGCCAAGGGGGAAGGCAGGAGCGGCCACGCTGATGGCGCCGTTTGGCCAGAGGTATCCCTTAGCGCACCTGGCGCGGTTGTAAATAAGCGCCGAACTTTGCCTCCCCAATCGGCTTCCAACATTGACCCCACACGTGATGGGCATTCCAGTGATGGTTCAAGGAATTGGGCGGTGTTGGGCGGGGTCAACCTTCGGTGCCGATCGGGGGTCAAACCGTACGCCGAATAACAAGCATGCAGGGTGATGAAGCGACTCGACCCGTCTAAGAGTACTTTTACCTGCTCGCGGTAGCCCCTGCCCCAAGGACTATGCCCGTCTTACCGGAAAGGCGAGGGCCTGCCGATGCCGCTTTGATCGCGGCATGCCTCGCCCTGCCCGCCGCCACACGCCTACGCACGCTGACGGTCGACCGCCCAAGATCACCTTCGGCGAGATGCGCGAGATGGGCGTGCGCGGCGTCTTGATCTATTGCCATTGTGGCCATCACATCGCTCTGGACGCCGACCTTTGGCCTGACAGCGTAAGGCTCTCCGATCTCGAGCCACAGTTCGTCTGTCAGGGGTGCGAGAGCCGAGGTGCCGACGTCCGACCCAACTTCGATCGGGGCAACTCACGGCTTGCAATCACTGAGGCGGCCTCTCTGCGCTGGGAGGCTTATGTCGGAGCGCGCAGACCGGGTGAATCCAGCCACTTATTGACGGTAACCGAGTTATCGATCCGGCTGGCCATCCGTAGAAGTTCGTCGCGTCGAATGCCATGAGGCATACCCTCAGCCTGCTTGCGCAAGTCAATTGCCTCGTCCTCTAAGCGGTATTGAAATATCGATGATTGCTTGAACATGGGTGCTCCCTGTTCGGTTGGGCGGGAGCCAACTGGCGTTCTCGTCACCGATAGAAGCCATGAGCCGGACGGTGATAAAGGTTGTTAACACTTGTGGCAGACCAAGTCTGAGCAATTTTGATCATCCCCTTGGGCGCACTCGGGGACTGCCGGCGCCCATAAACGTACGAGCCGGCCAGAACGGCCCGCCAGCGTGAACCGGCGGGCCATTTGTCTCAGTAACGAGCGATCAGTAGCCGTATCAGGCGCATTCCCGCACCAAAGTTAGTACTTAAACTCCGGCATGGCCTTCAATTCGTCCTTGGTGGCGTTATACACCGCGTGATCGGGATACCAACGCCCACTGGCGCTGGTTGTGGTGGTTGTAGTGGTGGTAGTTGCGGCACCGGTGGTGGTTCGCGTGGTGCTGTCTGGAGCGGAAGTAGTTGCAGGCGCATTCCCCGGTGGGGACGTTGTTGACGCAGTTGTCGAGGTCACCGGCTGGTCAATCCACTTCAGCTTATCGAAGGCGACCGCCACGTAATGCTCGCCTAGGCCGAGAACGCCGCCCACACCCAGAATGACATTGGCCACCCTGCCTGACCTATCCAAAATCGCGTCGTGGATGGCGCCGATCTTCTCGTTTGCTTCATTGTACACATCGACGCCGGCGAGCTTGGACGCGCGCCATTCACCCTCCTTGTGTGTGGTAGCACTGGTTGCCGAGGCCGCTTGGTTTGTAGCTGTTTGAGCCGCCGCCGCGTCGGTCATCGACGCGGTGGCCAGGAAGGCTATTGCAAGATATTTGGAAATCATGATGTTCCTCCCATGTTTTTAGGGAAACAATATTGCGGTGGGAGTGGTTCCAGCGGCGGAACGGATATTTCCCTAGTGCCAGCCCCCGCCTCCGCACGCGAAGGCCGGCGCTGGACCGCGGTCGGGACGGCAAATGAAATGGCTGGTGCAAGGGCGGCGGCTATCAATCGCAAGTATCTGACTCCCAAGGCCGGAGAGGGACCAATGACCGTCAAAGGCGTGGCGTTTTAGTACGACGTGATAGGCTCGCCAGCGTGACCCGGCGGCCTTTGAATTGGCATCCCCACAAACTGAAACCTTCGCAGGTTCTGTGCATACCTATCTGTATCCGGGATTTTTGCTATCCCATCTCGGGGCTGGAATGAACACCGCCGCCGGGACAATGAATTTGAGCCCGGCGGCGTATTTGTCCTAACTCTGTTTCCTTCGCCTCCTGGCATGAGCCGTCAGCCGCTGCCGGTCACGCTTCCCGTGCAGTCGGCGCTTCATCGGTCGCGCTCGGCCAAGATGCGGCGGATCAGACTCCCGATCGCAGCTGGTCGTCAAGAGTCGGCGCGGCCTTAGTGCCTGGTGATCGGCTCAAATCTATCGAGCCTGGTTGCGCCCTCCCAAAGCTCAACCGCGTGCCCGTTTACAAGCAATTTGGTTCGCTCCCGAGCCTCCGCCTCGTCCTGCATCTCAAGGTCAATTCGAAGCGCTATGTGCCCCTCGCCATCGATTATACATGCGCGAAACTCTCGCATGATCCCGCTCCAAAACACCGCCTCGCTCCGAAGCAGGAACGAGTTTAGAGCCGATCAAAAATCACGTTACTATCGAAATTACGCCCGCAAGGGTGACGCAGCGGGCCTTTGATTGTTAGGACAGCCACGGGGGCCGCGCTACGTTCTCCGTTGTGGGCCTATGAAGTAAAGCCGCCTTAATAGCGACCTCTTGGCGCCGCGACCGTCGGCTAGGCCTCAACGCATTGAATGGCGAGATTTTCGCAGATCGAGGCGAACGCTTTCTCGGCTTGAGCATCCTCAAAGCAAAATTGCGTCCCTTTCCCGTCGCGCTGATCCAGTTGCCTTCCGCGAGCTAGAAACGCTAATCGTTTTCATTGAATGTGGCTGAACCACTTCTGGCTGCGGCACAGGCACTTTTTGCATTTGCGCCGAGCTCTTGGCGCTTGAAATTGGACAGAAGACAGGCACCGTAGCTGTCCTTTCACTGACCATCGCCTCTGTCCACGACAAATACGAGGAGTGGGTGTCCAAGGTGTCCAGTAGATTTCCACGGCCGAAGAAATCGATCCCGGACAAGTGGCCACTTCCTGTAGACACCGTTATGAGCGGTAACCTTTCCGATCGAGACAGATTGAAGACATCCACGGGCAGAGTAGCCAGAGATTGCTGCTGAGCCGGAAGTCCAGACTCATCGATGGACGTGTCTGGAGCTCTTGCTAGACAAAATGGTCCTTTCGAGCTCAGACATCACCGAACGAGTCGGATTCTGATACGACACAGTCCGGGCACATCAGGAAGATTGGAAGAACCTGCCCGGTCCGCTTGGTCCTTCGGCGCTCGCCCAGCTAAGGTGGACGGCCGAGAGTTGCCACTTGTTTGACCGCTATCAACCAACCCGAACCGGCAACAGTCCCTGCTCATTACTGTCCGGCGGTGTATAGCGGGACCTCTCGCTGCGCGCCTCGATCGAGCGGTCTTTGCCCAGCGGAGTTTGGTGTGCTCGCAAAGAAGAATCGAGTCGATTTAAGCGAACCTTGAGTCTGGCTGGCGACGCCAACCCACCAGGTGGCTACGCAGCATAGCCGACATCCCGCACCGCGAAGCCCAATGGTACGCGCTCGATCGCTTGTCTGAATGCCCCGGATCTTGGTCATAGGGGTGCGACCCAACCATATTCAGTGAGGTGGCTCGACCCGCTTCGAGGCCTTTGAGCATGCGTCCTGCCGGAGGATCCCGCGGGCACCGGCCGGAACACCGATCCGCCTTTCTTGAACGTTTGCGCCAACTGTCATAGATGGAACGACACATGGCT
The DNA here is from genome assembly GCF_056402655.1 of Bradyrhizobium sp. P3_C3. Taxonomy (NCBI): domain Bacteria; kingdom Pseudomonadati; phylum Pseudomonadota; class Alphaproteobacteria; order Hyphomicrobiales; family Nitrobacteraceae; genus Bradyrhizobium; species Bradyrhizobium sp. P3_C3. The sequence continues at coordinate 17,437 of NZ_JBFUGY010000036.1, read as the reverse complement.
GGACGACTTCAAATGCGTAACCGAGAGACCGACCGGCCACAACCGATTGAGAAGACGCGGCTGGCTGCAGTCGCCAGTCTGCTTGGCGCTCCGTCTACTTTTCGAAAGGTTCCCCAAAGCCCGTTGGAGGCGCATGAGATGCTTCTGAACGGGCTGCCGTCCAGAGCACTGTTATATCTGGTCGAGAACCTGGTGTTTCTTCGCTGGGACGACTCTTTCGCCAAAGCGATTGGAATGAGCCATCGCACCTACCAACGCCATGCCTCCGCGGGAGCCAAGCCACTCAGCCCAGAGCAAAGTGGGTGAACATGGAAGCTCGCGGAAGTCCTGGCGAAAGCAACCTCCATTTTCGGTTCCATGCAGGAAGCTGAGCAATGGTTGGAACGGCCGGCTATCGGCTTGAACCAGCATAAGCCAATCGATCTGTTGGCCACACCGGCTGGTGTTGAGTTGGTGGAAGATTTTCTCGTTCGACTTGAGCACGGTGTCTACGCGTGACGCCATTGCCTGGGGCGCTCGGCGGTACCGAGCTCGTCGCTTGGCGATTGGACCAAGCGACATACGCGGCCACATGGGACAGCGGCGAAGGAGCTTTTCTGGTCGGCGGTCGCTGGAACAGCAGAGGACTTCGGGCCGTGTACTGCTCGGTAGATCCCGCTACTGCAATTCTGGAAGTTGCAGTCCACAAGGGCTTCAGGGCGCTTGACACGGTCCCCCACGTACTCACCGCTATCACGGTGGACCCGACCAGCGTGTTCGTGGTCGAGCTGGAATCTGATGTTTGTCGCGTCAGACGCAGACGGCTCCTACAAGGTGAAGTCGCAGGAGTCGTTCGCCCTCGATCCTCGCCTGCACCCGCCGGCCAGGTCGTAGCCATACATGGGGGCTATACTGGCCGTCGGATGGATAGTTGCCATGCCAAACCTGGTCATGACCCTGTCGACAGCCTGGTTCAAGGAATCTAGCGCCTGAAAGCCGTCTTGGCTTACCGATGGGACTCGGATTTTGATAGTCTTAGATGTCCGGGACTCGCAATTGACGTGAATCTGACTCCAAATCTGCTTTGCGAACTACATTGGAAAGATGGAGCTTTCCGTTCGTTCAGACTCGCAATTCGCTTTGGAGAACACCTACGGTAACGCCCGGTAACAACCTCGCGGTGGAGCAAAACCGAGCGAAACTGGCCGAGCATCGATTGGAGCTGAAGTCAGGTGGCGGAGGCCATCGACATCCTCGACTACGACGCCTCGCCCGCCGAGCGTCTCGTGCCACTCCTGATCCAGGCAAAACAGGAGCGTACGCTTCCGGTAAAGACCCTTGCTAGATTTGTCGTTTCCGTTTGATCTGGGTCTGGCCGCAAAATGGTTTTGGTGTTCAGTCCGGGGTTAGTGGTTCCCTTGGAGTCCAGTTTAGGTCAATCCGAGCCGGATAGCTGTGATCGTGTCTCCATTGGGGTCCTTTGAGGTGATCCCGCAAGCTCGTCCCTGCCCCGTGGGTTCGGCAGCTTGTTTTCCGAGTTTGTTCGTCAGGCCGGGAAAGATTGACGTCTTTTGGGCCATAAGGACGTTGAGCCCGTTAGCCAAATCTCTATCTCCCGAGCAGGAGATCTATCATTTTGAAGTCGACCCGCGACAGTCCAAGCGTACCGGTGCAGCCGAACGTCAGGTGGCGTGCGGTCTTGGAAACGGCACGGAAACTTGGTCTGCTCGGTGGCGAAAACCGTCGGATTGGCGGCCGCGTTTGCCGGGATCTGGTGGCAGCTGCGAAGAAACAATCCGGCATAACGTCCGACACCGAGCTTATCGAGTACGCGCTGGCGGAGGTAGCGCTCGAAGACGACTTCGGCACGAGACTCATCCGTCGCAAAGGCCGGGTCGCGAAAGACGTCGACCTTGAGTTTTGATCTGCTCAGTGCGCTGCGGCGGATCAAGCCACTTCGCACTTTGGACAATATAGGGAAATCAAAGCCGAATGGCGCGCCCAGTACAGTGCTGATCGTCAGGTGCGGAGAGAGTGGGACTCAGAGCCACCCCTGAAGCGAGACTAAATATCGCTGAAAAATCAGCATCTTCCGGCTAGCCGTGTGGCTAACGTGTACCGCAAACGTGTACATGGCGCAAGTTGGCTTCAGTGGCCATCCACGGTCGGACACGATAACTGAATCCTTGCCTCGCCGCGCGACGGTAGCGTTGCCCTCCGAAGGCAAAGGTCACACGTTCGAATCGTGTCGGGTGCGCCAGCTTTCCTTTGTTTTACAACGCGATATGCAGACCCAGCCTCGGACTTCAGTTCTGGTTCATTCGCGCGAGTAAGCAGTTGGGAGTAACACGCGCTTAATTTACCGCTCGCAATGCAGGTCGGTCCAGTTCACCGAGAGGAAGTTGTTCGGGCTAGGTCAGGATAGCGGGAGCTAGCGAGACATCCACAACGACCGCTTCGCGCCGATACTGTTGAAAAACGAAAACCGAACGACATCGAAACCGCGCGAATGTCCACTCTTGGCCGTCTCTAACGCTAAAGCGCTCTTCAGCGCTGGTACGAAGGCTGGTGGCCGTCTTGGTGTGAAACGATGTGGGCCCGGATCCCTGGATGCGAAATGCATCGGCGGCCCTGAGAAATTTCGTTTGTCGCCAAATAGACTTTTTCAACAATATCCGCCAGAAGCGCTCCTTCGCGGACTCACCTTATTAGCTTCCGGCGGCTGCGTTGGTCGACATTGACCGGGCCCTCAGGAGAAGCGCGAAAAGCATAAAATGTACACACAGAAGAAGGGGCACATATACGGTCGGAATGTAAAACGTGGCGCCCAGTGCCGAGGGGTGAAAGTCTTCATCAAAGAGGCCTTGGTAGAATGCAAATAGAAGATCGCCCGCTCCCCACAGGTTGAAGAGCCACAGCGCGGAGTATCCGGCCGGTCTCCGCAGGAGCATTAGGGCCACCCAAGCGAGTACGACTGCAAACAAGTCGCCGAAAGCACCGGGCGCCGCGAAGGCTCTGGGCAATGAGCCCGCGACACCAGGAACAAGAAAAGACGCGCCAACGAAGCGAAATACATTGAGATAAAGCAGCGGCGTGGCCGCGTCGGGCAATGAGCGGGATCGGACAAATGGCCAAATGTAGCGAGAGCAAACCGCTCCCCAAGCAACAAAGCTGAACGCGACGCTGATTCCGAAAATCATAAGGTCGGTCATGAGATTCATCCAATGAATGACTTCAATGTGACTAGAAAGCAACCCTGGTCCGCATCGCAAACGCGTTGAACTTCTAACCTGCATCTCCAAAGTTCGTCGCACTTAGGGGCCATATATCGACCGCCAACTTAAGCGCGACGTGATAAGGCTCATTCGTGATGAACGGCCTGGTAGAATTAGAGGCGCGAGCGTGATGGCCGCGATTCGCCTTGGCCCCGCAACCACGCTCCTTAGCGAAGCCGGACCCCTGTCTACGATGCCGTGCTTATTCAGCCGCGCTCGAAGGCGCGACCGGTGCGAACGCGTGTGCGCTCTTCTGCACGAATTCCCGAACGCTCATCGGACGCATGCCGGTCAGCCTTTCGACATCATTGCTGAACCGATCGTACCGGTTGTTCTGATGTAGTTCCGCCATGGTCGCCACGTGCGCAACGACATGAAGCGGCATTCCGAAGGTGGCGAGTTGCCCCTTCATGACCTCAAGTGGAACGTTGACGTACGAGATCGTGCGACCAAGCGCGACCGAGAACTCGCGTGCAACCGCGTCCATGTCCTGCGAAACCGGGCCGGTCAGATGGTAGGCCTGGCCGATATGCTCGGCGGGCTCACTCAAGATCTCGGCGATCACCCGAGCGACATCGGCTGCAGCGATGGCTGAGTTCTTGCCCCTACCAAAGGGCGCCATGATTTTGTCCTGCATGGAGACGGTTTTCGCGGTTTGAAGCAGTAGCCCTTCCATGAAGGCCGTTGGTCGTACTTCCACCACTGGCAGCCCGGACCAGGATAATATCTGTTCCGCCAACCAATGCTGCTTTTGCTGTGGGCTAGGGGTCGTATTGAAAATGTCCATCTCGTTGACGGTCATCTGGGAGAGATTGACGAACGCCTTTACGCCGCGGTGCTTCGCGACGACGGCGACGTTGACAGCCGCTTCGAGATAGGTCGGCGCGACCGACATTGCGAAGCAGAGACGTTCGCACCCTTCGATCGCCCGATGTACCGCCATAAGATCAAGCAGATCGCCAACCACGACTTCTGCACCGAGCGCGCGCAGCCTTGTGGCCCGCTCGTCGTCCACACGAACCTGCGCTCGTACCCGGAACCCACGGGCGAGAAGCAGCTCCGTCACGGAGCGGCCCACCGAGCCGATCCGTCCAGCCGCCCCGGTCACCAGAATCGGAAGTTCGTGTTGTGCCTTGCTCATCTTTCGCCTCACTTAGAATGAATATGCTTTGCCGCGCGACGTATCCGCTTTTGCCGCCGGTCGATCGGCGGGAGGATTTCGTCCCCGTCATCCTTTGAGGAAGGTCAGCAGGTCTGCGTTCACTTGATCGGCGTGGGTGACGCACATGCCATGTGGAGCACCGGCATATTCCTTCAGGCTCGCGTTTGGCAGGATCTTCACCGAACGCCGGGACGCGATGTCGATAGGAACGATCTGATCGTCATTACCCTGCAGCAGCAGGGTTGGGATCGTCATCTTCTTGAGATCATCCGTAAAATCGGTCTCGGAGAAGGCCTTGATGCAGTCATGCTCGCCTTGGAGGCTCCCCATCATGCCCTGAAGCCAGAAAGAGTCTATCTGGCCTTGCGAAACCTTTGCATTGGGACGGTTATAGCCAAAGAACGGCATTGCCAGTTCTTTAAAGAACCCCGCCCGATCGGCAAGCAGGCTCGCGCGCAGACCGTCGAAGACGCTCATCGGCGCGCTGTTAGGGTTGGTGTGCGTCTGCGCCATATGGGGAGGTACCGCGGAGATCAGGACTGCTTTCGATACACGCGATGTGCCATGGCGGCCCATATAGCGCGCCACCTCGCCTCCACCGGTCGAATGGCCGATCATCGTCGCACCCTTGACGTCGAGCGTCTCGAGTAGTGTGGCGAGATCGTCGGCATAGGTATCCATGTCGTTGCCGGTCCAGGTCTGATCCGATCGACCATGGCTGCGTCGATCATGAGCAATAACGCGGTAGCCGTGGTTCGCCAGGAACAGCATCTGGGCGTCCCAGGCGTCTGCGGTGAGCGGCCAGCCATGGGAGAAGGTTACGACCGGACCGGCACCCCAGTCCTTGAAGTAGATCTTCGCGCCGTCTTTCATTGTCGCGGTCGTCATGAGCTTTGATCCTTTGTGAGCAGGTTGGTGGGCTGGCGGCCTGGCGACCTTCGTCGCGTCTGCGAGCGCCGCTTTCGGGAGGCCGAGCGCGGCGACGAGACCGCCGCCGGCGTGAAGTCATGAGGTAGCTGCCATTACCAGACGCGAGTCGACTTCTTCCAGCCGATCGGCCGGGTCTAGGGATTTCAGCACTGGATGCGCGTTGCGCTCATGCACATGGGACTTCGGCGTACGGTCGATCAGGAGGCTGAGCAGTTCCGGGCGGCTGTAGTGACCGCGCGAGTCCATCAGGCGCTTGCGCTTGTCGATAGCCCAGAAATCGAGATCGGCGATGACCTCGCCTTCGCCCGATCGCAGCGGCGCGCCCATCAATGCGCCCTCTGGAGAGACGATCGCGGTGAAGCAGCCGCTAGAGATCGGCTCGATGCTGCAGCAGGTATCCTTCATGATCTGAGCTTGCTGCTCAGCGTTCAGCCAGGCGGTCGCACAGACCACGAAACACCCGGCCTCCAGTGCGTGCTGGCGAATATTGACTGAAATCTGCTCGGAGAAACCGTCACCGGCGAACGAGCCAGGATACATAGCGGAGTGAATCTGCTCGCCGTCGGCCATCAAGGCGTAGCGGGCCAGCGGGTTGTAATGCTCCCAGCAGGCCAGTTGACCGATGCGCCCTACGGCGCTGTCGACACAGCGCAGCCCGGAGCCATCGCCCTGACCCCAGACCATGCGTTCATGATAGGTCGGAGAAATCTTGCGACGGTGCTGGATGAGTGTGCCGTCGGCATCGAACAGGAGTTGCGCGTTATAGATCGTGCCGCCATCGCGCTCGTTGACGCCGACGGAGACGACCATGCCGGCTTGCTTTGCGGCCTCACCGATAGCCCTGGTGGCGTCAGACGGCACGGTCACAGCCTGATCGAGCAACTTGTAGTGCTCCGCGCCCATAAGGTAGGGCGCTTCGACGAAGGAAAAATAGGGGTAGTAAGGAATGACCGTTTCCGGGAAGGTCGCGAACTGGACGCCTTGGCGCCCAAGCTCGATGATTTTCTTGACCACTTTGCCAACAGTGCCTTCCCGGCTGTAGAGAACAGGACTGATCTGCACGGCCGCGGCTTTGACAACAGGCATCGTGGCGGGTCCTTTTTGGCGGGTTGTTGATGTAATCTTTGGTCCCCGACATGGCTTCACCATGCCCCGGTCGACCTCAATCGGTTGGCGATGGAGCCTGGAGCGCCACCAAGCTCACAACGAAACCCGCGGATCGCTTTGCGAACCCGGAGGTTCGGCGATGAGCATGGCGAGCGGCGCAAGCGGCCCGAGAGCGATCAACTCGAATTCCATCATTCCGGCGACGCCGAGTGGAAGCTTCTCCAGGAGTTCGTGCGCCTCTGCCGTGCTGGTGGCGTTCACGATGAAGATGACGCCGCGGCCCTCTGTCTGGGAGAACCACTGCTCGATTTTTCCAGCGAGATGATTGCGAACCGTGGCGCGAACCTCATGGGGGCGGACCGAGGCGATCGCCTCGGGTGTGCCCTTCGCCGTGACCGAGCCGATCGCCAGGATCTTGGTTGTCGGAGCGACAACGGCGGCGAGCGCAGGCAATATCTCGGCATGGACACGCGGATTCTTGACGTCAGGCATTTTACTGCTTGCTCTCGGCATATCGGTAGGGGGACCACGAACGACTTCGCAGTATCCGTACAAAGCGTCCGAAGCGGAGCGATCGGGTAGTCACGAAGCTACGAATGCGGTCTGACGGAGTCTGGGGCGCTACCAAGTTCCCAACGCGGTTTGCGGATCGCATCACGAACGCGGAGGCTCACCGATGAGCATGGCGAGCGGCGCAAGCGGGCCGAGAGCGATCAGCTCGAATTCCATCATGCCGGCCACGCCAAGAGGAAGCTTCTCTAGGAGTTCGTGCGCTTCCGCAGTGCTGGTCGCGTTCACGATGAAGACGACGCCGTAGCCCTCCGTCTGGAAGAACCACTGCTCGATCTTTCCAGCGAGATGATTGCGGACCGTCGCACGAACCTCATGGGGCAGGACCGGTGCGATTGCCGCGGGCGTGCCCTTGGCCGTGACCGACCCGATCGCCAGGATCTTGGTCGTCGGAACGACGACGGCGGCAAGCGCGGGCAGTATCTCGGCATGAACGCGCGGATTCTTGTTGTCGGGCATTTTGCTAATTCCTTTTGATAGATTGGTCCGGAGCGCCGCGAACTACTTCGCAGGCTCGGTCAAAAGCACGCGAAGCGGCGCGATCGGGCCGAGCGGGATGATCTGGAATTCCATCATCCCCGCCTGGCCGAAAGGAAACCTGCCCAGCAGTTCCAGAGCCTCCTTCGGATCGGTGACGTTCATCATGAACACGACACCGCTCTGGTCCTGCTTGAGGTACCATTGGTCGATTTTCCCAGCGAGATAGAGCCGTACGGTGTCCCGCACTTCAGAAGGAAGGAGCGGCTTCCACTGGTCCGGCGTCCCTTTGGCTGTGAAGGTGCCGATCGCCAGCAGCTTGGTGGTCGGCACGTCAAGGCCCGAAGATGGTGCCGACTGAGCGGACGAAGTGGCCGGGCTGATCGCTACGAACATCGCGACGAGGGCGCCGAAGCAGGCGAGCCTGGTCATGCGGGTCGCGTTCACAGCGAGCTTGTCGAGGACGCGGCTCATGACAACATCGCCTTCGCCACTTGCGCGGGCTCGTCGGCCTGCAGCCAATGACCTGCCGGTATGACGGTGAGGGACGCATTCTTGAGCTGAGACTGGCGCCGCTCGGCCATGGCGGCGGGGAAGTAAGGATCGTACCGTCCCCAGATCAGCTTGACTGGAATATCCAGCGTCTTGAGCGCCGTCAGATGCTTTGCGTTTCGGGCGTGTTCATCGAAGAATTCCGCCGCCAGCTGCACGAAAGCCGGACCGGCACCGGGCTGGACAATGAAATTGTCGCTGATCAGCGGACCGATGAACGCGCTGAAATGGGACTTTTGCGCCTCGGGCAAAGAATCCAGGAATTTCTTCTGCTGCCATCTCAGCAGCCAGCCGAATTGCTCAGGACTCTGCGCAATCGCCATGGCCAAGGACTGCATGCTCCGGGTCGCGAACAGCGTGATCATCTCGGGCCAAAGCACCGTGTCATCTTCGCTGTAGGCCGAGTTCAGCATGATCACGGAAGCGACACCGTCTGGATGCGCGAGCGCGTAGTTGAGCGTCGCCATCCCCGAGGAATCGTGAGCGACGGGGACGATCGTCCCCAGACCCAGACCCTCTACCACCGCTTCAAGGTCGCCAAGTTGCTGCTTAAAGCTATAGACGGTGCCGGCGGGCTTGTCGGAGGCGCCAAAGCCCAAAAAATCGAACGTCACCACGCGCCGCCCGCTGGCGACCAAGTGCGGAATCAGGTCGTCCCAGATGTGCAGATTGTCGGGGAAGCCGTGCATGAGCACGAAGGCCGGGCCAGAACCCGCATAATCTCGAGCGTAGACTTTTCCTTCGCCCCTAGAAATGCGATGCTCGACGAAGGCGGCGTGATCGGTAGACATGCATCATCCTTTCTTCCTCACGGAAGCGCTGACATGGGTGTCGCTTAGCGGCGAGGAGCCAGTGCGAGATTTGTTGCTCGGACTCTAGCGATTACGGCGGGGCTGACGTAGGTCGTTCTTGCCACCATTCGTGCCACAGGAGCGAAAATGCATCGGGTCGGTTTCATCGTGCCGCAACGGTTTCAGCTGATGAGCCTTGCGGCTCTGACGGCATTCGAAATCGTCAATCTGCCTCCCGCCGACCAGCGCTACGACATCCATTTGTTGTCAGAGCATGGCGGTCCGGTTCGGTCTTCGTCAGGAATGACGCTGCAAACCGAGGCGTTCGGAGATCCCGCCTTCGACACAGTTATCGTGGGTTCGATCACCGAGATGGACATGCCTTCGTCCGATGCGACCATGATCGCGTTCGTGCAGGAGGCAGCCAAAGCATCCAGGCGGATCGCCTCGATCTGCAGCGGCGCGTTTGTGCTGGCTGAAGCGGGCCTTCTGAATGGTCGACGCGCGACGATGCATTGGGCTCATGCAGATAGTTTCAGGGCTCGATTCCCGGATGTCAGGGCGGAGGAGGACCGCATCTACATCAATGACGGACCGGTCTGGACTTCGGCGGGAATGACCGCGGGGATCGACCTCGTTCTGGCGTTGATCGATAGTGATCTCGGTCCCGAAGCCGCGAAAATGGTCGCTAGGCTTCTGGTCATGAACCAGCGTCGGATGGGTGGACAAAAACAGCATTCCGCACTCCTTGATATGACGCCGAAGTCCGATCGCATCGAATTGGTCCTGGCGCACATCCGCCAAAATTTGCCGAACCCATTGACGATCGAAGAGCTTGCGGCGGTCGCCAACCTGAGCCCCCGCCAGTTCAGCCGCGCCTTTCTGGCTGAGACCGGCCAGTCACCAGCAAAAGCCGTGGAGCGGCTTCGACTGGAGGCCGCCAGGTTCATGATCGAAGAGGGGCGGCACACGGTCAATGTTGTGGCGCAGGAAACAGGTTTCGTGGACCGCGAACGCATGCGTCGCGCGTTCCTCCGGACCTTCGGCGTGCCACCGGAAATATTGCGCAGGAACGCTCGACGGGAGGCGGTGGCGGCTGCCTGACTTGGGCTATAAAAAATGTAGGCTTGAGTCTGGCTCCCAATGCGGGGCCGAACGGCGCTCTCGGCCCATCCGGCCCGTGCGTGAGCACCCGGGTTMGACAGCAGAGCATGCCTCCTGGATGATACCCGTCTGGACTATCATCCGCATTTCGGACAGTAGGAGCAGCCATGCATCGGGTAGGTCTCATTGTCCCGCACGACTTCCAGCTCTTGAGTCTTGCGCCCATGACGGCATTCGAAATGACGGGGTTCGGGCTTGCGAAGCCGCCTCCGGCCGATACCCACTATGACCTCCATCTGTTGTCAGAGCACGGCGGTCCCGTTCGATCTTCCTGTGGTTTGACCGTTGACACCGAAGCATTCGGCGATCCGGCTTTTGATACAATTATTGTCGGCGCGATCACCGCGTTCGAAATGGCCCCATCGAGCGCAAACTTGATTGCCTTCGTGCAAGAAGCTGCGAGGGCGTCGAGGCGCACCGCTTCATTTTGCAACGGGGCGTTTGTTCTCGCTGAAGCCGGACTTCTTGATGGTCGCCGTGCGACAACGCATTGGATTCAAGCGGCAAGTTTCAAGGCTCGGTTTCCGGATGTCAGGTTGGAGGAGGACCGGATCTACATCAATGACGGTCCGATCTGGACGTCGGCTGGAATGACCGCAGGAATCGACCTTGTCCTAGCGATGATCGATAAGGACCTGGGTCCCGAAGTTGCGAAAGTCGCTGCCAAGCTTATGGTCATTAATCAACGTCGGATGGGCGGACAAACACAGCATTCCGCTCTCCTCGACATGACGCCGAAATCCGATCGCATAGAATTGGTCGTGGCGTACATCCGTCAAAATCTGCGGAATCCGCTCACAATCGAGGAGCTTGCGGCCGTCGCCAACCTCAGCCCTCGTCAGTTCAGCCGCTCTTTTCTGGCCGAGACGGGTCAGCCCCCGGCGAAGGCTGTCGAGCGACTTCGGCTGGAAGCTGCCAGGTTCATGATGGAGGAAGGGCGGCACACGGTTAACGTCGTAGCGCAAGAAGCGGGTTTTGCTGACCGCGAACGCATGCGGCGGGCGTTTCTCCGGGCCTTCGGTGTGCCCCCGGAGGTGTTGCGCATGATTGCTCGACGGGAGGCGGTGGCGACTGCCTGACTTTGGGTCTGGCCGAGGTTTTCTGTCAGGATTGGCATCTACGGAGCGCATTCTCTTTGAGGATAAGTCGCCTGCAACCCCACTAAGCGCCGATTATACCTAGGCGGCCAAGCGGCGATCCTTTTCGCCGTCTTCGTGGTCGCCGTTGGATGCCTTCTTTAAGAAGCGGGCCAGCGCGGCTTTTCGTGAATCGCGGTCCAACGCGTAGGCGGTTTGCTTGAATTCGATGCCGTCAAGGAGCCCCTGAATATAGCCCGAGATGGTGTCCGCAGCCATGATGAGCGCGGTGTCAAGCGTATGGATGTACTTGCTCGTCACCGAACCTTTGGCATGACCGACCAGAGCCGCGATGGTCACCTCGGTAAAGCCGAGATCGTTGGCCATGCTCGCGAAGCTGTGACGGAGGACGTGCGGCGTCACATCGGATAGCGGGAGTCCTTGAAGATATGCTTCCAATGGCTCGGGAAACTGCCGAACGCGTTGTCCTCGCCCTGCCCCGGGAAAACAAATGTGCCGACATGGTCGGTGCGACGCTGCTCGAGATATTCGACGACAGGCAATCCTACGGGGCGGATCGATTCACCTTCCTTACTGTCCTCCAGTCGCAAACAACTCGCCTCGGTATCAGCCTCCGTCCATTTCAAGCCGATCATCTCGCTTCGCCGGGAGCCGGTCAGCGCAATCTGACGGACAATGTCCCCGATCGTGGTGTATTTCTGCTGCTTGGCGGCGTCGCGGAGCATCCGACCGAGTATTCGATACTCCGCCTCCGACAGTCGACGCTTTCGCACATTGTCCTTTGGCTTGCGGATACCATGGGCCGGGTTGCTCTCGATGATCCCTGCTTCGACGGCGTAGGTAAGGATGCCGCCGAGAAGGCCCACGGTACGCGTGGCCGTTCCAGCGCCGCCCCGGACGATGGCCTTGCCGCGCAGCTTCTTAGTCTTGACCGAAACCCGGGTCTTCCCACGTCGGCAGAAACGAGTGCACGGCGACGAGCAGCGGCCTTCCTGTTCCATTAGCGGGATTCGGCCCGACTTCGCCTGAAGTGCGTTTATGCCGACGGGGCGGACCTTCGGCGAGCGATCCTGCCCCGCAAAAATCGACAACCAACTTAAAGTTATTGGTCGTATATGACCACTTAAATCATATAAATAGTCATATATGATCAATTAAAGAGCGAGAGCAAGTTCGGACTGATCGTGGACGAAGGCGGCTTCGTAACCGCGCGATCGGGCTCCGCTTACCCCCGCCTGGCGGAGAGCCTCACGCCATCCGTCCTTCACCCGTCCAGCCGTTTCTCGGATGATCTTCTTCGCGTCCGCCTCGGCGATTTCGAAGAACTCGCAGGCCTCGAGGGCAAGCTTGATCGATCGGTCGTGCGCGCCGCCTTCCATGATTGCCGTCTCTAGATGCGCTTCGCGATCGGGCGAGGGATTCACGTCGAACATCGGCGAGAGGCGCCAACGTCCCGAACCGACGTACAGAAATCCGTGGTTCTTCAGATGATCATCTTTGTTCGAGACGAGTATGGTGAAGACCATCCGCCGATAGAGCTCTTCGAAATCCGCCTTCGGCTCTGGAGCGGACGTCCTCATGAAATCGACGATCTCCGTGTAAGAACCCAGTTCTTCGCCCGTCTTTCCGAGCGCCGTCCGTGCGGAGATGTAGGGAATGCGCGCGCGTCTGCGTCGATCGAAACGCTGGACCAGCGCGACGGGGAACGGCGTGTCGGCGAGCTCCAGCCGGACTTCGGGGATGCGTATCCCGCAAGACTTCGCGAGCTTCAGCGTCGCGACTTCGACTTGTTCGATCGGGTGCTGGTCGTGGACGGACGTGAACTTGGCGAGCCAGAGAACGTCGCCTTCGAGGACGTTGGCCTTGGGCCGAGCTCCGCCCGATGCGCCGGCGCCCGCGAGAGCGCGCATCTGCTCCGGGGCCAATTCCTTGCCTTGTTCGTAGGCGCGTGCGAGCGCCGTGATCTCCTGCAGATCGAGCAGACGCGGTACCGCCTCGTCGGCCTTCCCGGTGATGACCTTTCCATCTTCGCCGACGAAGCGCAGGGCGCCTTGCCTGCACGTGTCGTCCGACAGCGTCAGGTATTCGAACTCCGAAAGACCTTTGCCGTAGGCGCGTTCTAGAAGTCTGCGGCCCCAGCTGTCGGGCGCGGCGTCGGAAAAGACGCCAGCGAGCGCCTCACGCGCTTCCCCGGATTGCGCCGACGCGTGGTACGGCCCTCTATCGACGGGCATGTTCGGCTGAAGCGCAAAGGCGTGGGGATTGTTCGACCAGGCCGCATCGTAGGTGAAGACCGAAAACTGGCGGGGGCCGGTCCTCGTGAAGCGCAATTCGCCTACTCGTGTAAGGCCCTCGCCGAGGGCAACTCGGGCGTAGTATTCGCTCATCAGAAGGCCACACCGTTGGGATCTACGTCGCTGGGCTCGTCCTGCTCAGCCTTGTCCTCCGTCCGCTTTCGCCTTCGCAAGGAGGCCGCGAACGATCGACCGCGCTGCGGCGTCCGTTCGGAACTCAGCGCCAGACCCAGATCGTCCTTTCGGACGTCGACGAGGTCGGCCAATTTCTCGACGAGCCCGAGAGCGACGAGTACGTTTGCGAGCGTACCGACGGCGACCTTGGGATCGCCCTTCTCCAGCCTTTGGATCGTGCTGGCTGACGTACCAGCGCGCTCGGCCAAGTCGGTCACTACGATCCGCCGGCTCAGTCGGGCCGACCGCAGGTCGTGACCCAAGCGTTGGAGTGCGGCATTGGACTTTAGCGAACCCATCTAACTCTCCATATTTGATCACTTGTTGATATTTATTTATCATATATGACTAGTTAATTAACCTGCAAGGGGTTTTGAGTTCTACTGGATGCTGGTCCGGTCGCGTCTGAACTCCCTCACCGCGGCTGGGATGGTCCCCAGCGCTACCGCGGCCGATGATGTTCCCCGGGCAGGCGTACCGAGCAGCCGTCGTGCGACCATGCATATCCTCATGCCGCCCATGATCTCCCTGTACGCCGAGGACGATTGCGCATGCTGCGCCTGGCGAACCGCGTCGGGATCAGCACGTGGGACGTAAGCCCGCCATACAGTTTGCCGCCCTCGTCTCGCGCACATCAGCGGTATTGGCGACATCATGATGCTGATGGTGGTGGTGCCGCCGCCGGCAAACGTGAGAGCAAACGTGAGAAAGGTTGTTTCGCGGCCATTAAAACTCTCACAAATTTCGCCGAACGGCTTCAACCTGCTCTACCTGCGGATGTCGCAATTTTGATCACATCTGCCGGTTAGCTTCGTCCGCCGTTGTGGCGATTAGCGGGGGCAGCCTTCATGACCACTTTGCCCACTTCACCATCTGAACCAGAGATCGACGTCATTTTCGTCCATGGTCTCGGCAGCGATGCCGGCGGTTGGATCAACTCAGACACCAAATTCAACTGGCCACAGGAGCTCGGCGAAAAAGACGGGCGCCTGCGCACGTTCGCCGTCGAATACTACGCGCCGATGACGGGCCACCCTGCCGTCAGTCCGAGCTACCAAGCGCTGGCAGTCAAACTATTTGACGATCTCAAGATCAGACACGTCGGAGCTCGGCCTATCGTCTTCGTCGCGCATAGCCTCGGTGGCATCATGGTGAAGCAGCTATTGCGCCACGCAGAAGCCGCTAAGGACGACATCTTCACGCAGACACGTACAGTCATCTTCCTGTCGACACCTCATGCAGGCGCTACGATCGCGACTATCGGAAGTCATCTGGGTACAGGCGTCGGATTTCTGGGCGGCGCAGCCGCCAAGTTCCTGCCGGGTCCGATCGGAGCGATCGCCGGAGTGGCGGCGCAAGTCGCTGCGTGGTCAGTGCGGGTCAGCGATCTGACGTTGCAATTGCGGAAGGAGGAGCCCTCGCTCTTGGACCTCAATCGTTGGTATCGGACACTCACGCACATCGATACGCGGGTCTATTATGAAACGGAGGCGTTTTACCAGATACTTGTGGTTGATCCGTTGAGCGCGGATCCCGGCGTCTACCGATGCGCCCCCGTGCCCGTCGAGCACAAGGATCACATCACGATCAGCAAGCCGAAGAACGAAGACGATTACCTGTTCAAGGCGGTCGCAGCCATCGTCGAGCAAGTCCGCGAACGCGAACTCGAAGGAAAAACGTATCCGGTCTTGCGGGAGTGGGTGCACGACATTTTACGGCACACGCAATTTCGACGGTACGCCGGCATCGGAAGATTCGAAGATATACCGATCTCCGACCGCTCGGACGTAGAATTTGAGATCCGCGACCAATTTCGCGAACGGATAAAGGCAGGAATTACCTTCGACGTCGAAGCTGCCAAAAAATCCAAGTTCAACATCGATCAGTTCGCAGCCTCGCTTTTTCTGGTGCAGCAGGTACAGGACCGACTCGAATTGGTGACCGAGGATATATATCGGACCGCAGGTAGAGTTCGTTCTAGTTCCGATACAGCAACTCTGATTCCACTCTATCGTGCCGCGCGGACGTTGGATCAGGCTTTGATCGAATTTCCTTTCGAGGGTCTGCGGCAAAAACTGCAGAACGCTCACAAGATGTTGGAATTGAAGCGCGAGAAGGATCCTAGCTTGGATGAAGACGGCAAGACGCGGCAGCTGCTGAAGTGGCTGGAGGCCAACATCAGTGGGTTCATGAATGTTACCTCGAAATTGGCGGACGACCCTGCGTTCATGAAGAAGGAGGCCCCGGACGTCAGCAGGTGAGTTTAGCCCTCGATACGCCATTCGCCGGGTCGTCAAACGGCGACTTCAACATCTCGTCCAAAGTGACATCGCTGGGCGGCCACGCCGAAGCCGCGTAGCCGCGCTGTCCTCCACTAGCGATCATCATGATCGTCGGACTCATCGTGACGCGCTGTCGGGACGTTGCCGACGCCGGCGGCCATGCCGCTGGCGATCATCACCGCGAATGCCGTCGGCGGCGCGGTCGACAGCGTAAAGAACGTCGAACGCCATCCGCTAGATTTTGGGGGGATATTTGGACGGGGCTTGTACGCGATTTTCGGAACCGGCTGAAATCCGTGGCCTGGAACGGCCAGAAATGCCTTGTTTTGCAGGAGAAAGTGGTCTGGAGCGGGCGAAGGGAATCGAACCCTCGTATGCAGCTTGGGAAGACGTCAAAGAGTTCGAAACGCGATCGACAACATTCCGACTGCACGCTCCGGCTTGTGCAATTGAGTGCTTTGGTCGCGGCAAATTTGAATCTTCTCGGGCCGCACTCACGCGACCCCACACATTGGTGCCATAGCACGCTCGGCCCGCGCCGCCGAAAGATGAAGTGCCGCTATTGGGCGCCGCTAAAGTCGCTAATTGCGGAGCTAAGTGGTTGAAAATATTCGTTGGCGCTCCCTAGGGGAATCGAACCCCTGTTTCAGCCTTGAGAGGGCCAAATCGACCCGCTTGATGATCATCGTGAAGAGAGTTCGGCGATGGAGGCCTACAGATGTCAATCCCGGCTCATCTGCGCGAGCAGGCGTGACTGCACCAGTTTCGCACCAGAAACGACCACCTTGCGACTAACTCCATCTAGCTCTAGTCGAGATGCGGGTCCTGCTCTCTTCTGATGCCGAGGATTCAGCTCACCCGCACCTGTCCTAGCGCTCGATTTTGCTTGCTCCTTGATCTGCCCAAACCGGTACCGCTACGACGGCGCGGCCGCTTTCAATGGATTGCTGCTCGAACGGACGCAACAATTCGCGCTGCTCGCATTTAGAGAGTGCAGCTCTTCGCCACGGCAGATACTAGACCGGAAAGTTGGTGCGAGATGTGGTGCGAAAAATTCACCGAGAACGAACTTCGTCTTAAATCATTGATTTTATTGGTAGCGGGAGAGGGACTCGAACCCCCGACCCCAGGATTATGATTCCCGTGCTCTAACCAGCTGAGCTACCCCGCCACAGGGTCGCGAGCGGCGGAACGGCCGATCTCGCGAACGCGCGGCATATAAGGAAGGGGGCGGCGGGCTGTCAATCCGCCTTCGCTAAAGCTTCGGCGCGACAAGTCCGCTTTGGCCCGATTTCGCACCAGATTTTGCGATTTTTTTCCGGCACCAGACTCGTGGAGAGTCCCCCTTGTAAGTCGAAGCGCCGCAGGTCTGCTATTGTAGACGTTGCGGTGACGGACGGGAGCCCGCAAACCCCCAGGTCGTTGCAGGCCGTGGGTGAGAGAGGTGCCCCGTCCGTTAGTCCATTGAACCCGAACAGTCRCCTGGGCCGCAAAGTGCGAAGCCCGATTAGGCAAGGAAGGGTGACCATGGATATCATCGCGGTTGGTATCGACGTATCGAAGGACCGTCTTGACGTTGCAGT
>NZ_JBFUGY010000035.1:0-89097 GCF_056402655.1 Bradyrhizobium sp. P3_C3 | reverse complement strand
TCGCAGGCCCGCTCCCAGTCCGCCTTGGACATGGCGGGGTGGTCGACCGTGACGTGGTCCAGGTCGTATTTGTTGAGGTCCGCATCCATCGCGACGCCCTTCATGTAGAGCGTCTTGTGATCTCCGAGCCCGGCAGCGGCGTCAGGAAGAAGAACTCCAGCATGTCGATCGGCAGCTCACGCTTGATGATCTCGATGTCGCGGACGATCGATTCCGGTGTGTCGTTGGGAAAGCCCAGAATGTAGCCGCCGACGGTCATGATCCTGGCCTTCTTCCAGGCCAGCATCATCTCGCGATAGTCGGTGATCTTGTTCTGCCGCTTCTTGGCGCCGAGCAGACTGTCCGGGTTGATGTTTTCGAGGCCGATRAAGCATCGCCGGACGCCGGCCTTGGCGCATTTCTCGATGAAGTTCGGTAGCTTGTGGCAAAGCGTGTCGACCTGGATCGTGAAGCGRAGGTCCCAGCCCTCCTTCTCGCGCAGCGCGATGATGCGGTCGAGCAGGCTTTCCCAATCCTTGTTGCGCGCAAAATTGTCGTCGGTGAGGAAGAAGGCGAAGACGCCCTGGGCGACGTTGGCGCGGATCACGGCCTCGATGTCGTCGGCGCTGCGGCGTCGCGACTTGCGGCCCTGCACGTTGATGATGGTGCAGAACGAGCACTGGAACGGGCAGCCACGCCCGGCGTCGAAGCTCGTGGTGTGGCCGATAACCCGCCGGATCTGCTGGCGGGGAATGATCGGCAATGGCTGGCTCTCCAGGTGCGGCAGATCGTCGATGTAGTTGTAGAGAGGCTGCAATCGYYCGGCGGCCGCGTCCTGCAACAGCTCCTCCAGCCGTCCCTCGGCCTCGCCTGCGAAGACCGACACACCGAGGTCCATCATCTCCTGAACGCCGGGATCGCGCTCCGGCAGCATCGAGAGGGTGCCGGACACATGGAAGCCGCCGATCGCAACGTGGATTCCGAGCTTGCGAAACCGTCTCGCCAGATCAAGCGATCGGGGAAACTGRTTSGACTGGACTCCGACCAGCATCACCATRCCGGAATCCGCGGCCTTGATTGCGCGCGCCAGATCCGCGACACGCACCTTCCAGTTGGTCTCATCGATGGCGTCGATCTCGATGTCGAAATCGGGCCCGAGAACCTGGCGTTCACGACAATCGAGCGCGATGCCGTAAAGGCAGGCCAATGAGTTCGAAGGCAGGCCGCCGCGCCACCATCGAATGACGTAGCCATCGTCGTCGTAATGTGACGGCTTGATCAGAACAAGCCGGAAACTCCTGCTCTTGCTCATAAGCAAGGGGTAGCTCGATGTCGGTCATAGGCCAACTGCTTTCCGCGAGGTCCTCGCAAAAAACGACGAACTGTGGCACGAACAACATCCTATCCGAGTACCTCGGCTAACCGCACACGGCGCAATCGCATGTTCGGCACAAATTGGGGTGCGCAGTCGCCAGCTAGTCATGCGCCAGACGTCCGTTCCGGGTCAAACTCGACAAAACTCAGAGTGAGCATAATGCGTCCGCTTTCGGGCACATCGCGGCCATCCCGTCGGCTGGCGCCCATTGAGCCTGACTGCCGAGCCATGATTCAAATCCCCTAACGAAGGGGGCCGAATCATGCGCTACGAACTCTCCGACGAGGAATGGACTGCCATCAGGCCGATGCTGCCCAACAAGCCGCGCGGCGTACCGCGGGTGAATGACCGTCGCGTCCTCAATGGCATCTTCTGGGTGCTACGATCCGGGGCGCCATGGCGCGATCTACCAGACGCCTTCGGCCCGTATACCACTTGCTACAATCGCTTCGTTCGTTGGCGACGAGCAGGTGTGTGGGCGGCGATTATGAAGGCCTTGGCAGCCGCTCACGATGCCGCTGTGCAAATGATCGACACGTCGATTGTCCGCGTGCATCAACATGGAGCCTGCATCGACCGGAATAAAAGACAATGCATGGGGCGATCACGGGGCGGGTTGACCAGTAAGATTCATGCGGTCGTGGATACAAACGGCCTACCGGTCCGAGTTGCGCTGACGCCTGGGGAAGCCCACGACAATCGGCTTGCTGGAAAACTCTTGTCTCGCATGAAGCCTGGATCGATGCTGCTGGCGGACCGTGGCTACGACGCCGATTGGATTAGAGAACTTGCGATCAAGAAAGGAGCATGGGCCAACATCCCGCCGAAAAGCAATCGCAGCGAACCGATCTGCTTCAGTCCCTACCTGTATCGCGCTCGCAATCGAGTTGAGCGGTTCTTCAACAGGATCAAGCAATGTCGTCGGGTAGCGACGCGCTACGACAAACTTGCCGCCAATTACCTTGCCTTCGTGCAACTCGCGTCAATCAGGCTATGGCTCGGCGCTAATGAGTCCACGTCCTAGCGAGGACCCGAGCTCCGAAGTATCGCTTCGGCTGCTCACGTCTCAATCGGCTTCGGAGCTGATGTCGCGATTGGACTGCACCCCACGCCTGGGTACGCTCATTGTTACGCGCGAAGCACTCGATCGAACCCGCACGATTCATCCTCCGTTGCAGGCGAACTCGAGAGGCGCGCCCTGCGCAACTCGTCGGTGTCTTTGATCGCATCGCGTATCGGTGGCATGATGATGCGCGCTGAAGCCCGTGGAAGCCGAAATTGTAAGCCAAGGTTGTCGTTGCAATGCGGACCAGGCTCCAACTTCGCGACGTGACCAAGCCCCTGGGCCAAGCGGCGGTGGGCGCGTTGACGATCGGAATACTGCGTGCCGCTCGCCATTTCGATCCAACCAAGACCGCCAACTTATTCGCTCGGATCACTCGCTCAATCGGGCCCATGATGCGGGAGCAAAAGATCGGTCGAGCCAATCTAACCGCCGCATTTCCGGAAAAATCGCCTGCAGAGATCGAGACCATTCTCGCAGGCGTCTGGGACAATCTCGGTCGAGTCGGCGCCGAATTCGCGCATCTTGATCACATCTGGAACTATGATCCCGCACGGCCCAAAGCTAGCTGCATCGAAATCGACAGGCGCTCATATGAATTGTTTACGCAGCTGCGGCTCGACGGCAAACCGGCGCTGATCTTTGCGAGTCATCTCGCTAACTGGGAACTTCCGGCCCTGGCAGCCGTCGCGCACGGGTCGGATACTGCGATCCTGTATCGCCGACCCAACATCGCGTCCGCCGACCGCATCATCCAGGATATGCGCGCCGTGAAAATGGGCACGCTCATTCCCGCGGGTCGTGATGCGCCCCTAAGACTTGCCGAGGCCCTTAAAAGTGGCCAGCACGTTGGAATGCTGGTCGACCAGTATCTGACCAACGGCGTCGAGGTTACTTTCTTCGGCCGCAAGACCAGGGCCAATCCGATGCTTGCGCGACTGCTGCGGCAGATTGAGTGCCCGATTCATGGTGTGCGCGTCATCCGTCTGCCCGGACAGCGCTTTCGTGGCGAACTGTCTGAAGAAGTGAAGCCGGTCCGCGATGCCGCCGGACAAATTGACATTCAGGGAACGATGCAGGCGGTCACATCGGTCATCGAGGGCTGGATCCGCGAATATCCCGATCAGTGGCTGTGGCTACACCGTCGCTGGAGGTAGCACTTGACTGACTGCGGTAGCCCTTAGTGGAGGTACATGGTCCAGCTCGGCAATGCGGCGGTCAATCTCGCCGATCACGCGTTCCGAGAACGGCCCGAGGTGCATGTACAACGCCATCAGCATCACGATGTACCGTAGCGCGCCCGGATTGGTCTCCGCGACTTCGACGAAGGTCTTCCAGAACGGCTCGCGAACCTTCGGCAGGGCCCGCATGATCTTGTGTACGCTGTCGATGCCGCCAAGCCTCTTGCGCACGTCGCCATCCGGCAGGTCGCGGCGTCGGTCGGACCGGTCGAGCATGGCGGCGAGACGCGACAGCCGTCCTGCATATGCTGCCGGACTGTAGACGTGCCCGAGCACAGCCTTGTAATCGGCAAGGATGTCACGAAGCGGACGCTTAGTATCGAAATTGCATCCGAGCGTGCACTGATCGCCCGTCTGCTCGACATTCATGAGGTCATGGCCCTGGTGCAAGCGGCCTTCCGCGGCCAACCGCCGTGTAAGCTGTGTCCCAGGCAGCGCATAAAGCAGTCCAACGATGGAGACTGGAATGCTCGCCTCCTCGATGAGGTCGGCCATCGCCTGTCCTATCGAGGCCTTTTCGCTATCGAACCCGACGATGAAGCCAGCGGTGACGAACATGCCGTAGCCGTAAATCTTGTGAATGCACTCGGCGATGTTGCGCCTGGTGTTCTGCTTCTTCTTCATCTGCACGAGCGTCTCGGGATCCGGGCTCTCGATGCCGACGAAGATCGCGAAGAAGTTCGCATCCTTCATTGCCTGCAACAACTCGCTGTCGTCCGCGATGTTGATCGAGGCTTCGGTTGAGAACTCGAATGGATAGTCGTGCTCCTCCAGCCAGGCTTTGAGCCGCGGCATCAGGGTGCGGAGGTTCTTCTTGTTGCCGATGAAATTGTCGTCGACGAAATCGACATGCCCGCGATAACCGTGATCGTAGAGCGCCTGCAACTCTGCGAGAATCTGATCGTTGGTCTTGGTACGCGGCACGCGACCATATAGCTCGATAATATCGCAGAACTCGCAAGTGAACGGGCAGCCACGCGAATACTGCAAGCCGATGTATAGATAGTGATCGAAGTTGAGCAGATCGTAGCGAGGCATGGGGCTCAGCGTGACATCTATCGTGAATTTCTCGGCGATGAACACGCCCTTGCGTTCGCCGCTTTCCCAGGCGGCGATGAACTGCTCGATGACCTGCTCGGCCTCGCCGATCACCTGGAAGTCCGCGTCCGCGTAAAGATGCGGGCTGGAGGAGACGTCCGGCCCACCAACACATACCGGCTTGCCGCGCAGGTGGGCGAGATCGATCAGATAGATGGCATCAGGCTGCTGGTTGAGCATACCGCCGATCATCACAAGATCGGCCCAGTCGAGGTCCGCATCTGTCAACGCCTCGGTATTGCGGTTGACGAGCCGGATGTCCCAATGCTTCGGCAACATAGCGGCGACGGTGATCAGGCCGAGTGGCGCCGTTGGATACTTCGCGCCGACGAGTTCGCAGGCCTCCGCATAGTTCCAAAACGAATTCGGAACGAACTTCGGATAGATCATCAGGACGCGGCAGGGGATTGTCATGCTGTTCCAGCCCGGGCGTTGATGGCACAATGCCCCGCTGTTGATCGGGGCTCAAGGGGTCGCTTCGCTCGTCGATAAGGCGTTTGAGTGCTGGTTATGGAGGTGAGCACTGCGGTTCAGCTCGCGCACCTCGGCAGTAGTGCATTGCGAATCAATCAGGTCGGACGCGAACATCGCGGACCGTAAGGCTAGTATTAGTATCAGCAGATACGCGTTCTAATTGGATTTTTTTGGGGCACGCTTTTTCGGTCCAGTTCCGGCACCGTCCCCACGGCAGGGCCAAGCATCCCTGAATGCTTCGATCGCGACGGTGATCCCCGGTTCATTCACTCGATCCGGATTGTTATCAAGATACTGCAGAAAAACCTTCGCACTTTGCAAAGGGCTGCCTTGCGCGGGGGGGCATGCACGCACGTCAGCGGGCAGATTTGGTGAAAAGAGCATCGCGGTCTCGATCATTCCCTCACATGCGCCTGCGGACCGAGCTTCGTCCTGATTGCGAAGCGAGTTCTTGACAAGCAGCTCGCAAGACTTTTGCGCGTCGGTTCCCTTATCGACAACCGTGGCACTGGCCTTCCCGATGATCGCTAGGATAAGGCCGGCAACAATCATATGGACCCGCATCCACGTCCCCCGAATACCGGCGCGATAGCTTGCAGGCATTGAGTATGCCGCAATAGAGCGGCCGCCCGCGCCGTTCCAGGCGGCTCAGACGGCTTAGCTCAAAAAAAGCGTCTGATCCACCGCGCTCGAATAGGAGCGAAGTGAACTCACCTCTTCCATTTCCACAAAGCTAAAAGAGCCCTTGTCGACTTGACAACACGCAGCTTTACGCGCCGTGACCGCCGCAAAGGTCGGCTACACCGCGATCATGATCGCGAATCAACATCGGCGGCGACAAGCGTGCTGATGGTACAGATCTCGATCCGGCGCGGAGAGCATCTATTATCCTGCCGTGTACGCGACGTGCACTGGTCGATTGATGTCGATGCTCGGCCTCGACGCAGAACCATTGCCTAAGCGGTGATCTTCGTCTGCGACGACAAGTTCTGCGAACCTTCCTCAACTACGCCAAGGAGGACTTCACCCTCAGAACGGTTTCCAACAAGAGCTTAGCCACGACCAAGCGGAGGTGGAGCTGCCTTGCAGCGCAGCGCCACGGACGTTCCATGATCTCCCGGCCTATTCATCAACTAGGCGAGGCAGCGCACGAAGGTTGGTCGTATCGAACCGCATCCTCAAAGAACAAGCTCGCTTGAATTTCTTGAAGACCTCACACCCATCCAGACGCAAGGAAGAGTGGATGAACTCAATCCGAGGATTTTAGCCTCGACCTGGTTCAAGCTGCACCGTTTTTCGTCCCCCGTTCAGCTCTCTGAGTTTGTTGACGTATTCCTCAGGCTTTAGCAGATGAAACGGAGCGTTGAGGCCCATGAACGTCGCTATGCGGCCGATAAAGGCAGTACAGTTTGTCGTTGCTGCATTCCAGAGCGGCGAAGACTCCTGCTGGCGCTTGATATAAGCAAAGACCTTCTTGGCGTCTGCCTCAGACAAATAGACACGATAGCTGGCCGTCAGATATTGCTCGTCAAGATCACCGTAGGTCGCACCCGTCTCAGAAGGGACAAACATAATGTGTCCCAGGATATAGGGCACCTCGTCGCCGGCCGGAGCCAGACCAGCGACCTCGACCTGCTTTTCGCCCGTCTTTCCGTACCAGACGAATGCATGACCGTACGTTGCCGCCGTGCGGGCACGAAAATCAACGTAGTAGGGACCCGTGGCGGCAGCTCTTCGAGCTGGCTTTACATCGGATATCGCCGGCGTAGCAGCAGCCATGGTCGCTGCATGCTTCATCGCCGAACTGGGGAGAGCGTCCCGTTGCTGCTGGTCGGTACGCGCCACGAGTGGTTGCGCGCTACTGATCCCGGCCCCCAAGCCTACAAAGGCCGCCAGCATGGCGGCCTTTGCAAGAAGCCCCAGACCCGGATATTTCCGAATCACTCCCGCCATCTTCGAATCCTCTTGGATCCAAGATCCGATGCCACAGGTAATCTGCTACCCCAAACGAACGCCGCTGGCGTACGAATGAATAGGCAGATCAACCCTTGGTCACCAACGGAGCCGGGGCAGCGACCGGGTATTTGCCCACGGGGCTCTTACCCACGGGATATTTGCCGATCGGAGCTTTGCCAACCGGCGCCGCGACGGCAACCGGCTGAGGCCGTGGCAGGTCCGCAGCAGCTGCGGTTCCCACGAAAGCCAAAGAAGCGATTCCAAGGACAACGAATTTCAACATCGGTTCTCACCATTGTTCGGAACGATTGGATTCACCTGACACGCATAGGAATAACCCGACACTCGCCACGGCACCAACGAATAGACCGGGGAGTCCGCGGTTCCGACCGCTTTTTCTGCCGCATGTTGCGGAAATGGCACGCAAATTGAGGCATCTGGTTCCAAATCAGTCTCGTGGGTACCACAGGTCGAGACGTGCCGGGACCTACCTCAGAGTATCCACGGGAAGACCCGACCGGTCCGCGCCATATAATCGCGATAGCTGTCGCCAAACGTCTGCAACATCATTCGCTCTTCCCTTGCGACGCGGCCAAAGAACAAGATCCCGAAGCCGGCAAGGCCCGCGAAACCGGCGATCCAATTCGGCAGCAGCAATGCCTGGGCGATGGCCCACAGCCAAAATGCCGAATACATCGGGTGTCGAACTCTCCGGTAAATCCCTTCCGTCACAAGCTCATGGTTCTCCCGCACGTCGAGACTTATCGACCAATTCCGGCCGAGTGCACGGTGTGTCAGGTGAAACACGCCCAAAGCCGCAATCGCAAAGAAAGACCCCAGCCAAGCCAACCAGGGATAAAAACTGTGATCTGCGAAACGAGGCATTCCTGTCGCTACGTAGGCGAGCGGCACAAGTCCGAGTCCCGAAAGAGATATGAGCAGGAGCGCAGTTTCCA
This sequence comes from Bradyrhizobium sp. P3_C3, assembly GCF_056402655.1. NCBI lineage: Bacteria > Pseudomonadati > Pseudomonadota > Alphaproteobacteria > Hyphomicrobiales > Nitrobacteraceae > Bradyrhizobium > Bradyrhizobium sp. P3_C3. The sequence continues at coordinate 80,955 of NZ_JBFUGY010000035.1, read as the reverse complement.
GGGGGCCGCGAGCGCTCCGCACAACCCTCGCACGGCGGGAACGCCGCGCGTACTTATAGCGTATGAGGTACCAGCCGATCACCAACGCAACGAAGATGACTTTTGAAATGGTGGGCGTCATTTGAATCAGGCTGCCGCGCCCGGATTTCCCAGCAGTTCGCTTTCCGACACCGGCGCGCCCGCAACAAGGCCTCCGTCGTCAGCGATCATCGACACCGCGCCATCCGGGGCGAGCGTCTGGGATTTGGCTGAAATAGGTCCGCATGTGAGCATGAAGTAGTCGTACGATGTTCGCCTGTCATTTCCACTGACGAACTGGCAGTGCACGCGGAAGAAATTGAAGCGGATGCGTTGATACATGTCGTCGTTAAGCATTCGACTAATCTTCACGACCCTGACGGTCGCCTCGTTTTCTGTCGACAAGCCCATTTCGGCCATCGGCCGGCATTTGTAAAAATTCAACGCGTCCGTGAGGGCCTGATAGTCGCCCCAGAAGATCGCGCGGGAATCGGCGACGCGTTCCACCGCCCTGCGAAAGCGCACTGCCTTTGGGTGCAGGCCGATCTTGAGTATGGATGATCCAACGCTCAAGAATGTGACGGGAATCTTTTTCCGACCGAGCGCAGGGTCCCGCTTCAAGGCGCGATCAAGTAGATCAACCGCTAGTACGGCGCCAAGGCTGTGCCCTACGACCACAATTTCGTCTGCGGCAGAGTTGCTCGCCGCAACCACGAGCTCGGCGGCCAACCTGTCCAGCCTCTGCTCTATCTCCGAATTACCGAATCGAATGTACTCGCAAGAGAAAATCCAATCGTCGAACAAGTCGCCCAGGTGCAGCCAGCGCCACGGACCCGCCAACACGGCTGCGAGCCCGAAGAGGCCGCCACCGGTAGCAATGGGAATTGATCCAGTGATCTTGAATGCAGCCACGCCAATCAAAAGGGCGGCAGCGATGAGCAATCCGAACGTAACGAATGGATAGAGAAAGAAAAGTGCGTAGCGCCAATTGGTCTGCAAGTAACGCCAAAGAGTGCCGGTCAGAACGAAATCCAGAAACGCAAGAATGCCGACGGAAATGCGTGAGCCGATGCTTCGCCCCCCGAACACTTCAATTACATCGTGCCATCGGACCAGACGGTAATCGGTTTCGACGAGCCAATCGGGGCCGATTGTCGTCACGTTCCATTGTATCTGGTCGGCGGAATCATGCGAACCGTCGACGGTCGCTTTCACTGACCAAGTACGTTGGAACCTCGCAATTTCGCGCACAAAGCGTCGTTGCGCGCTGGCATGCGACGTGATTGGATCATAGCCGCCGATATGGAATACCAACCGTTTCGCTACAGGCTTGCCGGACATTGCCTTATTCCCGGACTCATACGTGCTGCTCGCTCCCCACGCGTCAATCGACCTGCAATCAAAAACAGACGTTTGAAGCCAAGGGTTGTCAAGAGAGAATCGACCAGTTATTGGGGAACATGGGTCGATTTGTTCTACCATGCGTAAGCCGAACCGCTCGAACAATAGCGTCGATCGGTGCTGCTGTGATTGTCGGTTTGTCCAGCACAGCGCCCTCTCAAGCGCAGGACGGGGCATCATCTGGCGAGAGATGCCTTGCTGCAAATTTGGATGTTTCGCTGGGCGCACAATTGCCCCGCACGGCGGCGCGTTTGAGATCTGGTGAGCCGCTAAAGATTGTCGCGATCGGATCATCGTCGACGGTGGGGCTCTGGGTACTTCGGTCCGCGGCCACATATCCGCAGGTGATGCGCCGAGAACTCTCGAGGCTTAGATCCAATGCAACGATCGAGGTCATCAACAGCGGTCGAGTCGGCGATACGATTCCGAACAACATCGCGCGGTTCGAGCGTGACGTTTTCGCGCACACGCCTGATCTCGTTATCTGGCAATTAGGTACTAATGACGTCGCCTGGGGTGGCCGGCCGGACCAAGGGCTCAAAAGAAGCGTTGTTGAAGGGGTAAGGGCACTTAAGGCGGGGTCTGCCGATGTCGTGCTGATGGATCTGCAATATGCGCCACAGGTGCTCGCTTCCGCTAGCTACTCAACGATGGAGGGCATCATCGCCGATGCCGCGAAGCAGGAACGGGTCGGCCTATTCTCTCGTTTTGCGCTGATGCGTAACTCGATCAATGCCGGAGTTGCGCAAAGCGAGCTTGTAACGTGGGACGGATTGCACAACACCGCCGATGGTTATGATTGCATTGGACGAGCCCTTGCCCGAGCCATCTCAACGAGCGCGCGTTGAGAGGCCCTAGCTCAGGCGAATCGAAGGCTGCGGGCTCGCAAGAGTTTGGGCACCGGCCGTGACAGCGATGCCGAGCGTGCAGATGCCCACCAACGCGAACAAAGACCAATTATCGTCGACAATCACCGCATCTCTCGCAGCGGTGACAGCAATTCGCGCCGACGCTGTCAGGAGGTGCGCTCATGCACCATTATGCCAGCCAACTTGTTGACCTGTTACTGGTGCTTGTCGCCACGTGGATGGTGCCGGCCACCATCTTTATTATCTACGCCTATTTCGCTCGTCTTAAGAATCCGGTCAGCGAATCGATCTTTGGACGTGTGGTGATCATATCCTTGTTCATCATAACCACGTCGATCTGGCTCCCGATAATTCTGACCGCCATAGTCCTATCACTGATCGGTCATTTGTGGTTCCGCTTCAGGGGACAACTACGCAAATAGCTACATATTGCTAGAGCCGAAAAAGATGGAGTCGAATTAGAGCGGCCCCTCAGAAAACTAAAAAAGGGAAGCGAAGCAATGCCCGCATTTCTCCCTGCTCTGACGATAGCTGCTGTCAATTTTATAACAATCGCCACGGCTGCAGAATGGCGACCGCAGTTTCTCTCAGCGTGCCGAAACGGTTGCGCGCAGCAAGGCGGTTTTTCGACGGACGCTTGCTTGCAGATTTGCATCTGCATGGCGTCAGAGTTGGAAGCGAAGTTTAGTATCGAGACTCTCGGCTCCATTGATCCCCCGAGTGCTGAGCAACTACACCAAACTAACGAAATCAGAATGCTTTGCGTCCGGCGAGTACTAGGACGTTAGAGCTGTTGCCATTGGCACGGTGGTCATCAGCTTGACCCTGACGTAGCTCTCCGTCTTTCCATAGCCGCAAACTTGGCTGCCCCGGCCGTTCGAGGACAATATCGCGCCGACGGCGCATCCGAGTTCTCCCTTGCGAGACCATCTCAGCCCTGAGCTCGAAAATGGCCTTTGCGCCTGGTGGATGCGATCGCAAACGGACATGGCGATCCTTCCATTCTCGACCCCGATCGACTGCCTTGGATGCCGAACGAAAGAGGATATCCCAAGAGCTGCAGAACGAACCGCGGTGGAAATAGCCGGCCGCCCAAATGCCTTACTCGGCGAAGCCGCCTACCTACGTTCCCCCAGACGGCATTTCGAGTTTACGGTTTCCCTGGCCTAGCTCCTGCGGGGGGCACTCTCTCCCTTCGTGAGAAAGGCTGATCGGGAACAGTTCAATAAGATCAATGCATCGCGGCGGTGCATGGCAAAACAGATTTTTTCCGGCCGCCGCGAGATAGGAAACAGGTGGTGATGCGCGGGATGACGAAGGGAGGATCGAGCAGCGGATTATTTAGTCGCCGGGATCCCTAACGCTCGCGACACGCCTTAGTGGGATTATTTCGCACATTGACCGAGGCGACACCGCGAGAGTTGAAATAAAAAGTGAATAGAAGAGCGGGGATATTCCTCAAAGCTGACTTGATCTCTCCCTTCGCTGGCTTTGCGCAACTAATTGATGAGTAAGTAGTGATGACTGATCAGCAATTAGCCTTGGAAGCGATTAGCGACGCGCAACTTATATTGGAAGAATTCCTTCGGCCCCATCCCAAGGATCATGCGCGTATCCTTGAAGAGTTGGTGGAAGTTCTCGAGCGGCCTGCTTTGATCGTTGCTGTAAGTCGATTGCAGCAACACGGCAATTGAGCGCGCCCATGAGCAAACCGCTTCAAGCGTTTTCTTTAACCGTCGGCATTGTTGCGCTCTCATCGCTCGAAATGACCAGCCTGCATGCCAAGCAACAATGCAGCGCCGCAATGCCGCCAAATCCGCAAGGGCAATGGTGGTCCTACCGTATCATCGACGGACGAAAATGCTGGTACGCGGGCAAACCCATGCTGTCGAAAGCATTGCTGGAATGGCCTACAGAGCAGCGTCCCCAACCCGGTTCTCGCGGAGAAGCTACAGGTATCCTCATTGCTAACAAGCCCGGCAATCCTTTGGATGCACAAGCGTTGGCACTGAAAGAGGGCGCTGACACGTTTGAAGAACGATGGCGTGCTAGGATCTCCATCTCCAACACTGGACACGACTGAACAATACTAATGACTTAGCGATCCTGCATCTCGCCTATCGTTGGCGAGGACTTTCGCGCCTGTTCCAGGCCGTGTGCTTCGTTACTCCAGCAATTCCGCGCACTGCGTTCCTCTAGAACAACGCGCCTCCGCAACTCGTGCGCAGCAGCCGTCAAACGAGTCCCTGCAATCAACCGATTGCCGAAGGGCTATTCAACACGCTGGCCCACACGCCAGCCCATTTCCCAGAAGTCCGCCTCAAGCCGAGTGGCTTCCTTGAAGATGGCAATCAGTTCTGCCTCGCGAGCCGGCGTGGCGTAGAGATCGGCGAGATGCTCCAAATGCGCACGCGCATTCGCCGCGACCTCCTGGTATGGCACGCCAGCGTACTCGTCGATCCAAATCCGATAGGAGTTCGTCCTAGCGTCCGCATCGGGTCGCGAGGCGAGCCGCGTTGCGATCTCCGCGTACCCGATCACGCAGGGGGCAAGTGCCACCTTGAGTGCCAGCAGATCGCCGCGCATTCCGGCATCGAGCACGTAGCGTGTGTAGGCCAGCATCTCGACCGCCGGAGGAGTTTGTTCAAGGTCACTCGGGGATAGCCCCCAACCGGCACACAGCTTCACATGAAGGCTCATTTCGACATCAAGGATGGCCGACAGGCCGGCCGCAGCTTCACGCATGTCGGCAAGCTTGGGCGACTTGTAGACCGAGAGTGCATAGGCGCGCGCAAACTCGATGAGGAACAGATAGTCCTGAGCAAGGTAGTGACGAAATGCGGCTTCAGGGAGCGAGCCATCTGCCAATCCGTTTGTGAAGGGATGCTCGGTGTAGGCCCGCCACTCAGCAGATGCTTCTGTCTTTAGACGCTCGAAGAAACTCACGATCCATTCCCGCCTGGCTTGCTTTCCTATGAACTTTTTACTCACGACCTATCAACGCGAACCAAGACGCTGACTTGGCAGACCGCAGCGACTAGCGGGTAGGATGCGAATGGAATTCGCTTGCCGTCGGTCGCCGGGAATGACTGGCGTTATCACACTATCACCAACAGAACGAAATGCGCGGGAAAATCAACGGGGGCGGCCATTGTCCCGCCGCTCATGGCGATCTAGTTGCAGATTCGAGTCTTGCCGGGCCCACCAATCACGTCAGTATCTTACTTGATCTTCGTTTCCCTCAGCGCGACTACCGTACCAGATACGTGCACTTTTCGTTCAAGTTCGCACATCGCAAATCAGCTTGATGGCGCTAGACCGACTTGGATGATGGCGAATGTAGTCGTCGCCCACTCATCGGTTAGAGATGCTCCGACAGAGCCGCCGATTAAGAGACGGATGATTTGCTAGGAAAATCTACGCCTATTCCGATGCTGCCATGGCGTCACTCCTTCAAGCCGCTGGAGGCCACGCCACGTACGAAATTTCGACGCATCAGCGAGAAGAACAGTGCGCTCGGAACCAGCGCCAGCGCCGCGGCCGCGCTGAGGCGACCGATGTCCACGGTGAAGCCGGTCTGAAACAAGGCGAGCCCAACCTCGAGCGTATAGGTTTCCTTGTTGGTCATGACGACGAGCGGCCACGCGAAGGCAGTCCAGGCCTGAAAGAACGCCAGCACGGCAAGAGCGCCCAACGGGCCGCGCATCAGCGGCAGCACGATCCGCAGGAAGATCCAGAGCTCCCCCGCGCCATCCACCCGGGCAGCCTCCAGCAGCTCGTCAGGGATCGACGTCATCACATATTGCCGCACCAGGAAGATGCCGAAACTCATGATGAGATAGCCGACCAGGAGCCCGGGCCAGGTGTTCAACAGGCCGGCGGACTGGACGTTGAGATAGAGCGGGATCATGTAGACTTCGAAGGGAACGACCGCCGTCGCGATGATCACGCCGAAGATGACCGGGATCCCCGGTAGATCGAACTTGCCGAGCACATAACCTGCGATCGCCGATGTGGAGACGATGCTCGCGGTCGAGAGTGTCGCGAAGATCAGCGAGTTGCCGATCCAGCGAAACAGCGGCGTTTCGCGCAGGACGCTGACGATGTTCTCCAGCGTCGGCTGGTGCGGGATGACGGTCGGCGGCCACGCCAGCAGCTCCGGCGGCGTCTTGAACGCGTTGCTGATCAGGAAGACCAGCGGCAGGAGCATCATCAGGCTGACGACGCCAAGAACGGCGTCGATCACGAGGCCGACGGCACCGTTCTGACCAACGACGGACGGATGCTCGCGTTCGTGCTCGCTCATGCGCGACTCCTGTCGCGGAACAGCCTGAACTGCGCGCTGGTCAAAATGAGGACGATGACGAGCAGTACGACGGCTTCGGCAGCAGCGTAGCCGACCCGGTAGTTACGAAAGCTGTTTTCAAGCATGTCGAGGACGAGGACTCGGACGAGACGCCCCGGCGCACCCTGGACATCCGATGCCAGCACGAAGGCCTGCGCATAGATGTTGTAGGACGAGATCAGCGTGATGACCGACACGTACAGCATGACAGGCTTTAGCAGCGGCACGGCGATGTGACGGAAGGCCTGAAACGACGAGGCGCCGTCGAGGCGCGCGGCCTCGTAGAGCGCCTCCGGGACGTTCTTCAGTCCGACCAGGAAGATCAAGACGGCATAGCCGATCGCCTGCCAGGAGCAGAGAACGATCAGGCACACCAGCGACAGGACAGGGTCGAACAGCCACGACTGGGCCGGAATCCCGACAAGGCCGATCAGGGCGTTGAGCGGTCCGAGCCGGGCGTCGAAAATCCATTTCCAGGCCATCGCGGCCGGAACCAGCGAGACGACGTGCGGCAGGAAGACCGAGGCCTCATAGACGCCGCTGCGCCGCAGCCCCTGCCGGGTGTTGATCAAGGCGGCGAGCGCAAGCGCGACGGGGATGGTGATCGCTACGACGCTAAAGGCGATGATGGTGGTGTTGAAGATCGCTTCGAGAAACAGCGGGTCGCTCGCCAGCTCGACGAAGTTGGCGAAACCGACGAACGGCTTGCGCCGCGAGATGATATTCCACTGGAAGAGGCTGAGCCGCAGCGTCTCGATGATCGGATAGACGCGGATACAGCCATAGAGGCCTAGGACCGGAAGCAACGCCAGAACTGGAAACAGCCATTTCGGCGTGGTGCGCATATATCCTCCGGCAAGCGCCGGTCAGCCGCCGGCGCCTGGATTGAGTGGGTCCTTGTCGATGGAGTCTAGGGTTTGGCCAGCAGGTCTTCCCGGGCCAGGATCTTGTCGCTCTCCTCAGCCGCGGCCTTCAGGAAAGCATCGATCGCGGCGTCGTTGCCGGCCAGCGATTTGTCGGTGAACGCCTTCTCCAGCCGCGCCGCGAGCCGGGTGAGGATTTCGCTGGCAGGGCTGATCGCCGGGACCGTGAAGAAGACGTGGCCGGGCGGCGTGTTGACGAAGGCGTCGAGCTGCGGGATTTTCTTGAGCACGGCGGAGTAGTCGAGGCCTTTGCGGTTCGGGACCCAGGCCGTGTTCTCGAGCAGCCAGAGCAGATTTTCCGGCTCGTTGGCCTTTTGCACGAAATCCCAGGCGATCTGGCTCTTGGGTCCCTTGTTCGGCACGTAGAGATCGACCGGGACCATCAGCGTGCCCTTGGGCAGTGGAGCCGTGGCGTATTTGAGATTGGGCGCCTTCTTGGCGACGTCGCCGATCACCCAGGATTCCCGGATGAACATCGCGGTCTGGCCGAGCTCGAAGGCCTCCGCATCCGCCTTCATCTCGGGCGTCACGGTACGGTAGACCACGACGTTGTCGAGATACTGCTTGAGTGCGGCGCGGCCGGCTGCGTTCGCATAGGCGGCGCGCCATTTTCCGCCCTTCTCCTCGAGCAGCGTCCCGCCGTGATTATAGAGAATGGTCCAGTACTTCTCCGCGATGCCCGAGCCGCCGCCGCTGAGACGCAAGCTCCATCCGCTCACCGTCGGCACGCCGGAGGCATCGCGCTGCGCGAGCTTCTGCGCATAAGCGGTGTAGTCGGCCATGGTCTTGGGCGGACCGTCGAGGCCGGCCCTGGCGAACATCTCGGTGTTGTAGAACAGCGCGCCCTGCCCCTGGAATAACGGCACACCGAAGATCTTGCCCTCGTACATGGCGGTCTTCACGCGCGTCATGTCGTAATTGGCTTTGACGAAATCGACGATCGACGCCGGCGGCTCCGGGATGAGGCCGGCCTCGAGATACCGTGCCGCCTCGACCTCCATCTCGATGACGTCCCCGGCCGCGCCCGATGGAAGCGACAGTGCCAGCCGCTTCTCGTGCTCGCGTAGCGCAATGGACTCAACGCTGATTTCGAGATCCGGGTATTTGCTCTTCAGCTGGTCGCCGACGCGCTTGTAGAACGGAGCCAGATCAGGCCACCCGCTCCAGATGGTCAGCTTCTCCGCCGAAGCAGGAGACGCAAACGCCGGCACGGCGACAGCGAGCGCCAGCGACAGCGCGGCCGACATCCATGACCGACGCCCCGAATTCGCCGGGCGAATGTTGTCCTCGGGACGCGTGATGTAGCCGAACCTGCCGACGGGTCTCATCATGAGGGTCATTCTCGCAATACGGAATGGGACAAATCCTGCGAAAAAGCTCGCATGCAACCGGTTGCGTGTCAATTGCGATCCGTTGCCGCTTTCGAAGGCCCTTGATGAAATCGTCAGCGGCCTCGCCGCTTCAAAGGGGCCGGACCGGTCGAGGCGCGAATGACGAGATGGGAATTCAGCTTGTGGCGAATCTCGCCCGACACGCCGCCATTCATCTGGCTGAGCAACAGGCCGACCGCGACATCGCCGGCGTCGGCGCAGCGCGCCGACACGGTGGTGAGCGGCGGATAGGTTGTTTCGCCGAGGACGTCGTCACAGCCGACGACACTGAACGATTTGGGCACCTCGACACCGAGCGCAGCTAACCCTGCCATCAGGCCTTGAGCGACAAGGTCGTCGAACGCGATCGCCGCGGTGACGCCGCTGGCGACGATCTGGGTGGCCGCCAGCCGGCCGGTGTCGTAGGAGGGTGGACGCGCGGGCACGGCGATCACCTTGAGCCCGCGCTTCTCCGCCTCGCGCCGGACGGCATTGCGCCGTTGCTGGTTCGACCACGACGTCGTGGGGCCGCTGACATAGGCGATGTGCCGGTGCCCCAGCTCGGCCAGATGTGCGATCGCAGCCGCCACACCCGGCGCGGTGTCGATCAGGACCCGCGTAATGCCTTCGATATCGCGATTGATGAGCACCAGCGGCCGGCGCGTCGCATGACGGCGGATATGCTCCTCGTCCAGGCGCGACGAGGCGAGGACCAGCCCCTCCACCTGGCCGATGAAGCGGCCGACCAGCAACTCCTCACGCACGGGATCCTCGTCCGAATTGCCGAGGAAGACGCACAGCCCGGCCTGGTCGGCGCGCAGTTGCGCCGCCCTGATCAGCGGTGGAAAGAACGGGTTCGCGACATCCGAGACGATGAGCGCGACGTTGCCGTGGCGTCCGGTCGAAAGCGCACGCGCGACCTGGTTCGGCACATAACCGAGCTTGCCCGCGACTTCCTTGACGCGCCGGACGGTCTCCTCGGTCAGCATCTCCGGCCGCGAGAAGGCGCGCGATACGGTGGCACGCGAAACCCCGGAGGCCTTCGCGACCTGACTGATCGTCGGCACGACCGATGGACGTCCCTCCCCGCCGCTATCGGAATCGCGTTTCACCGCAGGCCGCCTCCTCTGCATCGCCTTCACCTAGACATGCCCCGGCCGGGCCCGGGGCGCAAGCTTGACATGCAACCGGTTGCATCACATTCTCTCCGCTCGAGGGTAAAGTGCAGGCCCGGCAGACCATGGATGAGCATGACGGCTTCGGTGACTCCCTCAATCGCGACGTTTAAGACGCGGGATGCGATGGGCCGGGCGGCCGCCGCGGACGTCGCTGCGGCGCTCCGCGACCACCTCGGACGGCAGAGCAACGTGCGGATGATCTTCGCGGCGGCACCGAGCCAGGCGGAGATGCTGGATGCCCTTGCTCGCGAGCGCGATATCGACTGGCGGCGCGTCACAGCCTTCCACATGGACGAATATCTCGGACTTCCCGCGGATGCGCCGGAGCGCTTCGGGGCTTGGCTGACGCGTCACTTGTTCTCGCGCATCGCTTTCGGCGCGGTTCACCTGATCGGGCAGGAGCCGGATCCGGAGCGGGAAGCAGCACGCTATGCGGCCCTTCTCGGCGAAGCCCCGATCGACATCATCTGCCTGGGAATCGGCGTGAACGGTCACCTCGCCTTCAATGACCCGCCGGTCGCCGATCTGCACGACACCAAGTCGGTCAAGATCGTCGAGCTCGACGCAGTGTGCCGGCAGCAGCAGGTTGACGATGAGTGCTTCCCGACGCTCGGAGATGTTCCGGCACATGCAATCACGCTGACGATTCCCCGGCTCCTGGATGCCGACCGGCTGTTTTGCGTCGTGCCCGGCGCGTCCAAACGCGCCGCCGTCGAACGATCGCTATATGGTCCGATCGGGACCGAGTGCCCGGCGAGCGCGCTCCGCACGCACCCACGTTGCGCGCTGTATCTCGACCAGGATTCCACGCCGCCGCAGCTCTCACTGACACCGGTACGCGCATGACAGATCCGGCAACGCGCGTTTCGGGCCGCGATCCGGAGACCGGACAGAATCGCACCATCGTCATTCAGGACGGCCGGATCACGGACATCGTTCCCGGCGGTGACGATGACGGGCTGTGGCTGTCGCTCGGCCTGTTCGATCTGCAATTGAACGGCTTTGCAGGCTACGATCTCAATGGCCGCCCTGATCTCCGGACGGTCCGCGATCTCGTCACGGCCGTCCACAACAGCGGGGTGTCGCGTTTTGCCCCTACGCTCATCACGGCATCGCATAATGCGATCATCGATGCATTGCGCGCCATAGCGCAGGCGCGTGATAGCGATCCGTTTCTCAAGCACGCAATGCCCTTCGTGCATGTTGAAGGCCCGCACATCGCGCCAGAAGATGGTCCGCGCGGTGCGCATCCGGCCGAACATGTCAGGCCGCCGAGCCTCGGCGAGTTCGATGCGTGGCAGGCGGCCTGCGGAAACCTCGTCGGCCTCGTGACGTTGTCGCCGCATTGGCCGGAAACGGACGCCTATGTGCGCGGCCTTCATGCGCGCGGCGTCCGTGTTGCCCTCGGCCATACAAACGCCGCACCGGATCAGATCTCCGCCGCCGTCGCGGCGGGCGCAATGTTGTCGACGCATCTTGGCAATGGCATCGCCGCCACGCTGCCACGACATCCCAACCCGATCTGGTCGCAACTGGCGGAGGACAGGCTATGGGCGAGCTTCATCGCCGATGGCCATCACCTTCCCCCCGAGACCTTCAAGTCCATGCTGCGCGCAAAGGGGCTGGAGCGAGCGATCCTGGTGTCCGATGCCGCCGCGCTCGCGGGTTGCACACCCGGAGTCTACGACGCGCCGATCGGCGGCAAGGTCGAGTTGAAGGCGAACGGCCGGCTGGAAGTCGTCGGCACATCATTTCTGGCGGGCGCAGCCGTCAGCCTCGTGTTCGGAATAGCCACGGCAAGACGCATGGCCGGATTGACCCTGGCAGAGGCGCTGAGGCTCGCAACTGTCAATCCGCGTATCCCGTTCAACCTTCCTGCGCTGACGGTGGGAGCGCCGGCCGATCTGCTGCGCTTCCGTCTCGGCGAGGATGAATCTCTCGTGCCCGAGACGGTCTATGTCGCGGGCCGACCCTATCGTTGCAACTCTTGAGGACTGAGACATGAACCGGCTTCGCATCGGGTTGATCGGTCCGGGAGCGATCGGCGAAACACACGCGCGGGCAATACGGGCGCTCGACGAGACCGTCTTGTCCGCGATCGCCGGCGGCACGCCTGAGCAGATTGCTGCGTGCATGAATGGCGAGGACGTTCCGGCATTCGCGACCACCGAGGCGATGCTGGCGAATGCCGGGATCGACGCGGTCGTGGTCTGCACCCCGAGCGGCGCGCATCATGACGTCGCGCTTGCTGCGATCGAGGCGGGGCGGCACGTGCTGGTCGAGAAGCCGCTCTGCGTCGATCCGGCCGAGGCTGCGTCCCTGGTCCGCGCCGCCGAGCGCTCGCAACTGACGTGCGGTGTGGTTTCGCAGCGCCGTCTCGAACCGCAGCACCAGGCGATCAAGGCTCTGCTCGACGCGGGTCATCTTGGACAGCCGCGCCTGATCGAGGCGGCGATCCATTGGTACCGCTCCGACGCCTACTATGCGGAGAAGCCGTGGCGCAGCGAAGCGGAGCATGGCGGCGGCTCGGTGTTCAATCAGGGTGTTCACAATCTCGACCTGATGCTCTGGCTGTTCGGAGCCGTCGATAGCGTTCAAGGCAAGACGACGACGCTCGGACACGCACACGCCGTCGAGGACACGACGGCGGCGCTGCTGTCTTTCGCATCCGGCGCGCTCGGCGTGATCGTGACGAGTACGGCGCTGCCTCCGGGACGGCCGGCCATGCTTCGATTGTTCACGGACCGCGGCAGTTGCGAGCTCGCAAACGACAGCATCGTGCGCTGGGATTTTCCCGGCATTGCGGAGCCGCCAAGTGCGGCCGGGGTTGGCAGTGCCGCCAGCGATCCCAAGGCCATCGGGATCGGCGGACATATCGCCCAATGGCGCGACTTCGTTCGCGCCGTCCGGGAGCAACGGCCGCCTGCGAGCACGTTCAGGGATGGATTCGAAGCTGCGAGACTGGTTGACGCCATCTATCGCTCAGCTGCCGAAGGTCGCGCCGTCAGCCCCAATGAGATCGCAGCGGAGGCCATTCATGCCAGCTAGCTCCGAGATGCTCGACATCGCCATCATCGGCGCAGCCCACCCGCATGTCGAATACGTGCTGTCAGAGATCGCTGTCAGAACCGACGTCAGGGTCGTGGCCGTCGCCGATCATGACCCAGCGCGGCGCACCGAGCTCGAACGACGTACCAAGACGCCCGGCTACGCCGACCCGAATGCGCTTCTGGATGCGCATCGGGTTCGGGCCGCAGCAGTCTTCACCGAATTCGGTCTTCGCGCGCCAATCGTCGTCGAACTTTTACGCCGCGGCATCTTCGCGATCGCCGACAAGCCCATGGCTGTGACCCTGGCCCAGCTTGCGCTTATCGAGGAGACGCTCGCCGGGCGCAATTTGCTCACTCTTCTGCTCGAGAAGCGGTTTTATCCGGTCACGCTCGCACTCCGATCCGTGATCGACAGCGGCCAACTTGGAGACATTGTATCCATCACTGCAACCGGGCCGCACAAGCTGGTCCCAAGCCGACGTCCAGCGTGGATGTTCGAACCATCAACTTATGGCGGCATCCTCGCTGACCTCACGGTCCACGATATTGATCTGGCCCTTTGGTTGACGGGATACACCAGCGGCACAATCAGCGGCTGGATTTCGTCGACCCCGGCTGCCGGCACGACGAACTTTCCCGCGCTGGGGCGTGCTATTCTCGCCTGCGATGGCGGACCGGAATTCGCGATCGAAGTTGACTGGATCCAGCCCGAAGCATCGCCACGGCACGGCGACTATGCCATGCGGATCTCCGGGACAAAGGGTCGTGCTGACGTTCTGTTCGCGGAAAATCGACTGCTCGTCGAGACGGCGACGAGACCCCGGCGCGAAATCGACCTGCCGGTGGGCGCCTCGCCCGCCAGCTTCGTCTTTGATCATCTCGCCCGCGGCGAGACCTTGCAGATTGCGGCAAACGAGGCCCTGCGCGCCACGCGTATCGCAATACTTGCTCAGGAGAGTGCGGCCAACGGCGGAAAACCCATGCGATGGAGTTAACCAATGGCAAGCTGCTGCTCGCAGTGTTCGATGAGACTGGCGGAGACCTTATTCCCGGAGCTGATGGCCGAGCTCGACGAAATCAAGCAGACGACCGTGTGCGGCCTGGTCTTTCGACGCGACCATTCGCACCGGCGGTCACCTACCCCGCTGCCCTGGATCACAGCCAAGCAGGATCTTCGCTACCTACGCGGGGTCGTGAAGAAGATCGTCCGTGCAGCCGATCTCCGTGAAGAGCTGTCCTTCACATCATTCCGCCACGGCGGCTTTACCGAGGGAGCCGACAGCGATCTGATGGACGCTGAGCTCAGAGCCGCCGGCCGCCATCGCTCGTCGCGGCAGTTGCCGACCTATGCAAAGCGCACACGGAAACAGCTAATTTCCGGCACGAAGAAACGGCGAGAAGAAAGAACAAAGACAGCCGGTTTGTCGGAATAGCCACGGCGCGTCTGTCGGAATGACGACCGTAACAAACCCCTAAGCTATTGAAAAGCTTGGTGGGCGCACCAGGGCTCGAACCTGGGACCCGCTGATTAAGAGTCAGCTGCGGTTTCAATGACTTGCCGGTCGCATCCCAGGCTTATGCGGCTGAAAATGGGCGTCCGTCGGACGATCATAATCCGTCATTGCGCTGCCGGTCAGCCAAGTGTGCCGAGCTCGACGTTGTATCGTCGAATTCGGGAGATCAACGTCGTGCTTTCGAGCCTCGGGCCGCTGGAAGGAAATGCCCGGATGCTCCTGGAGCGGGTCTGCCCAAGTCCGGACCTTGACAGCACCGCTGTCGCTCCAGCGAAAATCGCGGCATTTCCAACGGGAGAACGCGTTGTCGCTGATCGCTAGCGAGGCGGCGACTCGCATTGAAAGCTCCGTCAAGGATTGACGAGCTTCCTGCGAACGGCGTAGCGGACGAGCTCGGCCGTCGATGACATTCTGAGCTTGCGCATCGCTGACGCGCGGTGGGTCTCGACGGTCTTTACGCTCAGCTTCAGGATGACGCCGATCGACTTGTTGGTGTGTCCCTCTGCAATAAGCTGGACAACGCCCTGCTCGCGCGCGGTGAGCAGCATGTCGGACGTATTTTGCTTGCCGGCCTGGTATTCGTGGAGCAACTTCTCCAACAGAACGCCCGTGAAGTAAGGTCTGCCATCGAGCAAGGCCTCGATCGCAAAGATCAGGTGCCTACTGGCGTCCGATTTGAACAGGAAGCCGCGAACGCCAGCCAGGATGGCTTCAGTCAGCAATTCCTCATTCTCGTGCATCGTCAGGATCAATACTTCGGTGCGCAGGTGCATCGACTTGAGGCGGCGGCTGACCTCAAGTCCGTTCATCAGCGGCATCGAATAGTCGGCTATCACGACGTCCGGACGCGTCTCCACCGCCACGGCCACAGCCTGCTCGCCGTTGGTCGCCTCTCCGCTGACGATCCAGTCTGAGCGGGTCTCAACGATCGCTCGGAGCCCGGAACGTACGACTTCATGATCATCCGCAATCACGATGCGTTTCACGGCGTCGTTCCCGTATGCGGGCCCAGAACCTGTCGGGCAATGGATGGAGATTTCCAGCAGTCAAGTGTGCCAATCTACCGATTATCCTTCAATGGGTTATCCTGCAAAACCCTGATATCTCCGGGCGGATGTACCAAACATCGGCGTTTCCAATCAGACATCGACGGGTCTTGCCCGCGCGCAGCCCAAATCGGACCGCTACACGATCATCGTCGATCAGCCTTCATTTCGTGGAGGGAACTCCGGGAACCGACGGACAGAGACTGCCTGCCCTCGGGGTCCCTGATCTCCGTCATTCCGTGCACACGCTGGCTTATGATTTCAGTGACGCGCGCCGGCTGCGCCTTTTGGTCATGAGACCATGCGGGAACACCGCGCACAGCGTCGTGCCGGAATGTCGCGGTGCAAGATCGGACCGGATCTCGAACGTGCCCCCAAGCTGCTTAAGTCTCGCTCTCATGGCGGGAATGCCGACACCGGGCGATATCGCACCGTTGCCACGTTTTGTGTGATCGACCGGAAAACCGCGCCCGTTGTCGCTGATCGTCAGATGGAAGTGACCCTCGATCGCCTCGACGACGATTCTGACCTCCGTCGCCTTCGCGTGGCGGAATATATTCGTKAGCGCCTCCTGAATGACCCGCAGCACCGAGAGCTGGCTCGCGTAAGGTAGCTTATCGACGGCGGCGGGTATCCTCGTGCTCACCCGCAACGACGTACGTGCACCAAACCCCAAGGCATGCTGCTCGATCGTCGCCTTGAGTCCCCGGTCCGTCAGATCCTGGGGGTGGAGCAGATAGGTCAGGGAACGGATTTCCTTGAGTGCCGCGTCAATCGACGCGTCGATATCATCGCAAAGCCGCTCGACGCCGCGCGGGTTATCGAGGCAAGTGCGGACACGCATCACACCAAGACTGGCGGCAACCAGCTCCTGGCACGTCGAATCATGAAGCTCCGATGCGATCCGCTGGTGGATGTCCTCGCGGATGGACATCAGGCTGACGTCCCCGTGAAGGAAAGCAGCCTCTTCAGTCACACAGTCGAGCCCCTCCTTGTGGAGTAACCGATGACCGCCAATCAACCGGGCCGCATTGCCGGCCATGGGATGGAGGATCGGAACAACGGTTGTCTCGACATCCCGCAGCAAGCCACCGAGCATCAGACTGTGCTGGATTTTGGTCTCGGCTCCTTCCGCAAGACATGCCTGGAGTATTTCACAGAGACGCTCGGCGTCTTCCTTGGCAAGACATTCGAAGACGTCCAGCTCTCGGACCTCCTGCTGCGACATTCCAAGGAGAGCCTCGAAGGCCTGATTGATTGCCTCGTACACGAAGCGCCCGCCACGTGAGGGGCGGACCGCGAAAAGGAGCTCTTCGGAGTGTGTCCAATATGAGCGATCGCCAGTTGCGTCCTGGCCAATCAGGTGATCGTCGATAAAGGGACGCGCCGGCTCGCAAGCAGGAGAACTGTGTGGCTTCACGGTACGCACCCAACTTTCCGGGTCGTTTTCGAGGTCGAACTCAACGCTCAATCTCGAAGCTCCCCCTCTCCAGTCGTCCCAACATCGATCACTGGACTACAGGAAACGCCCTAGGGGAGAGACCGGATTATACGCTCGATCTTACCCTCAGCCAGCAGGTTGTATTCTCCGAGGACCAAAACCTCGCATGGCTGACATGAATTCCGGCATGTGACTGTGCAGTTCGTGCCACGCAAATATGGCGGCGACACCCAAGACGCGACGATACAGGATGCAGCGCACAGTGGTGGGATTGTGAGCCATTTCGATTTCACGCACCCGTCCCTATCCTGAGATCGCTTTCTGCGCTGCAGGATGATGTTGAGCCGACCGAGCGCGATGCAACTGCGCTGCGGTACAACCGAAATGGCACAATCTCGCCGAAAATTTCGACCTTCGATGGAGCCGGCTTGCGATCGCTGAAATCAAGCGCAAAACTCGATGTGCCCTGAACGTGCCAACAGGAGGCTTGCGTGCGAACATTCCGAGCGCTTTGTGGCGTTGCATCAATCGCAATATTTGCCGGTCCGTCTTTGGCGCAGACACCCGCCAGTCAGGAGCAGAAACCTTCCATGGAAGAGTTGATGCGCCGTCTCGATGCGCTGCAAGCCCGCGCAACAGAAGGTGACAAGCTGATCAGCGCGCTGCGCCATCGCGTCGACGAACTCGAAACGCGCGATAAGCATTCGAAGTCCCAAGCCGCCACCGCACGTCGTGACATCGTCGCACCGACCGCCGGGCAAAAGCCGCCTGCGATTCCGGTTGCGTCGACTGAGCCGCGAATGACTGCGAGTGCTGCGGTCCCTCCACAAGCCGCGGCGGCGCCCATTCCGGGCCTGCGTCCGCCCGAACCGATGGGCAGTCAGTTCGACGGCGAAGGCGAGGACGCGCTGCGTTCCGATCTCCCGGGTTTGTCCTTGCGCATCCCGGGTTCGCAGTCCGAAGTGCGATTCTACGGTTTCGCGAACGTCAATGGCTACCACGACTTCAATGGCCGCAATCAGTCCGATGCGCCGACAGTGCAAACCATTCCGCTTTCCGGAAGCCCCGCCGACATCCAGGGAGGCGATACCGGATTGTCCGCCCGGTTCAGCCGCATCGGTATGGATACGCGCACGGCGACCGCCTGGGGCACTCTCGAAACCCGCTTTGAAGGCGACTTCGGCGGGGGCACGGCAGCCTCACCCAATGCGGTCTTTCGGCTCCGCCAGGCCTGGGGCGAGGTCGGCAGCGAACAGTTTCGTGTCCTGGTCGGCTGGGCGAACAGCCTGTGGAACGAGGGCGTCTATGAAACCGTGAACTTCTCGACCAATCTCAACCAGTCATTCGTGCGCCAGGCGCAGGTTCGGGCGACCGCGACATTGGCTCCGGGATTGACCGGGCACGTTTCGATCGAGATGCCGGATACGCAGTACACGTCCGCGGCAGGCGTATTCACGCAGATCAGCACCCCGGCTGGCTTTGGTGGATTGAGCCCGTCATTTGCCTCCGTGCCCGATCTACTCGGCCGGCTCGAATACCGGAACGATGGCCTGGGCCTCGACCTGCGCGGCCTGCTGCGCGATCTCACCATCCGCACGGCTGGTACGGCGGCGGCGCCGCCGGCGGTCGAGCGCAATACCGCCGGTTGGGGTGTCGCAGGTAGCGGTCGCTTCCCAATGCGATGGCTGTCACCAGCTTTCGGTCCGGACGAGCTGGTTGGCATGGCCTATTACGGCCAAGGCATCGGGCGCTATTTCGGCGCCAATACCTTCGGCCAGGATGCGCTGTCCAACATCGGCCTGCCCGGCGTTGTCGATCCCAGCCTCGACGCCCTGCCGACCTATGGCGCGAGCGCAGGCTACCGCCGCTTCTGGACACCGCAATTACGCAGCAATTTCGTCTACTCCTACGCATGGCAGCAATATCCGTCCTATGCGCAATTGTTCGTGCCAGGATCTGCCTCGGCGACGTCGTTGAACAGCACCATGCAGCAGGGGATCGTCAATTTGATCTGGAGCCCGTTCGCCGAGCTTCGTGGCAACAGCGTCGGGACCGGATGGCTCGACGTCGGTCTTGAATATGTCTACTCCCATCGGGACGTGTACGGCGGCACCGCAGCAACAGCCCCGGTCAGCACCGGCTCTGGTACCGCCAATCGCATCCTTGGCTCGGCCACTGTGCGGTTTTGAAGACAGTCTTGTTGCTTCGCAGGCAGACATGGAAGCCTTGCTGACACAGACGTTCGTTCGGGTCGGTAATTGCCCCGGAACAATCTAGGCGCATTCGGTATTCAGCCGGATTTTGATGCGCCTTATTGATTGTTCGTAAGGCAGCGTGTGAACGGACAGATCGCGAAAGGATGAGCAATCCTCTCCCGAGAGGCCTCCGTGCCTCCATGGTCCTTTCAGATCGTCGCCGCACTCGCGGCGATGGCGCTGACATCTTCGTCAGAGGAGTAGCGGGGTCGTCGCGTTGATTACGAGATCAGCGGTTTCGAGCGCGCATTGGCGTCCGATCCTTCCTCGCTGTTCTCATAGCACGGATCATCATGGTACCAGCGCCGCTCCAGCCGTCGCTAATGGAGCGGGAGGATTTCCGACATGAGCGCGCGCAGTGACGCCACGAACACGCCGCCATCGAAGACGATGACGCAAAGAGCCCTCGACACTGTCGAACGTGTCGGAAACAGCGTCCCGCACCCGGTCGTGATATTTCTGATCCTCATCGCCATCGTGTTGGTGCTGTCTCACTTACTCTACATGTTGGGGGCAAGCGTCACCTATCAGGTCATCAACCCGGATACTCACAAGATCGAGACCGCGACCTCTGCCGCCAATAGCCTGCTGACGGCGGATGGAATTCGTCATATTTACACCCGGCTCGTGCCAAACCTCATGGGTTTCACCGCGGTTGGGCTGTTGATCGTCGCCATGATGGGCGTCGGCGTCGCCGAGGAAGCCGGCCTGATCAACGCGTTGATCCGAAAACTCGTGGCCGTCTCTCCGAGTTGGGCACTCGTTTACATCGTCGCGTTCGTCGGCATCTTGTCCAGCATTGCCGCAGACGCCGGCTATGTGGTGTTGATCCCGTTGGCCGGCGCCGCCTTCTTGAGCGTTGGCCGGCATCCTCTCGCCGGGCTCGCTGTGGGATTTGCCGCAGTCGCCGGTGCATTCACCGTGAACATGATCATCAAGCCGCTTGATGCCGTTCTGACGGAAATCACCAACGACGCAATCCACATGGTCAACCCCACCACGTCGCTGGATCTGACCGCCAACGTCTCGTTCTCGATCGCCTCCGTTGTTGTCCTGACCATCGTCATCGCGCTCATCAACAACCGGATCATCGAGCCACGGCTGGGCGCTTACCAGGCCGAGAAGACCGCCAACACTCAGCCGGAGGCGAACGGAGGGCAGCTTTCCGCCGACGAGTCGCGTGGGCTGAGGTACAGCGGCTTTGCGCTGCTCGGGGTCGTGATCCTGTTCCTTCTGTTAACGGTTCCGTCGGGCGCGCCCCTGCGCAATCCGACCACGGGCGTCCTGATCGGCAACTCACCATTCATGAACGGCCTGATCGGGGTTATCATGGTGCTGTTCCTTGCAACCGGGATCGCATACGGCATCGGCGCGAAGACGGTGAATAGCTCCACGGCCGTCATCGCGGCCATGACCAAGGCGGTGGCTTCGCTGAGCGGCACCATCCTCCTCTTCGTCGTCATCAGCCAGTTCGTCGACTACTTCAACTATAGCAACATTCCAACGTTGATGGCCCTGACGATGGCCGATGTCTTGAAGAGCGCGAATATCGGCACGCTGTGGCTGCTGGTTGGCTTCATCATAGTCGTCATGATCCTGGACTTCGTGTTCACGCCGGCGATCGCCAAATGGGCCATCTTCGCGCCGGTCTTCGTGCCGGTGTTCGTGCAGCTTAACGTTGATCCCGCGGCCGTCCTGGCCGCCTACCGCGTCGGCGACTCGCCGATCAACGCGATTACCCCGCTCAATGCCTACTTTGCCATGGTGGTCGGATTTGCCCAGATTTACGACAAGAAAGCGGGCGTCGGGACGGTTGTCGCGCTGATGTTGCCGTACACTCTCTGGATGGCCATCATTTGGACCGTGCTGTTCGTTGTCTGGTACCTGCTGGGCTTGCCTTGGGGATTATGAGGCGCGAGGCAGCCCTAACCCGGAAAAACCCCGAGATGTCCGGGTAAATGGCCTGATTGTTCGCCAAGGAAAATCAACGTTAGATGACGGTCCGTTGGGCCTCGCTAAAGGCAGTGAACGAAAACGGCGAGTGAGGAGCGTTTGACCCGACACATGTCGGGGCTCCCTCGGTGCTTCTCATTATGGAGGCTTGGAACGCGCTATGAATGCGAACGCCGATGCCGACAACAACTATTCCTACGTATCAACCGGACACTTGCCGGCCGAAGCGGAAGTCATCTCGCTGATCGACGAGGTGTACGCGCGCTACAAATCAAATACGGACGGCAAGAACTCTCAAGTATATCCCGCGCTCGCCGAAGTACCGAGCGACCTGTTCGGCGTTTGCGTGGTCGGCACCAACGGCGCGGTCTACGCTGTGGGGGCGGCCGAATACGAGTTCTCGATCATGAGCGTTTCCAAGCCGTTCATCTTTGCATTGGTCTGTCAGGTCCTCGGCGCGGCGCAGGCACGCCAGAAGCTTGGAGCGAACGCAACCGGCCTTCCGTTCAACTCGCTCGCTGCGGTCGAACGTAACCCCGATGGCCGCACAAATCCGATGGTGAATGCGGGCGCGATTGCGACGACAAGCCTCGTCCCGGGAGCAACGGCTGATGCGAAATGGAAGTTCATCCACGACGGATTGTCACAGTTCGCCGGACGTCCGCTTGCGCTTAACGACGAGGTTTATGCCTCGGCGACGGAGACCAACTTCCGAAACCAGAGCATCGCCCGCCTGCTCCAGAGTTTCGAACGGATTTACTGTGATCCGGCAGAGGCGACAGATCTTTACACCAGACAATGCGCGCTGAATGTGAGTGCCAAGGATCTGGCGGTGATGGGTGCGACTTTGGCGGACGGTGGCGTGAACCCCATCACGAAAGTGCGCGTGGTCGATCCGTCGGTCTGCCACTACGCACTGGCCGTCATGACGACTGCCGGAATGTACGAGACATCAGGCGATTGGCTTTACGATGTCGGGCTACCGGGCAAGAGCGGCATCGGCGGCGGGATCGTCACGGTCTCCCCCGGAAAGGGCGGTCTGGGGACCTTTGCGCCGCCGCTTGACAGCGCCGGAAACAGCGTCAAGGGACAGCTTGTAGCGAAGTATCTGTCGCAGCGGCTGGGCATGGATTTATTCATGTCCAACCCGGAAGCGTAGGTTTGCAATTGTCGGAGATTCAGCCCGCACTGACTGTGGCTGGACTTCAGAAAAAATGACAGGGGACACGCCATGACGATGGCATCTGCGACGACGGTTCACTCCGTCGAAGAAGAGAATGCATCCTGGGTGCCGATGATCACCATCGCCCTCGGCCAGATGATCATGTCTTTCAACGTCGCCTCCTTGCCAGTTGCGCTGGGAGGGATGGTCAACAGTTTTGGCGTTCCGCCCACGACTGTCGCCACCGGTATCGTGGCTTATTCGATGCTTGTTGCCGGCTTCGTCATGCTCGGTGCGAAGCTGACACAGCGCTACGGGGCGACGCACGTATTCCGCGTTGCCGTTGCCGTGTTCGGCGCCGCGCAGGTATTGATGACGTTCAGTCCAAACGCGGATCTCATGATTACTGCGCAGTCCTTGTCCGGCGCGGCTGGTGCGGTGATCGTACCGTCGTTGGTCGCGCTTATCGCGGAAAACTACAAGGGGCGACAGCAGGCAACAGCCGTTGGCGCATTGGGTTCCGCGCGCGCCGCTGCGGGCGTTCTGGCGTTTGTCATCGGCGGTACTCTAGGCACATTCATCGGATGGCGCCCTGCGTTCGGGATTCTGATCGCCGTGTCGGCTGTGGTTTTCCTTTTGAGCTTTCGTCTCAAGCCCGATGAGGCGCGTCCGGAGGTCCGGATCGATTTCGTGGGTGTCATTCTCGCTGCCGCAGCCATCATTCTGATCAGCTTCGGTTTCAACAACCTCAATCGGTGGGGGCTGGGATTGGCGGGGCCCAATGCGCCATTCGACCTCTTTGGCGTATCTCCCGCCCCGATCATGATCGTGATGGGTATCGTGTTCGGTCAGGGTTTTCTAAGTTGGACCCACAGACAGCAGGCTGCGGGGAAGACGCCGCTTCTAGCGCTCGAGGTGATCGACTCCCCGCAGGAGCGGGCGGCGGTGTATGCGATGTTTGCTGTCGTAGCGCTGGAAGCGATGCTCAATTTCTCGGTTCCATTATACATCCAGATCGTGCAGGGGCGCACGCCGCTGGCGACAACAATCGCCATGATGCCCTTCAACCTCACCGTCTTCTTCGCTGCGATGCTGATCGTGCGGTTCTATGGTCGGTTCACGCCGAGGCAGATCGGACGCTATGGCTTCATACTCTGCACTGTGGCGCTCCTTTGGCTCGCCTTTGTCGTGAGGAATGATTGGAGCGCCGTCCCGGTTCTCCTTGGGCTGGTGATTTTCGGCATTGGACAGGGATCGCTGGTCACACTGCTGTTCAACGTGCTGGTCACGGCTTCGCCGAAAGAGCTCGCGGGCGACGTCGGCTCGCTGCGCGGCACGACCAACAATCTCGCCGCGGCCGTCGGCACAGCGGTGGCCGGGGCACTCCTCGTCGGCCTGTTAAGCGCCGCTGTTTTGCGGACCATCGCCGAAAATCCAAAACTGCCGCCTGAGATACAGGCGCAGCTGGACCTGGATAACATCACCTTCATCAGCAATGACCGGCTGCAGAGCGTGATGGAGCAAACCACGGCCTCTCCGGCTCAAGTGGCGGAAGCGGTGCGCGTCAACACTGTCGTGCGATTGCGTGCTTTGAAAATTGGCCTCCTCATCATGGCTGGCGTTGCCTTGCTTGCGATTTTCCCGGCAGGGAAGCTGCCCAACTTCCTGCCAGGCGAAATTCCCGACCCGGCGCCGCGTAAGCGCGGAAGGAACGAATAGCAATCGTAACCTCCTGGCAAGAAACAGCGTTTGCTACGACGGACAATGTGGCGATCGCGCCCGCGTACTGACCAACGGCTCAGAAGACCCTCCGGAGGGCTCCATGACCAAGCTCGATGATGTCCTGTCCAACGTCGACGCAAATCTCGATGCGGCTCTCGAGCGTCTGTTCGCGATCCTGCGCATCAAGTCGATTTCAACCGATCCGGCTTACAAGGCCGAATGTACGGCCAATGCCGAATGGCACGTGGCCGACCTCAAAAGCATTGGCTTCGACGCCTCGGTGCGCCCGACACCGGGGCACCCGATGGTCGTGGCACATGACCGCAGCGTGCCCGGTCCCTCGGCACTGTTCTACGGCCATTACGATGTGCAGCCGGTCGATCCGCTCGAGCTCTGGGAGCGCGATCCCTTTGACCCGTCTATCCAGACGATGCCCGATGGCGCGAAGATCATCACGGGCCGCGGCGCCGCGGACGACAAAGGGCAACTCATGGCCTTTGTCGAGGCCTGCCGCGCCTGGAAGGCGGTCACCGGCAAACTGCCGATTCCGGTTTCGATCCTGCTGGAGGGCGAAGAGGAATCCGGTGGCGTGAACCTGCCGGGCTTTCTCGATGCCCATGCCGCGGAGTTGCGCGCAGATATCGGCCTGATCTGCGACACCAACATGTGGGACCACGAGACGCCGGCGATCCAGACTATGCTGCGCGGACTCTGCGGTGAAGAGGTCATCATACACGCCGCCGACCGCGACCTGCACTCGGGCTTCTATGGTTCGGCCGCGGCCAATCCGAACCGCATCCTCGCCCGCATCCTCTCTGACCTGCACGACGACAACGGACGCGTCACGCTGCGCGGCTTCTATGACGGCGTACCGGAACTTCCCAAGGCGCTGCGCGAGCAATGGGACAGCCTGAACTTCAGCGCAAAGTCCTTCCTCGGCGCTATCGGGCTTTCGATTCCCGCCGGCGAGAAGGGCCGCGACGCGCTGGAGATGGTCTGGTCGCGCCCGACCTGCGAAATCAACGGCATGGGCGGCGGCTACCAGGGGGCCGGCTTCAAGACCGTGATTCCCGCCATGGCATCGGCAAAGGTGTCTTTCCGCCTGGTTTTCGATCAGGACCCCCATGCCATCCGCAAAGCCTTCCGGGAGCATGTGCATGCACGCGTCCCGGCCGATTGCCGTGTGGAATTCCTGGAGCATGGCGCGGGTCAGGCGATCCGCTTCCCGATCGAGGCCCCGGCCTTCGGCAAGGCGCGCGACGCACTGACGGCCGAATGGGGCAAGCCCGCAGTCTTCATCGGCGGTGGCGGCTCCATTCCCGTGACCCATCAGCTCAAACAATCGCTGGGCATGGACGTAGTGCTTGCGGGCTTCGGCCTCGAGGATGACCGCATCCACAGCCCGAACGAGAAGTACAATCTCAAGAGCTTCCATAAGGGCATCCGCTCCTGGGCACGTATTCTGGAAGCGCTGTCGCGGTAGAGCGGCACGGGCAAGCAGCGCTGGCTCCGGGCCAGACCGCCCTCGCGAGGTGCGATGACGCCGCATATACTCATTACCTTTGCCATCATCGCCACGATGGTGCTGCTGTTCGTCTCGAACTGGGTGCCAGTCGCGGTCGTGGCGCTAAGTGCGACACTCGTGCTTTACGCGACCGGCATTCTGGAGCTCCCCGAGGCGCTGGCAGGTTTCGGCGACACCACGATACTCTTCATTGCTTCGCTCTTCGTGGTGAGTGCCAGCCTGGATTCGTCCGGCGTCACCACGTGGGCAGGCCAGGTGCTGATCCGTTACGCAGGCGAAAGCCGGACACGCCTGTTGGTGCTGTCGATGCTGCTAGTGGCCTTTCTCACGGCGCTGATCGGCTCGGGTGGCGCAGTGGCTGCCCTGCTGCCCATGCTGGTGATCGTCTCCGTCCGGCTCAAGCGGCCGCCTGCGCAACTCATGATGCCTCTCGCCTTCGCCTCCTATTCGGGTTCGATGCTGGTACTGACCGGAAGCCTTGTGAACGTGCTGCTTTCCGACGCGGCGAGCGATGTCGGTCTCGCGCCCTTCGGCTTTTTCGAGATGACGGTGATCGGCGTACCGCTCCTGGCAGGCACCGTGGCCATCGTGATTCTTTTCGGCGATATGCTGCTGCCGGTGCGCACTAGCCGGGAGATGCCGGAGGATCTGAGCCACCATTCGCGCATGCTGACCGAGCAATACAAGCTGTTTGACCAGGTGTACCAGCTCGAGATCACCGCCGCCTCGCCCTATCGCGGCACGTTGCAGGCGGTGCTGGAATCGCGGCTGGAGCGCGAGAACCACCCGGAGCTCAGCTTCATCGCTATTCGCCCTCGCCGCCAGAACAGCATCTCGTGGCAACATTCTCTCGTGGAAGGCGATCGGCTCATCATGCGCGGTGAGCAGGCGGCGATGGACGCGTTCGCCGAGCAGCATGGCCTGACGCCCTGCCAGGAGACGATCGGCAAAATGCGGGAGGCACTGTTCAACGATAGCCATGGCTTTTCCGAGGTGGTGCTGCCGCCCCGCTCTCGCCTGATCGGTGAGACCGTCTTCCCCGGCATGGTCACCGAAAGTGGCGATCTGATTATCCTAGGCGTTCAACGCGGCGGCGAGAATCTCGGACCGGGCGAAACCGTTCTTGCGGCGGGTGACACGCTGTTGCTGCAAGGCCGTTGGGAAGCGCTCGAGGAGTACGGGCGAGATCCCAACGTGCTCGTCGTTGCTGCCCCTGACATGATCCGCAGCCAGGCCAGGCCCCTGGGCACCGGCTCCATACGCGCCATTGTCATTCTCGCGGTCATGGTTACGCTGCTAGCGACGGGCGTCGTGCCAAGAGTCGTCGCTGGATTGGCGGCGGCCTGCGCGGTGATCCTGTTGCGCGTACTCAAGATCGAACGAGCCTATCGGGCGATTAACTGGAACGTGCTAATCATGATCGCTTCGCTGATCCCGCTCTCGACCGCCATGTACAAGACGGGTGCAGCCTATCTCATCGCCGATACACTCGTTGCCATTGTCGGCAATGCGAGCCCGTACGCGCTGCTGGCGGGGCTGTTTTTGCTCACGGCGCTAATCGGCCAGTTGATCAGCAGCACAGCGACGACACTCATCGTCATTCCGATAGCGATTGCCTCCGCGGAAGCCGTCGGTGTCTCGCCGCGCACCGCGCTGGTGACTGTGGCGGTGGCTGCGGCCGCTTCCTTTCTTACGCCAATCGCCGCCTCAGCGAGCCTCATGGTGCAGGGCCCCGGCGGCTATCGATTTGGTGATTTCTGGAGGATGGGTCTACCGTTGCTGCTCTGGTTCTTCCTGGTAGGCACGTTTCTCGTGCCCATGCTCTGGCCATTCGCAGGATGAGCAGTTTGCGCAGGATGATTGGTTTGCGTCTTAACCGACCGGGTATTTCCGCATGAACACCAATCTTGCTTTGGTTCTTCTGCTGCTTGCGGCCGCGATCGTGATGTTTATGGCCAATCGCCCGCGCATGGATGCGGTCGCGCTGCTGATGATCGTGATCATGCCATTTACTGGGGTGATTACCATCAACGAGGCGCTGGCGGGGTTCAGTGATCCCAGCATCGTGCTGATCGCGGGCCTCTTCGTGATCGGAGAAGGGCTGGTGCGCACCGGTGTGGCGCGTCGCCTCGGCGATTGGCTGAACGCGACCGCCGGCAGCAGCGAGACGCGCATGCTGGTGCTACTGATGCTCGCGGTCAGCGGGCTCGGTGCATTCATGAGTTCGACGGCCGTGGTGGCCATCTTCATCCCGGTCGTGCTGCGCATCTGTCAGAACACGGGTGCCGCGCCGAGCCAGCTGATGATGCCCTTGAGCTTTGCGGCCCTGATCAGTGGCATGCTCACCCTCGTTGCGACGGCGCCGAATCTCGTGGTCAACGCCGAGCTGATCCGCCAGGGTGCGGCAGGCTTCGGCTTTTTCAGCTTCACGCCCTTTGGGCTCACATTCCTGGCGCTCGGCATTGCCTATATGCTGTTCGCGCGGCGGTTTCTGCCCGTCTCCGCCAAGCGTGTGGACGGCGAGCGCCGTCAGCCGAACTTGCTTGATTGGGTAACGCAGTATGGCCTCACCGATCGCGCCTTGCGCGTACGCGTGCTGACTGACTCGCCGCTGGTCGGCAAGCGCCTGGAAGAGCTCCCGCTCCGGAACAGTGGCGTAAATCTGCTCGCCATCGAGCTTCCCAGCCGCTTCGGGTCCGAGGCGATCCGCCCGAACGCAAGGACCGAGCTCGCCGCGGGGCAGATCTTGCTGCTCGACGTCATCGCGTCCCCTGCCGAAACCAACCGGATGCTGAATGACTATATGGTCGAAAAGCTCCCTTTGGGCGATTGCGGCTACTTCACCGATCGTTCGCAGGAGATCGGCATGGTCGAAGTCATCGTCCCGGCGGAGTCCAAGCTGATTGGCCAGAGCATTTTGCAAGCGCGGGTGCGCAGCGAAATGGGATTGACGGTGCTGGGGTTGCGGCACGGTCGCGAGGTCGTGAGCCAGGGGCTGCTCGATGAGACCTTGAAGGTCGGTGACACCCTTCTGCTGACCGGCTTCTGGTCTGACATCCGCAAGCTGCGATCCGAATTCTCGGATCTTGTCGTCCTGAACCTACCGACCGAGCACAAAGAGGTTCTCCCGGCCGCGAACCTCGCACCTCAGGCTCTGGCGGTGCTGGCTTTGACGGTCGGTATGATGGTCAGCGGTGTGGTGCCGAACGTGCACGCGGTTCTGATCGGCTGCTTGCTGATGGGGTTGCTGGGCTGCGTGGATTTCAACAGTGCCTATGCCTCGATCAACTGGAAGAGCCTGGTTCTTATTGTCGGCATGCTGCCCTTTTCGCTGGCGCTGCAACGAACCGGTGGCGTCGATCTCGCCGCCGACGCGGTGACGCATCTTGCGGGCGAGGCATCACCGCGAGTCCTGTTGGCGCTGCTCTTCGTGATCACGGCTGCGCTTGGCCTGTTCATCTCGAATACGGCGACCGCGGTGCTCATGGCGCCAGTAGCGCTCGCTGTCGCGAAGGACATCGGCGCCTCGCCGTATCCCTTCGCGATGACTATCGCCATCGCGGCCTCGGCCGCCTTCATGACGCCTGTGTCTTCGCCGGTGAACACCTTGGTGGTCGGACCGGGCAATTACGGTTTCGGCGATTTCTTGAAGATTGGTGTCCCTTTTACCGTCGTCGTGATGGTAACGACCCTGGCGCTGGTGCCTTGGCTGCTCCGATTTTAGCGGCCGTCAGGCCGGGCGCGATCCCGCGGACGGTTGCTCTTTCTCGTCCCGCGCAAACCAGGCTACATACAGCGTCGGCAGGAAGACCAGCGTCAGAACGGTGGCGACCAGGAGTCCGCCCATGATCGCGAATGCCATCGGTCCCCAGAATACTGTTGGCGCGATTGGAATCATCCCGAGAACAGTCGATACGGCCGTCAACATGATCGGCCGAAAACGGGAGCTGCTGGCATCCACCGCAGCGTCCCAGGCCGTCTTGCCCAAAGCGCGTTCGGCGTCGATCTGACCGATCAGAATGACCGCGTTCTTGCTGATCATGCCGAGCAGCGCGAGTACGCCGAGAATGGCGACAAAACCCAGGGGCCTGCCGGACAGCATCAACGCTGCAACCACGCCGATAAGGCCGAGCGGCGCCACGCTGAGCACCATGAACAGTCTCGGAAAGCTCTGGAGCTGCACCATGAGGACGGTAAACATGACGAACAGCATCACCGGCACCACCGCCAGCACAGACGCCTGCGACTTCTGACTTTCCTCCACGGTGCCACCCACGACGACGCTGTACCCCGAAGGAAGGCTCTTTCTGAAGTTCTCGATCGCCATCGAGAGCGACGTAACCACGCTCTCCGGCAGCTTGTCACCGGCAATGGCAGCCTGAACCGTCAGGGTCGGAACGCGGTCGCGCCGCCAGACGAGCGGAAACTCCTGGTCATATTCGAAGGAGGCGAACTGGCTGAGAGGAACAGTCTGCCCACCCGGCAGCGCCACCTGCAAGTTGCGCAGACCGTCCAGCGAGCCCCTCTGCTCGTTGGTCGCGCGCGCCACCACATTGACCAGATAGATATCGTCGCGAACCTGGGTAATGGGTGTGCCGGATATGACCGTATTCAGGACTGTCGCGATCGCTTGCGAACTGAGGCCGAGAAGGCGAGCCTCGTTCTGGTCCACGCGAATACGCACTTGGCGATTGGGTTCCATCCAATCGAAATTCACCTGTTTGGTGTCCGGACTGGAGGCTACGATCTGTCCGACTTTGAGCGCGATTTCGCGCACCCGCTCCACGTCGGGCCCACTGACCCGATACTGCACCGGCCATCCAACCGGCGGTCCGAGCTCAAGCGGAGAAACGAACGCAATCGCGTTAGGAAACTCCTGCGCGAGCAGCTTTTCGAGCTTGGAATGCAGGCGCTCGCGTGCAGCGACATCCTTAGCGATCACCACGGCCTGCGTGAAGAAATCGTTCGGGAGCTGAACATTAAGGGGCAAATAGAAGCGGATGGCGCCGCGCCCGACATAGGTGCTCCACCGCGCCACATCGGCATCGGTCGAAAGGGCAGCATCCAGGCGCTTTGCCGCAGCCTCGCTCGCGTGGATTGACGAGTTCTGCGGCAAGCTCAGGTCCACGAGCAATTCAGGACGGTCCGACGATGGAAAGAACTGTCGCGGGATGAGCGGCAGCGCAAGCACCGAACAAACGAAGAGCGCCAAGGAGATCGCGATCGTCAGCCATTTCGCGCGCATCGCGAAAGTCAGGAAACTCCGATACATGCGGAAGATCCTGCCCGGATCCGCCGTACTTGTCTGCTTCGGTGGAACAAGGATCGCTGCTCCGAGCAGTGGCGTGAAAATGACCGCAACGAACCAGGAAACCAGCAGTGCGATCGTGACCACGGCGAAGAGCGAGAACGTGTATTCACCGGCGGAACTCGCGGCAAAGCCGACCGGTATAAAGCCCGCTATCGTCACCAGCGTGCCCGCGAGCATCGCCATTGCATGGGTCCGATATGCGAAAGTTGCCGCCTCGATCTTACTGGCGCCCTCTGCGAGCTGACTGAGCGTCGCATCGGTCGTGGTCATCGCATCGTCGACCAGCAATGCGAGCGCAATGATGAGCGCGCCAAGCGATATTCGCTGCATATCGATGCTGAGAAGTCCCATGATCGGAAACACGATCGCCAGCGTGAACGGTATGGCCAGCGCGATGATCAGGCCGGGTCGTACGCCCAGGCTGATGAAACTCACCACCATGATGATGCCGATCGCCTGCATCAGCGAGACCGTAAACTCGCGGATCGCCTGGTCGACGACAACGGGCTGGTCCGCGACCAGGCTGGGCTCAATTCCAATGGGGAGATCCGCGGTGATTTGCGCCATTGCCTTTCTAATATTGGCGCCGAGCGCGAGAATGTCGCCGCCATCCCGCATGGCGATTGCAAGGCCTATTGCCGGTTTGCCATTGATCCGAAACATCGGCTGGGGCGGATCCGTGTAGCCGCGTCGCACCTGCGCAATATCGCTCAGGCGAAGCATGCGGCCGCCGGCGGAAAAATTGATGTTGGCGATGTCCTGCTCCGACTGGAAGCTGCCTGATACCCGAATCGAGATGCTTTCCAAGCCTGTCTGAATCGTTCCCGCCGGACGCACGATGTTTTGCGACTGGAGCGCCGCAATAAGAGCGGACCGATCAATTCCGAGGGCCGCGAGCTCCTTCGTGGAGAACTCGACGAAGATCACTTCATCCTGTTCGCCCAGAAGCTCAATCTTTGACACGTCAGGTACGAGAAGCAGCCTTGAGCGGATGTCCTCGACCCGATCGCGCAACTCGCGCTGAGTGAAGCCGTCACTGGTAAAGCCATAGATGATGCCGAATGTATCACCGAATTCGTCATTAAACCCCGGCCCGATCACGCCTGCGGGTAGTGTATGGCGCATGTCTCCGATCGTCTTTCGTACGTGGTACCAGGTGTCGGCCACCTGTTTCGCATTCGCGTTCCCCTTCAGATTTACAAAGACGGTCGCGACACCGGCCCTTGTGAAGCTCCGCAGGAAGTCCAGATGCGGCGTTTCCTGCAAGTGACGTTCGAGGCGCTCAGTCACCTGCTTCATCGTCTCTTCCACAGTTGCGCCGGGCCACGCGGCCTGGACGACCATGGTCTTGATGATGAAGGCGGGATCTTCGTTGCGCCCCAACCGGAAATAGGACAGCGCCCCCCCGACCACCGCAATTACCATCATATAGACGACCAGCGAACGGTGTTTCAGAGCCCAGTCGGAAAGATTAATTCCGCTCATGGCTCGGATCCAAGAATCCGGACCTTCTGACCCGGATGCAACGCCTGAACGCCGGCGGTGACAACTATTTCGCCGATGTCGAGCCCCTGGGAAATGATGGCCTGCGCTTCATCGAATCGCAGCACGTCCACATTGCGCACCGCGACCGTGGCGGTGGCCGGGTCGACGACCCATACGGCGGGCTGCTCGTTCATCCTAGTCAGTGCGGAAGATGGAATATCGATCATCGGCCCTGCGGTGGTACTCACTCGCCCTATCACTGACGCACCCAACCGCATCGCGGCTGGCGGATCCGTCAGGCCGACCTTGACCTCGAAGGTTCGGGTCACAGCACTGGCCTGTGCAGCGACTTCGCGAATGCGCCCTTGCGCCGTTATCGACGGATCGTCAGCCAAGCTGACAGTAATCTCTGGATCGGTGGAGGCCGACCTGATCAATTGAGCGGGGACATCGAAGATCGCATCGCGACCGTCCTGCCGTGCGATCCTGGCGATCATCTGCCCGACCTGGACGACCTCGCCGGCGACCGGACCTGTGGCTGTTATCACACCGGGTGCATCAGCCTTGAGTTCAGTGAAACCAACGAGGTCATGCGCAGAACTCAGTTGCGCTTCGGCCGCATCGACTTGCGATTGCGCGGTTTGCCGTGCCTGGGTTGCGGCATCATAGTTGACGCGCGTGGTCCACCCCTGCGCCAACAGCGTCTCCTGACGATCGAAGTGATTGCGCGCCTGGGTCAATTGCCCCTGAGCGGCGGCAAGGGAGGCCTGCGCCTGCCGCAGCGTGCTCAGTTCATTCTGCGACTCCAATCGTGCCAGCACCTGGCCGGCCTTGACCCGGTCGCCTATCTTGGTGTCATTACTCAACAATCGTCCCGAGATCCGGAATGCGACATTCACCTCGTCCTCTGCCTCGACCCGTCCGGAGAATGTCAGCGGCGTTGTGACCTTGCGTTTTTCTACGGTCGCTGTGCGTACGATCCGCGGCGGAGATGCGTCCTTGGTTTCGGTTTCCCGTCCACATCCTGCCAGCATCAGCGAGAACGCCGTCACCAGCGTCGATGTGAGGATGTTTCGGGGCGCGGATCGGCTGCCGTGCATGAACATGACCTGTTCCGTTCCGGGAGTGAGATCTTGCCGGGAGGATTGCTCAGTCCGCAGTCGCATTTTCCCCGGTACCGCCATCCGCATTTTTGCCGAAGGAGTCCGCCGTCAACATCGGTAAATCTACTCGGTGGTGCCGGATGGAATCCGTGCTCGGCCATCAGCAGATTCCTGAGACATGATCAGGCAATCACCCGATGTCGCCGGTTCCGTCCACGACGCATGATGCAATCGTCAGGTGAAGCAGTCGCGACCCCTGCCGCGGCTCCGCCGTTTGAATTCTCGTCTGGGGCGCGCAAACGCGCTTCCTCAAAACACGGCAGACCCGGACGACACAATCCGGGAGCAACCGAGGAAACCGGGATGACAGGGTCCTCAGGTGATCGATATGGGCGTGCCGTCGTCGCGGTTAGAGGATCGTGGCGAACTGCGACTTTCAGAGCCACATTTTTCCTTTGCCTCTGGCTCGTGCTTGCCGGCGCCAATCCGACAGATATTCCTGCCGCCGCGGCAGCAACCGCGGCAGCAACCTGGGTAAGCCTGCACCTGCTGGAGCCGAGCAGATCCCGACGGTCAATTCCTGCCATCGTGCGCCTGGCGCTGCTTTTCCTATACCAATCGGTGGTCGCCGGCGTAGACGTCGCACGCCGCGCGCTCGATCCCCGGCTGCCGCTGCGGCCGGGATTTGTGTTTTATCCGACCGGCCTCTCACGCGGGATGCAACGGAACGTGTTCACGACACTCACCAGCCTTTTGCCTGGCACTGTGCCAACCGGGGAGGAGAGCGGGCAGCTCGTCTATCACTGTCTCGACGTCGAGCAACCGGTCGTTGCCGAACTTGCCGCGGAGGAAGCGGCGTTGGTTCGGGCCCTCTACAATGACTGAATTCCTCACTGCCGCAGTCGGCTTGATCCTGGCGATGCTGGGGCTCGGGCTGGTCTCCATCTTGCGTGGCCCGACAGATGCCGACCGGATGATGGCGGCGCAACTGATCGGGACTGCCGGCATTGCCGTCTTGCTGCTGCTCGGCACCGTGACAGGCGTGCCGGCGGCCGTCGACGTGGCATTGATACTGGCACTGCTCGCCACTTTCGCATCCATCGCATTCGTCAAGAAGGGGCTCTCCCGCCTCGAAACCGATGGGGCCGATCCGGGGGAGGACAGATGAGCGTCGCACGCGACATCATCACGGTTGCGGGAGTGTCGGCAGGCGTATTCTTTTTTTTCGCCGGCACCGTCGGCCTTCTTCGCTTTCCCGACACCCTGACTCGTCTGCACGCGCTCAGCAAGGCCGATAACCTCGGCCTGGGTTTCGTCGTGCTCGGGCTGCTCCCCCAAACAGGAGGCCTGCGCGACGGGCTGAAGCTGATCAGCATCTGGATGTTCGTGCTGCTCGCGGGCGCCACCGTCTCCCAATTGATCGCGCGCACGGCACGTCAGAGCGGGTCAGGCAAATGAACATCGCAACAGTGTTCGAGATCGCGCTCGCCGCCGTGGTGCTGGGCCTCGCCATCTGGACGATCGCCGTCCCCGATACTTATTCGGCCACGGTTGGTTTCATCGCCTACGGACTGCTGGTTGCGCTGATCTGGGTCCGTCTTGACGCCGTCGATGTCGCGCTGACCGAGGCTGCAATTGGCGGAGGCCTTGGCGGCGTCGTGCTGTTGGGTGCGGCGGCCCGGCTGCGCGATACCGAGGCGATGACAACGGAAGGGCCCAGCCTGATCGTGCGCTTGAGCGCGGCCATAGTGTCCGCGTCGATCGCGGCAGCGCTGGCCGTCACGATCCTGCTGCTGCCAGATCCGGCGCCAACGCTCGCGCCCGCCGTCGTCGCGAATGCCGGGGCGACCGGAATGACCAACCCCGTCACCAACGTTCTCATGGCATTCCGCGGAATGGACACCATGCTCGAGAAGGTCGTGCTCCTGCTCGCCATCGTCGGTGTCTGGTCGCTTGCGTCGGACCAGGCCTGGGGCGGTCGTCCCGGACCACGCCACCAGGCTGATCCAAATGGTGTTCTCGCCTTTCTTGCGCGCCTGTTGCCACCCGCCGGCATCGTCGTCGGCATTTACATCCTGTGGACGGGCGCTGATCACCCCGGCGGAGCATTTCAGGGCGGCGCGGTTCTCGCATCGATGTGGCTGCTGGTGATCATGGCCGGGTTGGTGGATACCCCGCCCGTGCGCAGTCGATGGCTACGTCTCATCCTGGTGGGCGGTCCCGGCCTATTCCTTGCCGTCGGCCTTGGCGGGCTCTGTTTTGGGTCGGCGTTCCTTGCCTATCCCGTTGCGTTCGCCAAGCCGCTAATTCTGAGCATTGAGGTCGCGATGCTCCTGACGATCGCGACGACGCTCGGCCTGCTGCTCGCCGGTGCACCTGAAAGGAGCGCTGAGCGATGAGCGCCGTGACGGTGTTCGGACTATGCGCCGCCGCGGCGGTCGGGCTCGGGCTCTACGGCCTGATTGCCAATCCGCAACCGCTTCGCAAGATCATCGCATTCAACCTGCTCGGCAGCGGCGTGTTTCTTCTGTTCGGCATCGTCGGGCGGCGAGGCGCCGCAGCGGGCTTTGGCAACGACCCGGTGCCGCAGGCCCTGGTGATCACAGGAGTCGTGGTCGCGTTTTCCGCAACGGCTCTGGCGATAGCCTTGTTGCTGCGGCTTTTTCAGATCGCCGGCTCCACGACGCTCAACAGTCGGGCGGCGGCGAGCCCGCGCTCCGATCCGTCCGGTCACTGATGCTACCCCCCGCCCCCGCGCTGGTGACCACCGCCGGCGGCTTCCTGCTGGTGCTGTCGATCGTCGTGCCGGTCGCGGGCGTCTTGCTGGCGTTCGCTCTCGGTGAGCGCTACGTCCGGCAGGTTGCCTCCACGGTCGTACCGGTCGGGTTGGCGATTGCTCTCGCCGTTCTCGTGCTCTTGCCGCGGAGCGACGGCCACCTCGTCTACCTACTCGGCGCCTGGCCACCGCCGCTCGGCGTAGCCCTCCGCGCGGACGGATTGTCGGCGGTCATGCTCGCGACGACGGCGGTCGTGATCTGCGCGGTCGCCATTTTTGCCGCAACCGATTTTCGTCCCCAATCTGTCGAAGCGCGCGCACCTTTCGCATTCTGGATCCTGCTTCTGGCAATCTGGGGCGCGCTGAACACGATCTTCGTCGCGGGAGACCTCTTCACGCTTTATGTTGCGCTGGAATTGCTGACGTTCGCCGCAGTGCCTCTGGTCTCTCTCGACGGTCGCGCGGAGACGCTTCGGGCCGCGCTGCGGTATCTGCTCTTCGCACTGCTCGGCTCGGTCCTCTACCTGATGGGCACCGCGCTGCTCTATGGTCTCTACGGCACCCTTGATATCGAGTTGTTGTCGCATCGCGTGAGCGCGGACTCCGGCGTGCTCATCGCGGCAGCCTTGATGACGACCGGTCTCCTCGCAAAAACTGCACTCTTTCCGTTGCACCTCTGGCTGCCGCCCGCTCACGCCGGCGCACCGGCCGCAGGTAGCGCGATCCTGTCCGCCTTGGTCGTGAAGGGATCGTTCTTCATCCTTGTGCGGCTCTGGTTCGACGTCATGCCGGGTTTGCCCGGCTTGGCTGCCGCACAATTGCTCGCGGCGCTTGGAACCGGAGCGATCGTGTTCGGAAGCGTGGTCGCTCTCCGGCAAGAGCGCCTCAAGCTCCTGATTGCATATTCGACGCTGGCTCAGATTGGATATCTCTTCCTGATGTTTCCTCTTGCGTTCGGCGCGTCCGGGAAGCTCGAAAGTGACCAGGCCCTGGCGGGCGGCCTATTGCAGGCGGTTTCCCATGCGATTGCCAAGGCGGCGATGTTCATGGCCGTCGGATCAATCTACACCGGGCTCGGCCACGATCGCATCACCGGACTGCGAGGTGTCGCACGGGCCCTGCCCTTGAGCGTCCTGGCGTTCGCAATTGGCGGCATCGCCTTGATGGGTGTTCAACCGAGCGGAGCGTCACTCGCGAAGGAGTTATTGCTCCAGGACACGGCGAGGACGGGGCAGTGGTGGTGGGCCGTTGTGCTCCAGGCCGGCGGAATGTTCACGACCGCCTATGTCGTACTAGTCCTGTCCCATGCGTTCGCGCCATCAGACCAGCCGATTACCCTCATCGGCCCAGCCCCGCTCAGCCGGGACCTTGCAGCACTTGCCTTGGCCCTCTGTTCTTTGTTCCTTGGCTTGCTGCCCTGGGATTCATATTTGCCGGTCCCGTATGATGCCACATCGAAGCTGTTCGGCATCGACGCGCTATCCAAATTGCTCCTGCCTGTGCTGGGAGGGGCGGCGCTCGCGATCCTGCTCAGCCCGTGGCCACACCCGCTGGGCTCATCCGCGACCTGGAAAGCGCTCATGAGAGTGGTCGGTCCGCTCCGGCGCGGCTGTCTTAGATCCGGCAGCCTTATCGAAAGAGGCGACGAAGTTCTCCGTCAATGGTCCGCCGCGGGCATCTCCCTGCTCCTGGTGTCGCTGCTGCTCGCCGCGTCGATGTTCGCAGCAAATTGAAGACTCAGAACAGCCGGATCGCGCAGATCGGGCCGAGGGATTCCCCTGCTCTAATGATCCGGAACATTCTCTCCCGCGCCCAAGGGTTTTCTCGGATGTCGAGCTTGCAATTCGCCGTTTAGTCTCCGCGCCATGCAGTTGGCATCAGTCTTCCCGCGGTCTCTGCGGGAATGCCCAGGAGGTCTCCATGTCTGATCTGGTTGCGATCGTATACCCGACCGAAGCAAAGGCCGAAGAAGTCCGAACTCGGCTGCTCAAACTGCAAAAGGAATATTTGATCACCATCAGTGACGCCGTGATCGCCGTCAAGGCCGAGAACGGCAACATCAAGCTCAACCAGCTCGTCAACACCACAGCGACGGGCGCGATTACCGGCAGCTTCTGGGGACTCCTGGTCGGCGTGCTCTTCCTCAATCCGATCATCGGTGTCGCGGTCGGCGCTGCGTCCGGCGCGCTTGGAGGCGCCTTGTCCGATTTCGGCATCAACGATTCCTTCATGAAGGAGCTGTCCGCTTCGCTCCACACCGGCAACGCCGCGCTCTTCGTCCTGATCAAGAACATGACGGCAGACAAGGTATTGAAGGAAATCAAGGATGCCGGCGGAGTCGTGTTGAAAACGTCCCTGGACGAGACCAAGGAAAAGATCCTGCGCGATGCGCTCGCCAGCGCGGCGGAGCGGCCGGCAGCCTGAAGCCGCCTACCGCCTACCGCCGAGCAGGCGCAGCAGCATCATGAACAGATTGAGGAAGTTGAGGTAGAGCGACAGTGCCGCGATCACCGACTTGCGGCCTGCCGTCGTCGCATCGTCCCTGCTCTCGTACATCGCCTTGATCCGCTGCGTATCATAGGCCGTGAGTCCCGCAAAGACGCCAACGCCGACGATCGAGATCAACCAATCGAGCCCCGTCGACCTCAGGAAAATATTGACCAAGCTTGCGACGATGATGCCGATCAGGCCCATGAACAGGAAGCTGCCGACCGCGGACAGGTCGCGCCTCGTGGTGTAGCCGAAGACGCTGAGTGCCCCGAACATCGCGGCCGCGATGAAGAACACGCGCGTGATCGAGGCGCTGGTGTAGATGTGCAGCAGCGTCGAGAGCGAGACGCCGACCAGCGCGGCATAGACGAAGAACAGAATGAGCGCCGTTTCCACCGACAGCGTATTGATGCGCGCCCCGATGAAGAACACCAGCCCGAGTGGCGCCAGGATGAAAACCCACATCAACGGGCTCTCAAGCAATGCGGGACCCATGAGCTGATACGTCAGCCACGCCACAATTGCAGTCAGGCCCACGCCCGCGGCCATATAATTGTAGATGCGCAGCATGTAGGCGCGCAATCCGGGATCGATCGCTAGCGCGCCGCCACCAGTGCCTGAGGCAGTCAGATTCGGATCATAATTCGACATCGCTTGCCTCCTCGGATTGGTTCACATGAACAAACCAAGCTAGCGGTCCGGCCCGTGCGGGGACATCGGATGATCACCCGAGCGCCGGAAGATATATCACCCTATCTCGGGATACCCGTATCCGCCAGAGCGACTTACCGAAACGTAACCTTGGGTTGCCCCAGGCTTCTCATCCTTTTTGCCTGGACTCTTACACCTTTGTCACTGGAAGCTGGTCACGCACCGGCCTAATCCGTTTGCATGCGCTACTTCTTTCACATCGTCGACAAAAACGGCCTTTGTCCGGACGGAATTGGATGCGAGTGCGCCGACCATGACGCCGCCGTTCTGCACGCCAGGCATATCGCGACTGAACTCGCTAAGGCAGGCGAGTTGTTCCGCGCGAGCTTCGTGCTGGTCGCCCCGGCCGCCGCGCCCGGATCGGCAAGTCCTCATTAGAGGCGGTCGACCGATTTCCTGCCTCGCCCTCTACATAGAATCCCTGATGCGCCGACCGAGAAGCTGCCTCTAGTCTCGTAACCGAGGGTGGCCGGCCTACCCCGTTCAAATTCGACCCTTCCGCCCACCTCATCTCCGGGGTTGAGGGCTCGCCGCACGCGTCCGCGTCTATGCGTTGGCCGTCGGCGCTATCTCGATCTGAAGTGTTGTTGTGGGTCAGTTGGAGACAAACATGAATGTCCGGACCATTTGCGGTGCCTTGATCCTTGCCGGATCGATTGCGACCGCGCAGTCGACCAGTTCCCAGGCGCAGACGACCGATCCGGCCGCATCCGTGCCAAAGCAGGTCACGACACCTGCCCCAAGCACCGCCGCGCCAAATACGAATACGAACCCCACCAAGCATCGCTACTGGCGTCATCGCGGCGGCTCGCATCCCCATTATGGCAGCCGCCGTGTTCGCACCTGAGCCCCGGCGCGACAGTTCGTCATTGCAATCCGCCGCCGAGACACCCGATCGATGAGCGACGTGAGGACAGGACAAGAGCAACCGCGCGAGGTCGTGGTCCGTGAGCCTCCAGACCAGGGCATGACCGACAGGCGGCGCGGCTTTCTCGCCACGGGTCTCGCCCTGCTCGCCACTTGCGTTGCTCTCTTCCTCGTATGGCAAACCGCCTCGAGTCTTCTCATCATCTTCGCAGGCGTACTGTTTGCTGCCTTTCTGGATGCCGCCGCACGCGCACTGGCGCTACTAATTCCACTCAATCGTGTCTGGCGGCTGACATTCGTGCTGCTGCTGCTCACCACCTTGGTCGGACTAGGCCTCGTCTGGGGAGGCGGCAAGCTGCCGGAGCAAACACGCATCCTGCTGAAGGTCATGGACACCCAGTTCGACGTCTTGCAGCAACGCCTTCTGACCTACGGCGTCGATCTGCTTGGTCCGGAATCGGGGCGCGATTTTGCGCAATGGCTGCTGTCCGATCAAGGCCGGTTCTTCAGCCACGCCCAGCTCGTCGTTGGCAGAGCGTCGAGCTTTCTGACCGGTGTGCTGGTGATCGCGTTCCTCGGTATCCTCTTCGCCTTTGATCCCACCAGCCATCGCGAGAGTCTGGTGATGCTGGCGAAGCCTTCCTATCGCGCCCGAACACGCGCCGTAATGAACGAGATGGGAAACGTCCTGCGGCTGTGGTTCGTCGGACAGCTGATCCGCATCATCCTAATGACACTGTGCGTGTGGGTCGCGCTCTATCTGATCGGGCTTCCCGGGCCCTTCGTGCTTGGGCTGCAGGCGGGCCTTTCCAACTTCGTTCCGTATCTGGGACCCATCCTTGCCGCGATCCCGATCGCGCTCGTCGCGATGCCGCTCGGCGCATCGCTGCTGATCTGGGCCGTCGTCATCTACACAATCATTCAATCGATCGAGGGCTATGTGATCGGCCCGTTGATCCAGCGCCAGGCGGTCGAAATTCCTCCCGCATGGACATTGGTCGCGATCGTACTGTTGGGCGCAATGCTGGGCGTGATGGGTATCGCACTCGCCATGCCGCTGGTCGCGGTCGGCCGGGTC
Source organism: Bradyrhizobium sp. P3_C3 (assembly GCF_056402655.1). Lineage (NCBI taxonomy): Bacteria > Pseudomonadati > Pseudomonadota > Alphaproteobacteria > Hyphomicrobiales > Nitrobacteraceae > Bradyrhizobium > Bradyrhizobium sp. P3_C3. The sequence goes on along the minus strand of NZ_JBFUGY010000035.1, from coordinate 39,362 downwards.
GCGATCATTAGATTCTACGTCGAGGATTACCTCGGCGATAACAGCGGTCGCATGTCCAACAAGGGACCATCGCAAATGGGCGCGCCATGAGCGAGATTCGAGCCGAACGGAACAATGGAATGGAGCCATCCCCGGCGCACACGCGGATGACACATTTTCTGTGGCAGCAACTTCCCTACATCATTGCACTGGTGCTCGCCGTCGCGGGCGTCGCCTATACCAACGCCTCTCACCAGCCTCTCGTTGGCTATTGGGAATTTCTCGCGCTTGCCATCGGCGTTGTGTGCGTCATCAACAAATGGCCCGAGGTCGATGGCAAGGAGGCCCGGTGGCGACTGATCTGGACCCAGGCGCTGCACTGGGTTGCCGTCCTGGTCACGATGAACATCATGCTGGTGTCAGGCGTTCAGCAATTGTTGCCGACACCGGCAACCAGCCTCGTCCTTCTCACGTTACTTGCGCTCGGCACCTTCCTCGCGGGCGTCAGTCTTCTTTCGCCGCAAATTGCCTTCCTCGGCCTTGCGATGGGCGTCACGGTTCCGGCGATATCCTGGTTACAGCAATCCATCATCTTCTTCCTGTTGGGCGCCGTCCTGCTGATCGGCCTCGGCATCACGTTCTGGCTTCGCCAGGATCGCAGCCCAGGGAGTTCGCCCACCGACACCGGAAGTCAAATGGAGGCCTGAATGCGCATTAACCTGCTTCTTGCGATCATCTCTGGATCCGCCTTGATGTGCGCCGACGCCCTGCCCGCACGCGCCGAGGCCTTCAGGGTCGGCCGGCTCGTATGCACCAGCACTCCGCGCGTTGGGCTGGTGCTTGGCTCCGCGCAGGAGCTTCGTTGTATATTCATCACGAGACGCCCGGCCCGGCAGTACGTCTACAACGGACGGATCAGGCGCGTTGGTCTCGACATCGGCGTGACCAGCGCAGGAACCCTCTCATGGGCCGTCTTCGCCAGGAACTCGCGCGTCGGCCCCGGCACGCTGCGCGGGAACTACGTGGGGGCGAGCGGCAATGTCGCTTTCGGCCCCGGTCTCGGAGCGAACGTTCTGATCGGAGGCTCTCGCCGGACGATTACGCTCCAGCCTCTGTCGATCGAGCGATCCATCGGATTGAACCTTGCGGCAGGCGTTACGAACCTGACACTCGGCCCGCGCGGACCGGGATAGCGGCTCGTCCCGCCCCCCGGAGCAAGGAGCGGAAAATGGACCTTGCGGACGTCTCGGTCAGGATGCTGGCGGCGGGTTTCCTGACATTCATCGCTGGCGGCACGGGCTGGACACAGCCAGCCGCAGGCCCTCCGCCCGCTGTCGGCATCGTGGAAGCGATCAGACGACCGATCACCGAGACCAACGAATTTCTCGGGCGGATCGAGGCGGTCAATCGCGTCAATGTCGTGGCTCGCGTCACCGCATTCCTGGAGCAGCGGTTGTTCGTCGAGGGTGCCGAGCTCAAGAAGGGCGACCCGCTTTACCGGCTTGAGCGCGGTCCGTTCGAGGCCGATCTCGCGTCAAAGCAGGCGCAGGTGGCCCAGCTCCGAGCGATGCTCGAGAACGCCAAGCTGACGACCGACCGGGCGCGTACGCTGCTCAGCGGGCCGGCCGGTCAGCAATCGACCTACGACGCGGCGATCGCCAACCAACGCAGCCTGGAAGCCCAGGTCCAGGCCGCGCAGGCACAAGTCGATGCGTCACAGATCAACCTCGATTACACCATGATCAGCGCGCCGATCGACGGCAAGATCGGACGAACGGCCGTGACCGAAGGCAATGTCGTCGGTCCCAGCTCGGGCGTCCTGACCACGATCGTCAGCCAGGATCCGATGTACGTCACCTTCCCGGTGCCGTTGCGCCAGGGGCTCGAACTACGCGAACGCTATGGTCCGCAGGGAGGCTTGGAAGCCGTGGTGATCCGGCTGCGGCTGCCCAATGGCCGCATGTATGGCAAGTCCGGCAAGCTAGATTTTGTCGACAACACCATCGCCCAGAACACGGACACGATCACCGTGCGCGGCGAGATCGCCAACCCGATCCTGCGCGCGCCGTCCGCCGCGGGCGTAACCGTTCACGAACTGACTGACGGCGAGTTCGTCACGGTCTTGCTGGAAGGTGTCCAGCCCATCGAAGTGTTGGCGGTCCCACGTTCGGCGGTGCTGTCCGACCAGCAGGGTGACTATGTCCTCGCCGTTGGAGCCGGCGATAAGGCCGAACAACGCCGCATCAAGCTGGGGCAATCGACGCCCACCATCGCCTCCGTCATCAGCGGCCTCGCGGCAGGCGACAAGGTCATCGTCGAAGGCCTGCAAAGAGTTCGTCCGGGTCAGGCGGTTTCTCCGGGCCCGGCGAGCGCGCTGATCCAGTCGAGCATGAATGCCGGCACAGGCGACGCGCCTTCGCAGCCAGACCATGGCGGTTCAACTGAACCGCGCCCGGGGGACAAAAAGCCATGATGTCCGCCGTGTTCATCGATCGCCCGCGACTTGCGATGGTCGTGGCCTTCATCATCACCATTGCAGGTGCGCTCGCGCTGACACGGATCCCGGTGGCGCAATTTCCGGACATTGTGCCACCGCAGGTCACGGTTGCCGGGACCTTTCCCGGCGCGTCTGCCGAGGTCGTGGAGGCCAGCGTCGCTCAACCGCTCGAAGCGCAAGTGATCGGCGTCGACCGAGCTCTCTATATGAAATCGACGAGCGGCAACGACGGCAGCTACACCCTGACGGTGTCGTTTGCACTTGGCACCGATCCCGATATCAACACCGTCAATGTTAACAACCGGGTGCAGAGCGCGCTGTCGCAATTGCCCACCGAGGTGCAGCAGCAGGGCGTGACCGTGCAAAAGAAATCGTCGGCGATCCTGCAATTTCTGGTGCTTTACAGTGCCGACGGCCAGCAAGATCCGCTGTTCATCACCAACTACGCGATCATCAACATACTCGATGCGATCTCCAGCACGTCCGGTGTCGGCCAAGCTCACCTGTTCGCCAAGATGAACTACTCGATGCGGATTTGGTTCGATACGCAGCGGCTGACCAGCCTCAATCTCACGCCCTCGGACGTGATCGCGGCAATTCGAACGCAAAGCGTCCAGGCGCCGGTCGGCCGCATCGGCGCGCGTCCAATCAGCGACGACCAGCAATTCCAGTTCAACGTCCAGACCCTGGGACGGCTCGCGACGGTCGACCAGTTCGCCAATATCGTGCTGCGCGCCAACCCGGATGGTTCGACGCTGCTCGTCAAGGACGTCGCCCGGGTCGAGATTGGCGCGCAGAACCTCGACAGCGAAGCGCGGATCGACGGGCGCGCCGCGGTGCCTCTCGCGATCTATCTGGCGCCGGGCGCCAATGCCGTGACGACGGCGCAGGCGGTCGCGGCGACGATGCAGCGGCTATCGAAGCGATTCCCGACGGGGTTGAGCTATCTCGTGCAGTACGATTCCACGAGCTTCGTACGGGACACCATCTCGGAGGTCCTGCGGACACTGGGAGAGGCCTTCGTCCTGGTCGTGATCGTGGTTTATTTGTTCCTCGGTAATCTTCGGGCCACGGTGATACCAGCCATTGCCGTACCGGTCAGCCTGGTCGGCACCTTCGCGGTGCTGCTGATGCTTGGCTATTCCGCGAATACCGTGTCACTGCTCGCGATGGTGCTCGCCATCGGCATCGTCGTGGATGACGCCATCGTCGTCGTGGAGAACGTCGAGCGAGTGATGGAGGAGGAACCGGATCTTTCGCCAGTCGAGGCAAGCAAGAAGGCGATGACGCAGATCACGGCACCGATCATCGCGATCACGTTGGTGCTGCTCTCCGTCTTTGTTCCGATCGCCTTCATTCCTGGCATTTCCGGCACGCTGTTTCGGCAATTTGCGGTGACGATCAGCGCCGCCATGATGATTTCAGCACTGAATGCGCTGACCTTGTCGCCCGCTTTGTGCGCGCTGTTCCTGCGGCATACTGGACCCCGGCGCGGCATGATCGGCCACGTTCTTGGCGGCATTGACTGGATCCGCGATCGCTATAGCAGCGGCGTACGACGGCTGCTGCGCGCGGCCAGTCTCTCGCTCATCCTGGTCGCCGTGTTCGCAGCCGGCATTTTCGGGATGTCGCACCTGACGCCGACAGGGTTCCTCCCCGAGGAAGACCAGGGCGCTTTCTTCACTTCGGTGCAGTTGCCGGACGGTGCATCCGTTGCGCGGACCAGTGAAGTCACCAAACAGATCGAGGACGTCCTGAAGGAGATGCCGGCCGTCGACCATGTTCTGGCCATCATCGGTTTCTCCTTGCTTGACGGGGCGTCCGAGCCCAACAGCGCGCTGGTGGTGACGCGCCTCAAGCCGTTTGCCGATCGCAAGGCGGCCGCGGATTCGGTGCAGGCGTTGATCCGGCAGACTTACGCAGCCGGCGCGCAAATCCGGCAGGCCAATGTACTGCCGTTCAATATGCCGCCGATCATCGGACTCTCCACCTCAGGCGGGTTCGAGTACCAGCTCCAGGCGCTGGAAGGACAGAGCCCCGCCGCGATCTCCAGTGTCACAGGTGCGTTGATCGGAGCGGCCAATGCCGATCCGCGGCTGACGCGAGTGTTCTCGACCTTCACCGCGACCAATCCATCGATCTATCTCGACATCGATCGACGTAAGGCGCAGGCGCTTGGCGTGACCATCAGCGATATCTTCACGGCCCTTCAGGCGACGCTGGGCGGCATCTACGTCAACAATTTCAACCTCTATGGACGTACTTGGCAGGTCAACGTGCAGGGGGAGGCGCTTGATCGCGCCGACCTTTCCGATATCTGGCGCATCTATGTCCGCAATAGCACCGGTCAGATGGTTCCGATGCGGTCGCTCGCCGGCATCAAGATTGTAACCGGGCCTCAGGTCATTACCCGCTACAACAATTATCGTTCAGTAACGGTGAACGGCAGCCCGGCGCCAGGCGTCTCGTCCGGCACCGCGATGGCAGCGATGGCAGAGATCTCCAACAACGTGCTGCCTGCAGGTTACAGTTTCGAGTGGACCGGCACTGCCTATCAGGAGCAACAGGCAGCAGGACAAACCGGGGTGGTGCTCGCGCTCGCCGTGCTGTTCGCCTATCTGTTCCTGGTGGCGCTGTATGAGAGCACGGTGATCCCGATCCCGGTGCTGCTCTCCGTCGTTGTCGGCGTTCTAGGCTCATATATCGGTATTAAAATCGCCGGCCTCAATCTCGATCTGTACGGCCAGATTGGCCTCGTGGTGCTGATCGCGCTTGCCGCCAAGAACGGCATCCTGATCGTGGAATTCGCGAAGGAACGACGGGAAGCCGGCACAGAGCTTGCGGAGGCCGCGATCCAGGGGGCGCATATGCGGTTCCGCGCGGTGATGATGACCTCGGTTGCCTTCATTCTCGGACTCCTCCCGCTCGTACTCGCAACCGGCGCCGCCGAGCTGAGCCGCAGGGCGGTCGGGACCGCTGTCTTTGCCGGCATGCTCGCCGCAAGCTCAATCGGGATTTTTATGGTGCCGATGCTCTACGTCACGTTTCAACGCCTGCGCGAGCGCGCGAAGGCACGACGGGTCCCGGCGCAAACCACGTGACCCGAGTATCCAGGACGGCGGGAATACTGCGAGCCTGTTGCTCAGGGTTTCGACGGATGCCGGCGTTGCCGTTCCCCGCTACCGTAGTCCGTGCTTGAAACTGCGTAACAAGTAGAGAAGAACAATGAACGCTCCCACACGTCGTGCCTGCGCAGGGCGCCGTCGCCGCCGCAGCTGTCGGCGCAATCGGCGTTCGTTTCATTTCGTCAGCGGAGGCTATGCCGGTCGCCGCAAATCTGGGACGGGCCGCGATCACCACGGATCTCGCAACGCAGGCGCAGTGGGGTCCTCCGCATGGCCCCGGTTGGGGGCGGCCGCGACCGCGCAGGCGCCGTTGGGTTTGCTGGTGGCATCGCGGTCGCCGCCATTGCGGGTGGCGGTGGAGGTGACCGTCCGCGATCCCTTCGCGGACGGGGAAGGACAGAGCTGTGCTTCCGCAGCGATCAGCTCTGCTTCACCGCCGCGATCGGTTGCGAAGCGCGGCGGGCCGGCAGCCGCTGATTTCGTTCACTCTTCAATCAATTTAGCTCTGATCGCGTAGCGGACCAGTCCAGCTATCGAATTGACCCCCAGTTTTCCCATGGCCGACGCCCGATGCGTTTCCGTGGTCTTCACGCTTGAGCTCAGCATCGCGCTGATACCCTTGTTGCTGTACCCCTCGGCCACGAGCTTGACAACGAGCCGCTCTCGCGGAGACAGCTTCACATGCCCCTCGCCGGCTTCGTCTTCTCGACCCGACTGACCACAAAATCGTCCGCCAACGAATGGCTTACGTGCCATTAGCGCTTCAACGGCAGCCAACAGCAGCTTGTTTGCGTCCGACTTGACCAGGAACGCGCGCGCACCCGCCTGAAGCGCCTCTTGAGCCAGCACTCCGGACTCGTGCGCGGTAAAGATCAGCACCTCAGTTTCGCGGAGATGTTTTTTTATTCCTCGAGTTATTTCCAGTCCCGTCATGCGCGGCATGAAGAAGTCGACGATCGCAACATCGGGCCGCTCTTTGAGAGCGGCCTCAAATGCCGATCTTCCGTCGGACGCCTCGGCGACAATCATCCAACCCGGCCGCTGCTCGAGGACCGCCCGTAGCCCGGATCGAACAGCATCATGATCATCAGCAATGAGAATTCGTTTCATGAGAGGGCTGCCTCGATGATCTTGTCGCAAGAGAACCTGGACGAGCTATGGGCGCTGCGTTTCAGCAGCATCTCCAACCGGGCCATCTCACTCGCGCGCAAGAGCGCATGGAAAGGTCGCGCGCAGGATGGTTCCGCGCCGCAGCGTTGTGGGTACCGATAATATCTCAAGCTGCCCTCCCATCTCTTGCAATCGAGCTCGCATGATACGGATTCCCGCTCCGGGTGCCCACGGACGAAAGCGGCATGCGCCATCTGCAGCGACCATGCCTTGTCCGTCGTCTCGGACCTCGAGCTTGAACTTCCTGTCCCTCGTCCCGATAGTTATGACGACCTGTGTCGCCTTGGCGTGGCGGTAAACGTTCGTCAGGGCCTCCTGAACAATTCTCAGCAACGCTCGCTGCGCCCCGTATGGCAGTCCGTCGACCGCGGACGATATCGAGACCTCAATATTCAGCGGCGTTCGGGCTGCGAGCCCTTCTGCGAATTGCTCGATTGTCGTCCTGAGCCCTCCTTCAAACAGGTCCTGAGGGTGAAGCAGATATGTGAGAGACCGCAATTCCTTCATAGCGCGATCGATCGAGATGTCGAGCTGATCGCAATGTCTCGTCGCCTTCAGAGGATCGCCTAGCGCACTCCTTACTTGCATCAGAATGAGGCTCGCCGCCACCAGATGCTGGCACGTTGAATCGTGAAGCTCCGACGCAATTTGACGATGAACTTCTTCCTGCAGAGCGAGCCGTTCGGAATTCGCCTTGCGCGCATGCCTCGATCCTCCGGAGGCATTTCGAACATGTCGGCTGACCGGTGTCTCCTGAAGGGACATGATACACTCGCCTTCCTGCAGTGCTAACTTTCGCACCGCTAGTTTCCTGGCATATGCAGACAACTCTCCGATAAATTTAGCCTACCGCCGCGACACACTGACCACGCAATCAGTATAAGCCACTACGTAGAAATCCTCTAGGCAGCCAATCCCCGTCGTGTGCCGAGCATCCCAAATTTGGCGCGATGCTCCCTGATTCAGATCAAGGAGCTGCAGGTAAGGAGCAGCATGCGGGTCGGCGAAAACGCGATTATGAAGACGCGTCCGTCAATCTGCGCGCTGTGTCATCGCCCGCTTGACGGCGGCGGCAGCAATCGAGCGGCCCGGCGAGGGTGTTGCGCCGCAGAACAGTCCGCCGCTGTTTAGGTAAGACGTCTTTCCATATTCCGCCCGGGCCACCTCTTTGAAATTCCGTAATTCGGAAATCAACTGAGGCATCGTCGGCTTGTCTTTCGGCGTCGCGTCGATCTCCGGATCCATCGCGGCGTTCTATTCGGAGCTGTTCGACACGCGGATCCGCTACACTGGTCTCGTCTTCGCAAAAGAAGTCAGCGGCGCTGTCGTCGGCGGCTTTACGTCACTGATTTCGACGCTGCTGGTGCAGTGGAGTGGCGACGCGAGCTGGCCAGTCTCGGTCTACATGATGGTCACGGCGCTGGCAGCGTTTTTGTGCGCCCATCTCGCCAGGGACATCCTCGACGTCGGCCAGCGAAACGTCACAACTGCGACGAAACGCGACGCTCTTGTGGGCGTGCGACAAGTCATGGACGATACTGGCGACCATGCGAGATGCACATCGCTGAACATCGAATGCCGCTCCGACCTCAGCTTGTACGACGCGAACGCTTGGTCGTGCGCCTTGCCGACGAGCGCGATGGTGATGCGAACCAGCAAGAACATCTCGCGAACATCGCCAAGTCGACGCACGGTGCGATGTCCGACCACCAAAAGCGTCGCACGAGACGCGCCTTGCTCTGTCGCCTGAAATGGAAAAACCCTGGGCGATGACGACAGCCGAGAACTACTGCGGCGGTTTGTCGCGCCGAGGGAGATTTTTCCGGGAATCGACTTCTTTGGCGGAGCTGATCACGATGCAATCTTTCGTTGATCCAAACTCCTCTGCGAAAAGGATGTCACCGTGAAACTAGTTGCGACAATACTTGCTATCTTCTTTTTTCCTGCATCGTGCTTCGCTCAAACGTGCTTTGATTTGGCTTCGCTAGGATACGACACAATTTCCGCCGGCAGCCAAGCTGACTCTTTGGCCATAACTCAAGACGATTTCTGTTCGGAAAAGTTTGAGGAAAACAGCTCCGCGAACAGCCAACGAATAAAGGCGAGTTATAAGGTTATCAGCGGAAGCTACGCAAAAGACGCGACCGAAATCAAAACTCTGCAAGAGAAAACATGTAAGTCCGGCTACGGACTCAGTATCGCATCCGCAAAGGTTTCGACCATCACAAAAAAGTCCATGATCAGACACTGGCGGCTATCACCGATTGCCTGACACTGCAGAACTCGAATTTGCAATCGTCTTTTAGAACAATTGGCGATGCTACAGCCTTAGTTGCCCAGTTCAAATATTTGAGCAAACCCGCATTGACGTTCCAAAAGGTCGAAGTGGTTGGACCTGGCAAAGCAACTTGCACCGCATACGTGCCTGACGACAAAGCTGGAACGGTGGCGATTGATGGATCAAAAAGCTTCCAGATCGACACTCAAAACGTCACTGTAATTTGCCAGCGTGAATTTGAGAAGGACGCCGGCGGAAAGCAATTCTCCGACAACCTAACAATCGTTTTTATTACACCAGCGAGATCGATCTCGATTCCAATGCCTGCGGTTCGATTGCAGCAAGTGCCTATGGCTGAGTTTGCCGAGCTTAGGGAGGAGGTTGCGTCCGCGAAGACCAAATTGGCGGAAGCCGCAGCGCGGCGGACGTCTCTCGTTTGTGAAAGTCGCTCCATATCAAAGGACAATTGGGCAGCCGATACGGTGCTTTCTGCCAAAGATCCAGATCTTATCGCCAAAGGATACAATGTTGTAAGTGGTGGATGCTTCGTGGCCTATCCGCCTGCAGATACAACTAGTCATCGCCCCACCTTTCGGAAGACCGCCATGTCCGATGACAAAACGGGCTGGGACTGCATGGTTGGAAATCAAGCCAGTCTCGGAAGGCAGTATCCGTTGGTCAGCACCGCGACGTATTGCAAAGCTGAGGTGAAATAGGACGCCGATCGAGGGGGGCTCCCAACCGCGGAGCCCCTACTCGGGATTCATTTTACTCATGGGGTGGACTGCTGAAGGGGGCTCGTTTTCTTGGTCCTTCGTGGCCTTGTTGAGCTCGCCTTGAGGGCTCTTACCAGCTTCAGACGGTTTGGCCGCCACACGGTGATCCTGCCACTCTCGCTCGATGAGCTCAACTTCGGAGGTCAGGGCCTCTAGCTCGATCGCAATGAGGCGGCGCTTAATGGCGGATCTCATGGCCGGCTCTCCTCGAAGCTGGATCGCTTTTCAGTCGTCTGATGCCCCGCCGTCGTCGAGCACCGGCGGATATGTTCGCTCGGGAGCCGGAGCGCATACAGAGCGCGGGGACCGAAGCGACCACATGCCCAATTGCGCCCAGCCGGCCGCCCAGCCAGCGAGGCTTTGCTCCTGGTCTGTCACGAGCAGCGGTTCCTCAGACGTCAAACCTTATCCAGCGGGCGCACCGCTTACGGCAGGTCGAAGCTGCCATTGCCGACGCGCCGTATTCATCGCGATGTCTGTCCCAGCGCAGCGCTGGAGGAAATACCTAGTCCGTTTAAAACTTTCCTGACGCGGTCAGCCCACCATCGGGAGGCTAGTTCAGCTGCCGAACACGTTGGTGAACCCAGCGCTTTCATTAACCGAGAGCGTCTGAAGCCTAACCGCACGTGGGCGCCGGCGGAACGGTGCCGCCGAACTTGCATCGCGGAACCTGCTGCTTTCGGATGATTGACTAAGGTGGCAGTACGCAGTCTAGGCTCTGCGCCTGTGATTGTGCACGGGAAGCAAATGAAAAAGATTACGAAAAGCCGCCTTCACCTGCTCTTAGAGTTAGAGAGGATCATCGGTCGGGAATGCTACAACGCAAAAACGCAAAACTGGGGACCTAACGGGGTCTTTGAAGGCGAAGGCCGTCACTTCCCGTACCCGATCACATTCGTCGACTCGGACGGCAACAAAATCAAGCGGAAGAATGCAGATAGCTCGCTATCCGCTCAGGTAGCGGTTACCGGATACTATGCGTTCGGAGCGAACCAGCTCCTGATAATGCGGGCCTTGGAGAAGGTTATCAGGCATTTGGAGGACAACCACGGTTTCAGCATTAGCTAAAGTGGTGTCGTGGTGAACTTTGCTTCCTTGGCAGAATACGTCCAAACATTGCGTAAGCCATATCCCTACCTGAGTGGAATGCTCCGAAACATGGTTGTTTGCAAAAAGCAGCATGGCGCGGTGTTCGTTCGGATCGGGATAACAGGGAAAGGCATCGAGCCCAATTATCTGGTGACCTCGAACCGATCTGATCCCGACGGATTTCCAGAAGGAATCCCAAAATYCATTGTCGCCTACAATGGCCGAACTCATGAACCATTCGATTGGGAAGACGTCGATTTAAAACCCCTGAGTTGGAGCCGCGAGTTGTTGGACGGGGCACAGGTGCTTGCGCTCTACAACGAGGTCAACGGTAGAACTGGTTGAAATTCCGGTACCCCGTAAGGATGGGCCTCTGAACGCCCGCTCTCATTCAGAGGGACAAGGGACATTTCTCGTCCCTCATTCAATGCCAGCAGCGACACAAAGCTGAAGTCAGCACTGGGGAATGTCCTCGCTTGGACGACGCGGCGCACGCCGGAAGCGACCGTTCAAACAACCGATCTGGTGATGCAGCAGAACGTTTGGCGCACGAGGGCGTCTAAACGGCGCGAAATGTCTCTAAAAGTTCTCACTCTGTCTTTGCAGGTGAGACCTTAGACGCTTGATCTCGCAAGAGGATTTATGGTGGGCGCACCAGGGCTCGAACCTGGGACCCGCTGATTAAGAGTCTCATTCTCTAAAAGAGATTTCAGGCACTTAGCTGTAAAAGGCAACCAAAACAGCACTAGCAAAATCAATACGTTATGGCCGAAATGTAAATCGCTTGATCGCGCGGCCAGCACGCGCGCCCCTTGTGTCCCGAACGTAAGTAGCAACCGAAAAGTTCAACAAAAACAGTGAACTTCGCTCCTGGTTGACCACCTTTATCGCTGTTTGTTCAGGGCGGTTTGGTGGTCAATCGGTGGTCAGCTAACCGGGCAAGTCTCGGCGCTGTGGCTTCGCGGCACAATGAAGGCATGGAGTCATTAGCCGCCTTCGCGCCTCCACCTGCCCCTCATATTCGTCGCACTACTAACGACAACGGCCCCTGCGTAACCGGCCTTAACGCAGGTGCGTCGACGACTAGCGTCGGGGGTTCGAGTCAGGAGACCGCTACCGCCTTTCCACACACGACGCAAATCTGCGATATTCGCTCCGATCGTCCGCCTGAACCCGGCAGCTCGTCGAACGGTAGGCTCAAGTCGGGGACCCGCAGCAGACCCCCTAGATTTTCGTCGTTTGTAATCTCATTGAGCTTGTAAAGACTTAGCTCTTTTGGCCCGCTCTACCCCCATATGCCGACCTCGGCTTCGGCTGGCGTGAGGTCGCCTGAGCCGACACGGCTTCGTGCAGCGATCGCAGGCGCCTTTGGACTACCGTTTTGAAGGTCCGCATCTTCCCGCAATTTTGGTCATGCAGTCGCTTATTGTGAGGATGGCGCGACTCGACTGGAACGTATTCCCGCCGCCGTCGCCGGCGTGTCCCGCACCAGCAGCGCGCGGGTTGCCGCCGTCACATCGGGCTGACGCATCAGGCTCTCGCCGACCAGAAAGGTCGACATTCCCACACGCTCGAGCCTGCCCAGATCGTCCGGCGTGAAGATGCCGCTTTCCCCGACCATCAGCCGCTCCTCCGGTATAAGCGGCGCCAGCGCCTCGCTGGTCGCGAGCGTGGTCTCGAAGGTACGGAGATTGCGATTGTTGACGCCGACCATCGGCGAGCGGAGTTTCAGCGCCCGCTCGAGTTCGGCTCTGTCGTGGATCTCGACCAGCACATCCATCTGAAGCGCGATGGCGGCGTCCTCAATATCTTTGGCGGCGGCGTCATCGAGCGCGGCCATGATGATCAGGATGCAGTCCGCGCCGTGAGCGCGGGCTTCGACGACCTGATAGGTGTCAAACATGAAATCCTTGCGCAGCACCGGCAGATTGGTCGCCGCGCGCGCCGCGACCATGAAGTCGAGATGCCCCCGGAACGACGGAGTATCGGTCAGCACCGAGAGGCAGGCCGCGCCCCCGGCCTCGTACGCCTTTGCCAGGGCCGGCGGATCGAAATCGGCGCGGATGAGGCCCTTCGATGGCGAAGCCTTCTTGATCTCAGCAATCAGCGCATAGTCACCGCCGCCATGCTTTTCCTTGATCGCACGGACGAAGCCGCGCGGTGGCGCCGCCGCCTTGGCGCGTGCATCGATGCTCGCGAAAGAATGAGCACGCTTGGAGGCGGCAATCTCCTCGCGCTTATAGGCTTCGATTTTCTTCAAGATGTCTGACATCATCGACCTGTTCGTGGACTTACTTGTCATTCGACCATCTGCGTTGTTTCGACGGATCGGTACAAATCAATCATTATCGACGCTTACTCACTTCCTCTTTATTAGCCCTTCGCGTTGGTACGCATGCGCGAGCTCGTTCAAAACGCTCGCGCCGCCGATCAATGCGCCAAATGCGCGCGTCAGTTTCGCTCTTGGAAGCAATTGTCGAACCTGAATGAGCCCGCGCCCGCTCGCCGCGCAGTGCGATGCCTTTGGCGGACAGCGCCATCGCAGCAGTATTCCCCGCTGCTATGGAAACCATACATGCCGGCTATTGGAAGATTTCGTCCCGCGCTGCGATCAATGGGCGTCGCTATCGGAGATTCATCGAGTAACGCCCCGCGCAACCTCAATCCGTCGCATCTGCCGGAATAGGCCGTATCGGGCGACTTGATCCTGTCGAGGACGACCAATGCGTGGGTGCTCGTCCACTCACTCCTCACTCCCAACGCGCTCAGGAGGCATGCATGGCATTCACGTTGAAAATCAACGGTACACCCCATGAAGTCGATGTCGACGGTGACGTTCCATTGCTGTGGGTGCTGCGCGATGTGCTCGGCATGACCGGAACCAAGTTCGGCTGCGGCCAGGCGCTGTGCGGCGCCTGCACTGTGCATGTCGACGGCCAGCCGGTCCGCTCCTGTCAGACAACGATCGACAGCATTGGGGACAGCGCGGTCACCACGATCGAGGCGATCGGCCAGACGCCGCAGGGCGCAGCCTTGCAGAAGGCGTGGTTGGAGCTCGAGGTGGTGCAGTGCGGTTACTGCCAATCCGGCCAGATCATGTCGGCGGCGGCGCTCCTGAAAGACATGCCGAAGCCGACGGATGGCGACATCAACGCCGCCATGTCGGGGAATGTCTGCCGATGCGGCACCTATCAGCGCATCCGCGCCGCGATCAGGCTGGCTGCTGGAGTTTGAGATCATGAATGGACCAATTTTGAGGGAGCAGGTCGCCGAAGAAACAGGCGTGTCACGGCGCGCCTTCCTTCAGGGCACAGGTTTGCTGCTCGGCTTTTCGCTGACCGGCGCCAGCACGAGCTCCGTCTTCGCGGCGTCCACTTCGCAGGTGCAGGTGGTCGAAAACGAGGTCACGGGTACTTTCGCGCCGAATGGATTTATACGGATCAATCCAACGGGCGCCGTGACGCTGGTCATGCCGATGGTTGAGATGGGACAGGGGGTCTACACGTCGCTCTCGATGCTTCTCGCTGAAGAACTGGAGGTGACGCTTGACCAAATTCAGGTTCAGCATGCGCCGCCAAATCACGCGCTTTACGTCAACTCGATCATAGGCATTCAAAATACAGGTGGTTCCGCCTCTGTCCGAGCGTTCTGGACACCGCTGCGTCAGGCAGGCGCAGTAGGTCGCAGTCTGCTGATCGGGGCAGCCGCAAAGCGCTGGAATGTCGATCCGGCGACTTGCCGCGCCAAGGACGGCATCGTCTTCGATGCGTCAGGCGCAAAGCATCTAAGCTACGGCGAACTTGCGACGGCCGCGGCGAAATTGCCCGTGCCGCCGGCGGCAAACGTCAAATTGAAGGATCCGAAGGATTTCACCTTGATCGGCACGCGTGCCAGGCGCGTGGATTCATCGATAAAGGTCGACGGGCGCGCGCTCTACGGCATCGACACGCGACTGCCGGGTATGAGGGTTGCAGCGGTTGCTATTTCGCCGGTGCTCGGTGGCAAAGTGAAAAAGGTGGACGAGAAAGCCGCGCTGGCGGTGAAGGGCGTCCGGCAGGTGGTCAACGTCGATGAAGCTGTTGCCGTGGTGGCAGATCACATGGGTGCAGCGAAGAAGGGGCTCGAGGCCGCCGCCATCACGTGGGACGATGGGCCGAACGGCAAGGTCAGTAACGCCGATATCGTCAAGCAGTTGGAGGAGGAGTCCAAAAAACCAGGCGCGGTTGCCCGTAACGATGGTGATGCAGAGGAGGCCCTTGCGGCCGCGACGCAACGGGTTGACGCCATCTATCAGGTGCCTTTCCTGGCCCATGCGGCGATGGAGCCGATGAACTGCACGGTCCACCTGCAGAAGGATCGCTGCCACATCTGGGTCGGGACGCAGGCGCCTACGATCACGCAGTCACTGGTGGCCGAACTCACCGGCCTGCCAAAGGACGCAATCAAAATTCACAATCATCTGATTGGCGGCGGCTTCGGCCGAAGGCTGGAGGCCGATGGCACGGTGCTGGCCGTCAAGATCGCCAAGCACGTCGATGGCCCGGTGAAGGTGATCTGGAGTCGCGAGGAAGATATCCAGCACGATTTGTATCGGCCGTACTATCTCGATCGGCTGTCGGCCGGACTTGACGCGACCGGCAAGCCGGTTGCCTGGACGCATCGGATCGCCGGCTCCTCAGTCATGGCTCGCTACTATCCCCCTTACGTCAAGGACGGATTGGACCCCGATGCCGTCGAAGCGGCGGCCGAGCCGCCCTATGCGCTGCCCAATATCCACGTCGACTTTGTGCGGGTCGAGCCCCCTGGTGTCCGGACGTCTTGGTGGCGCGGCGTCGGACCGACCCACAATGTTTTTGTGGTCGAAAGCTTCATAGATGAGCTCGCTCATGCCGCGAAGCAGGATCCCGTCACTTACCGCAAGGGATTGCTTGGCCACAATCCGCGAGCACTCGCTGTTTTATCGCTTGCGGCGGAAAAAGCGGGGTGGGCATCCCCCCTTCCCGCGCGGCATGGCCGCGGAATTTCAGTGCAATTCGCATACGGAAGTTACACGTCGCAGGTCGCCGAGGTCGAAGTAGCGGCCGATGGCTCCGTCAAAGTCAAGCGGATCGTCTGTGCGCTCGACTGCGGAATGTACGTTAATCCAGATACAATCGAAGCGCAGGTTCAGGGTGGCACGCTTTTCGGCCTCACCGCCGCGCTCCATGGGTCAATCACCTTCAAGGATGGTCGGGTCGAGCAGAGCAATTTTGACAGCTATCTGCCGATGCGCATCGACGAGGTACCGGTGGTGGAGACACACTTGATCAAGAACGCGGAGGCTCCGGGTGGCGTTGGTGAAGCCCCGACGGCCATTGTCAGTGCTGCCGTGACCAATGCGATCTTCGCCGCAACAGGCAAGCGTGTGCGCAGCCTGCCGATCGATACGAACTCGTTGAAGTCGTCGTCTTAATCCTTCCCGTCATCCCGCGCGCGTTGTAGCACGCACGGGATGACGGTCGGGAACTAAAGTCCCGGAGCATAATGGCTATTGGAACATTCGCGTTCTCCGCAAGTCCAAATTTCGCCGAATGGCGAGAGGCGAGGTTCCGTGGTACGAACGGCATGGCGACGCCCCCGCTAATCCTCGGAGAACAGATTTCGGAGCACTATCGGTGCCGGTAGCCGTTAGTAGGAGCCACCGCAGTCATGCATAATTCGAAATCGATTCCAAAACAGGCTCTCGTCGGGCAGAACGTTTCGCCGCCCGCGGGCGCCACTGTCAAATTGTCTACAACAGACCTCAACAATTTAATGCAGGCGCTCGACATAGATGTCATCGCCATGACCGAGATTTTGGTGCCGCGAGGCCATCGAGTCGAATTTGGGACGATTGACGTACCCGGGATCCACTACAACTTAAGTGGCATGGGACGTCTATCAATTGATGGCGGGCCGACGATACCGTTGAGCCCTCATTTACTCATCATCGTGCCGCCAAACACTCCGCTCATGATCGAGGTTGACGGTGGAAGTAGCGCTCCGAAGCTCATTTCGAGAGACTGCTGGACTCGTCAAGAAGGCATCCTCCGCGTCGCAGTGCCGAAAGAGCAACCAGAGATCGTCCAGATATGCGGCTTTTTTAACGCATCCTTTGGTCAGTCTGTGAGGCTGTTCGGAGAACTCCGCGAACCGGTCATCGAGCAATTCGAGCCGGCGGACAGGATCGATCTCAAGCTTCGCGAAGCAATGAACGAGTTGCTACAGCAAGAGGTCGGCGTTGGAGCCATGACAGCTTCTCTGCTCAGGCAGATCGTTGTCTCGTTGGTACGACGGTCGCTCAAGTCATCCCGACGGTGGACTGAACGGTTCTCGATACTTGCCGACAGGCAGGTCACTCGTGCGTTTGCAGATATGGTGGCGCGGCCAGGAGCCGCCCATTCAGTTCAAAGCTTGGCACACAGTGCAGGATTGAGTCGTTCGGCGTTCATGGCGCGCTTCTCGGACATTTTTGGACAATCCCCGATGGCTGTCTTACGACACTTGAGAATGCGCCAGGCCGCGATCGATTTGACGACAACGACGATGTCGATCGACGCAGTGGCTCTTAATGCGGGGTACGAGAGCCGTTCGAGTTTTGTGCGGGCTTTTCGAAAGGCGTACAATCGAGATCCGAGCGACCATCGGCGGATCGCCAAGGAGGGCGAAGTACGGAAGGATATTTGAGAACGAGGTGCGATCCGCTCGTAGGCGTTATGCGCTCTACGATGGACACCCTAAGCATCGCGCTTCCTGTACGATAAGCAAGGTCCACCGGCCCCCCCACGACATCTAAAGGCTCTGCAACTAGACGAGTGGGCCTGGTTTTGCCGATTCTCACCGTGCTTCAATGAGTTCCGCAGGCGAGGCAACCGGCAAGGGCAGCTGGCCTGCTCGCACGACAGCCTGCGAATACTGAAAAGACGGACCGGATCTCTTCGGCCACGCAACATGTGTGCGCCTTCGTCGCGAAACGCAGTGGCGAGTTCTGCGCTCCCTTCCGCAGACAATGCATCCATGAATTCACCGGTGACGAGCACCGAAGCCTCCAATACCCGGCAATGGGCTTCAACCCGACTAGCGACATTCACGGTGTCACCGATCAGGGTGAGTTCCAATTTCTTTTCATTGCCAACGTCTCCATAGATGACTTCGCCGTAATGGATACCGACGGCAATACGGAGCGACTGGTCTCTTGCCTCAATGCGTCGGTTCCAAGAATCGACGGATTTGATGAGCTCGATCGCACACTCCGCAGCGTTGGTGGCGTCGCGCAGGCTGGTCAACGGCGAGCCGAAAAAGGCCATCAACCCATCACCCAGGAACTTGTCGATCGAACCCTGATGGGAGAACACCACGTCACTGAACATACGCAAGTGGTGTCGCAGCGTCTGGACGACGACATCCGGAGGCCTGTTGGATGAGAAGTCAGTGAACCCGACGATGTCGACAAACAGGACTGCTGCACGTTGACAACGCGTAAACGAAAGAGGGGTCCTCGCCTTGATGAGCTGTTCAGCGATGCTTGGCGGGAAGAAGCGCGCCAGGTTCATACGTTCGCGCTCTGCTTTCTTGACGCGCTGGTTGGCGGAAAGTCTATGGAGCACGAGCATTGTCGTGACCAAGAGCGCGATCAGGCTAACACTGGATCGCAACGCTGCGGTCCCATTGGGGACGAAGCCGTGCGTAAGAATATAGCTGAGGATGGTAAGCAGTGCGCAGACTATGCCGACGATGACAGCGCCTCCGCGATCGAGATCCTGGGCAGCTACCAACACGACGACAACATACAGCGAGGCCACCGCGAACTGCAGTGATGACAAGGTATCGACCAGAAAGATGCCGATCGCGAGTACGACTGCAAGAGCCAGGTACCTGAACCTTTCTATACGCTTTGGACGCTCATGGCCGGTGTCAGCTCCCGCGCGGCTTCCCGGCCGGCGTGGGCCGGAGGCCGGCCTCGCCTGCTCGCGCCAGAACTCCTCAGGTGCGTTTCAGATCCTCGACCAGCATCGTCGCAGCGTGGCGCGCAAGCGCCTGGGTCGGAGCGTTGGTATTGCCGCTGGTTATGTTCGGCATGATCGAGGCATCGATTACCCGCAGGCCGTCGACGCCGCGGACCCTGAGCCTCGCGTCAACCACCGCTCGTGCATCCTGGCCCATCCGGCAGGTGCCGACCGGGTGCCACATTGTCGTCACGACGCGCTTCACCCATTCGCGGATCTCCGCATCCGACTGGATGTGCAGGCCGGGATCCATCTCTTCCTCGATCACCGGCGCCAACGACTCCTGGGCGATGACCTTGCGGATCGCGCGTACTGATTCCACCGCGGCCCTCAGGTCTTCCTCTTCGCCAACGAAATTCGGGTTGATGAGGGGCATTGACGTCGGGTCACTGTCGGCCAACCGCACCCAGCCGCGGCTCTTAGGCTGAAGCACCACGAGTTCGAAAGTGATGCCCGAGCGGTCGCCCGCCGGGCCGAGTTGCTCGTTCAAGACGATCGGAGCGTGATAGCATTGGATCGTAGGCTCGCCGGCGAAATCAGATGGATTCCAGTGTGTCACCGTCTCGATGCCATTACCCGACGCCGGGCCGTCCTTCGTGACGAGATAGCGCAGGCCCGCCTTCACGCTGCCGAGGCCCTGCGCGGCAGCCTGATAGCCGAGATCACCCTTTACATAGACACGGACCGGTACCATCGGGTGATCCTGGAGATTTTCGCCCACCTCCGGAGAGTTGACGATCACCGCGATACCGTGCTGGCGCAGCTGCTCGGCTGGACCGATACCAGAGTGCATGAGGATCGTCGGGCTGTGGACGGCGCCAGCCGACAGCACAACTTCGTTCGCCATGATCCTCTTCAAGCTCGTGTCCATGAACTCAACGCCCACAGCCCGCTTGTTTTCGACGAGGACGCGAACGACGGTCTTGCCGGTGAGCAGGACCACGCGGCCCGAAGTGAGGTGCGGACGCAGATAAGCGTCGACCGCGCTGCATCGGCGCTGGTCTCCGACCGTCGACTGCACCGGCGAGACGCCGATCTGACTCTTGCCGTTATAGTCGGGATTATAGGGAATCCCATATTCCTGGAATGCCTTGAGGCAATATTGGTTCAGCTTATTGATGCCCTTGGGCAACTGGACCGCCAGGCCACCATCTATGCCGTGATACTCGTCGTGGAAGGTGTCGTTGTCCTCCTGCGCCATGAAGACGGGAAGCAGGTCTTCATACGACCATTTTCCGGTGTCGCCGACCGCGTCCTGCCACGCGGTGAAATCGCGAATCTGACCACGCACGTAGCACATCGCATTGATCGAGGAGCCGCCGCCGAGTACCTTGCCTGAACGATATGCTCGCTTCGTCCCGTGCTGGGGAACCGTCTCGTATTTCCAGACATGCCGGTCGTGGGCCAGAAGTTTGGCGAAGCCCGCTGGGATGTGGATGAACGGATCGCGATCCATGTCGCCCGCCTCGATTAACGCGATCGACGCATCGGTGTGTTCGGCAAGATAACTCGCAACGACGCAACCGGCTGCGCCTGCACCAACAATGACAATATCGTAGGCTTCGTGGGACATCAGTGTCGTTTTTCTTTCACAGAATTTGGATCGTTCAATCAGCGTCCATCGCTGATGTGGCGCTATCGCAGCTCCTGATCCCGAGATTGATCGGACCATGCCTTTGGAGAGTGATCCTGCAACGCCGGCGGGGGAAATTACCTATCGCCATAGAGTCGATAGGCGATCGTTATTGTCGCTCCCCCGAGGTCCTATGGACGGCTGCAGACGAACATTGGCGACGTCTCGACGACGCCATCGCAGCTTTCAGCCGGCTGCGCGCCTGCCCAATTCCGGACGAATCGCAACTGGCTTCTCAGGCGCGTTCAGGACTGACGTCGTGAACAGGACAGCCGCAGCGAGGACCCAGTAGTACCAGGCGTCGAGCCCTGTGAATTTGAAGGCAAACGGTGCGATGACAAAGACCACCCCGACGGCCCGATCGACCCAAAGGTGCAGCCAGTAGGGAATGATGTGGACGATCCCGGTGGGATGGTCGGTCAGGGAGGCCAAGAGCAGCGCGGCCACACCGGCGACGACCGAAAGCTCGACTGCAACCGGTCCGCTTTGACCGAGCCCCAGCACGAACGGTGCGGCGATCAAGACGAACGCGACAGGATAGTCAATCAGGTAGGCGTGGATAGACTTGGTGATGAAGCGAAACGACATCGGAGACTCCTCTGGTCGATTATTTGAGCGGGTCCTTGCGACGCGGAAAGTGCATCCACCCAAGAGAGATTACGCAATCCTGTGCCAGCAAGCACTCCGGCACGGGCCAATCCGGTTAGACAAGCAATAGGCGTAGGCCGGCACGTCAACCATTGGAAATGCCCGGTCGTTATCGTTTCCATTCCAGTCGTCGGGCGCCACGGAAGCGGGTAACCGTGGCGCGTCGACCGCGAGTCCGACGGTGGTGGCTCAGTGTCCGGCTGTCGAGGTCAGGGACAGCTTGGGAAGGCAGCATTGTTCGCGTAGCGCATTTGGATGGCTTTTGAACCAACCGCAGTGAACGCATGCGCCGCATGTTCTTCCGGGCGCTGGACGCATTCGACGATTTCACGCCGTCCGAGTGACGACCGACCAATCGCGAAGGCGAGCGAACTTGACGAACGCATCCAGCGCCGGCGAGTAGCAGCGCCCCTGCACTGCCAGTAGCCGCACCTCCCGCGAAACCAGGTCGCCTTCGAGCGGGATGGTCTTGAGCGTCGGAAGGTGCGGCATGTGCTCGGGCGCGAGTATCACGCCGAAGCCAGCGGCGGCCATGTGCTGCAAGTGCAAGTCATGACCGCTGCAGTGGCCGAGGTGGAGCGGTTCCTCGGGGAAATACGACCGTTGGATCTTCGGAGTGATGTCGCATCCGGCGCGTTCCAGCAAGATGGTCTCACGGAGGTCGTCGATGCCGATCGAGGGACGGTTTGCGAGCCGGTGTGTCGGCGCGAGAACCGCGACGTAGCGCTCCTCGAACAGCGACCAGTCGTCGATGCGGGCGGGCACGTCCTGCACGTCGCCGACCATTGCGGCATTGATCTCCCCCTCGAGCAAGAGGTCGACGAGCTTCTCCGTCACATCCTCACGCAACTCTACGTGAAGTCCGGGAACGAACTTTGCGATCTCGGCGATCGGATCGAGGACGAGCGAGGCCGAGATGGATGGGGCGAGGCCGATCTTCAGTGGCGCGACTTCCTTGCGTTGGAACTCCTGGGCTCGGCGACGCACCGCCTCTGCCGAGGCCAGTGTGCGCTCCAGCATCGGAAGGACCTCTTTTCCAAGGTCGGTGAGCTGCGTCAACTGGCGTTCGCGGTAGATCAATTGGCCGCGGAGCTCCTGCTCGAGTTTCTGCACCGCCTTGGTCAGAGCGGGCTGCGTAACGTTGCACTGCTCGGCCGCGCGGGTGAAGTTGAGCGTGGACGCGACGGCGAGGAAGTAGCGAACCTGATGAAGCTCCATGGGCTGCTATGTTCTCCGTCAAGGTGCGGCTGTCTCTACCGACAGGCCTTGCGTCGCCCTGCCCGGATTCGGGCGCTCGTGGTCGTTCACCAAGAGGGGGAAGGCGAACTCGGTGACCGTCAACGGCCGCATTTTGACGGATAGGGGCGCCTCGGTCGACTACGCGGAGGTGTGATGAGGTTCGCTTGTCGCTGCTTGTGCTAAGCGATCGCTTAGAAGTGAGAACGTAAACCTCGCGCCCCGAATCCGTTGGCCGGATCGGCCCCTAAAGGAGAGGATCAGCGGCGCGGCGAAATGAGGTGGACGCGATTTGCGAGTAGACGGCACCCTCGCACGGAAGTGCTGATGGCACGCCTTTCAGGCTCAGAAGTTCTGCAGCTGCAGTAGTTTTATATTGAGGCAGTCCGCCATCCGGGTGAGTTCCGGGACCGAACGCGCTTTCATCTTCCGCATCAGGTTAGTGCGATGCACTTTCACCGTGGACTCGGCGATGCCGATATCGTTGGCAATCTGCTTGTTCAGGCGACCAGCCACGACATGGAGCATGACCTCAGTCTCGCGGGGGCTGAGCGTGTCGAGGCGCCGCCTTATTGCAGCCACCACCCTGTCACTCTCACGTCGGGCACGATCGCGAGTAAGTCCGGCATCGATGGCGTCAAGCAGATCCTGATCTCGGAATGGCTTTGTAAGGAACTCTATCGCACCGCTCTTCATTGCTTGCACAGTCATCGGCACGTCGGCGTAGGCTGTGATAAAGATGATAGGCACTTGCCTGTTTGCGGCGACAAGTTCGCTCTGAAGATCGAGACCGCTTCGCCCCGGCATTCTTACGTCGAGCACCAGGCAAGTAGGACCATCCGGCGGATCGGCCTCGAGAAAATCGGGAACAGACGAAAATTGTCGGGCATCCAAGCCGACTGTCCGCAACAGTCGCGCGACCGAATCGCGAAATTCGGGATCATCATCGATAACCAAGACACTGGGATTTGCCTCACCCATTCCCGGTATCCTGCGTTGGGGAAGCGCATTCTTGCCTAGTCCGGCACACCCTACGCACAATCTATCGAGATGAACAGAATATTTTGCCTGAGCGGATAGCCGGACGCCTAAACCATCGCTTAGGAACGCCGACATTGCGTTATTGAGGGATGTCCGAGACACTACGTTGCATGCAGCGCGAGGCGCTGCCTCGCCGGCCGGCGGAAGTGCCTGGAAGCCGCTATGTTGCATCGTACACTGATATCCGTCGTCGACGACGATCAGCCCCATCGTGAGTCAATGCGAAAGCTAATAATGCTGCTGGGCTATACTGTCGAAGCGTTTTCGTCGGCGGCCGATTTCCTGGCATCGCGGGCTCTGCCTGAAACCGCCTGCTTGATCACTGACGTTAACATGCCCGGAATGACCGGAGTCGAGCTGCACAGGCGTTTGGTCGATACAGGGTATGCAATCCCAACGATCCTCGTTACCGCCTACCCCGATGAGGTTGTCAGGGATCAGGCTCTGAAGGACGGGGTTATTTGCTATCTCAGCAAGCCAGTGGACGATGACATTCTCGAGCGATGCGTGCACTCGGCTCTGCGGTCGGGTACGCCGATTGAAGATAATTCATGAGCCGTTGTCCGCCGGCAGGGTAAACTGAAATACGGCGCCGCGGGGTTCGTTCGCTTCCGCCCACAACTTGCCTCCATGTGCTTGGATGATGGAACGGCATATCGACAACCCCATCCCTGTTCCACCGGACTTCGTGGTGTAAAAGGCGTCGAAGACTCGATCGAAATTCTCCGGATCAATGCCCCGCCCCGAATCCTGTACGGCCACGAGGGCGCCGGTCTGACCCTCTTTGGTGCTGATCAATAGCTCTCTCGCCCCTTCCTCAACCAGGCCCATCGCTTCGGCCGCGTTCAGGATCAAGTTCAGCAATACCTGTTGCAGCTGAACGCAATCCCCCATAACCGGAAGCAGTCCATCTGCGAGCCGCGTTTGGACCGAAACGCTATTCCTGTGAATTGAGCTTTGCGCCAGTACAATCACTTCGTTGATAGCCGAATTGAGATCAAAACGCTCCTTTCGCAGAGGCGCTTTCTTGATGTGATCACGCATCCGTCCGACGATATCCTTGGCGCGGTCAGTGTCCCTCACGACGCAAGCAAGCGCTTCCCTGGTCTCATCCAGATTTGGCGGTTTCATCTCCAGAAAGCGCATCCCTGCGCGGGCGTTGTTACGAGCGGTAGCGATCGGATGCAGAATTTCGTGAGACAGCGAGGCCGCCAATTCTCCCATCATGTTCACGCGGTTCATGTGGGCGAAATCCAGTTCGAACTGACGCAGCTTTTCACGTTCGTCCTGCGCCCGCCTTCGCTCCGTCACATCGACGGTTGTGGTGATAACCTCAGCCAGCGCGCCCCTGGGCGAAAACACATGATAGCTGGTTCCTTCGACCCATTTGATTGTTCCATCGGGTAGGAGAAGTCTGAACTCGGCCACGAAGTCTCTCTTTTGTTGCACGGCCTCCTGAACCGCGCCCCACACTCTGTCGCGGTCCTCTGGGTGAATACGTTCCCAAATACCTTGCCGACTAGGAAGGCCCTGCGACGGATCAAACCCCCAGATCCTGTAACTCTCGTCCGACCAATAGAGGTAACGCATCGTTGTGGCGTTGTAGATCCAATAGCCGGTGCGGCTGAGTCTTTGTGCCTGGCTAAGCGCTTCCTCGACGCGCTTTCGCTCCGTCAAATCGAGCACGAATGCAAGGCCCTCGTCGCCTCCTTCCTTGAACAGAGCAGCGCCAATAAGCACGGGAACGCGGCTGCCGTCCTTCCGAACATACTCCTTCTCGAAGGGTCGAACTATTCCGGCTGAGTTCAGTTCTGCCTGAGTCAGTATGTCCCGCTCGCGCCATTCGGGCGGGGACAGCTCGGTCCAGCGCACGCGGCCCGAAACCAAGTCCGCACGGTCATATCCTACGATGCGTAGAAACGCGTCATTCGCTTCGAGGATCCGTCCTTCGCGATCGGCAATGAGGATCCCAATGATGTTGGCGTCGACCAAACGCCTGATCTTCCCTTCCCGATCCGCGAGGTCGTCATAAAGCCGCGAATTTTCGAGCGAGATGGCCGCCTGCGACGCAAGCACCTTCAAGACTGTGACGCGGTCGGGTGTGAAAACGTGGGCCGCCAAGTTGTTTTCTAGGTAGAGTACGCCGGCCAGTCTGCCTTGTTTGAGCAACGGCAGGCAGAGAATTGAATGGGCGTGATGCTTATGGATGTACTCATCGGCGGAAAACGGGTTCGCGGCGGCGGCATCGTGGATAAGAACGCTCTCTTTTGTCCGGATCACGTAGTGTAGAATGGACTCCGGTAGATTTGCAGCGGTTACACCTGCTTGTCGCTGACCGACGGTCACCATATCATTGCTGATCGTGACTTCCGCCTCAATCCGGTACCCATCGCCGACCGCAAGGATCAACAGACCTCGCCCGGCACCCGCGTACTCAATCGCCGTGCGCATCAGCGTGTCGATCAGCTTTTCCAGGACGATCTCGCCCGACACGGTTTGCGAGACTTTGATAACCGTAGATAGATCCAGTTGTTCGACGGGTGCCCCGATCGTGCTTGTGGGGCCTGCAACTGGCTTTTCCTTCCTGAGGTGCGGATACAACTCGTCGAGTTGGCGCACCTTGCCGTCGGCTCCCCAGCGGATGTATCCGTACCGCGCGTCCTGCAGATAGGCATGTGCGATCTTCTCGAACCCGCGTGCGGCATAAAAGCGTGCGGCGACTTCGTTGGCGAGCGCCTCGTTGTGGACCAAGCCATGCGTGTGTGCCGAGCGGATAGCGTGCTCGTAAAGATGTTCGGCATCGAGCGCGCGTCCTTCGATCCGGGCGATCTCCGCCCCGACGAGTGCGGCGCGGTTCTCGAAGTTGTCCGGGCAAACCATCGCCCAGACCTCGAGCTGTCGGTGGTGCGCAGCCAGTGCCTCGACATGCTCCTGCCGTTGGCCGGCCGCCGCGGACTCGCAGGATGTCGCTCTGGAGAGCGCACTGTAAAAGTGATATTCCGCGCATTCGAAAAAAGACGCTGATGTCGGCTGCAGCTGTTGCGCCCTCAATGAGGCCTCGAGGGCACCCACATAGTCGCCGGCAAAGAAACGTGCCTGCAGCTTGCGGGTCCAATACGAGCCCTCGGCCAACGCCAGATCCGGGTTCTTGCGGAAACGAGACTCCAGTAGGAGTTCGTTGAACTGCCCATCGTCAAAGCAACCGAAAATCGGCGTCAAACCGCGGAGTGTCCGGATCAGCCCTAGCTGGCCGGCAATGGAGTCAATCGCAAAGCCGAACCGCATGTTCCGCGCGAACGCAAGACCATGCTCGACCTCGACCTGCACGATATCGAGCGGATCGCCCGCCGCGAGAAGATACGTGTTCAGGTGGGTGTAGTAGTACGCCGCAAAAGTGAGGTCACCTATCTGGTTTGCTGTCTCAAACGCACGTCGCAGCAGATCACGACCTTCCCGGACATGTCTCGTCCAGAACATGAGTAAGTATCCAAAGTTCAAATAGGTCCTGGCTTGGAAGCGCTTTAGCCCGCGCTGTTCGACCAGTTCATAGCCGAGACGGCCGAATCGAAGTCCCGCCTGGTAGTCGCCGAATTCCGGTCCAGCAAGCCTGGCAAGCACTGCATAGGCGTAGCACGAGCCGTCACAATTGCCGCCCTCGAGGCTGAGATTGACTGCTCGACAGATGACCATCGAACGTAGTTTCGCATCTGTATAGTGGGCCGGCGGCCCGAGCTTCGTCAGCACATCAAGGGTCGCGAGCGATACGGGATCGCTCATCAAAGGCAGATCAATCAGGGTTTCTATCGCGCGGGAGCCGAGTTGGGACCAGATCCGGTCATACTCGCACCTTGCCTCGTCTTCCGACGGGTGCGCCGACCAGTCAACACCCAGGTGGCGGAGATAGTCGAGACCGACTGCGATCGCGCGACTGCCCTGATCCAGGGTCGTGTAAAGATCCACCTGCAGGCACGTCACGCGGGCTCGTTCGATCGTCGTTGCAGCACGGGCCGACAGCATCGCCAGGCGCTGCTCGGCTTCCGCCAGTGCACCAGTGAGGAATTCACATTCGGCCCGGTGCAACTCCAGCTCAAAGATCAGGCCGTGCTGGCGCTCCCAGGAGTCCCCTGGCAGCAGTGCTACGCCGGAGACGAGGTAGTTCAGCGCCGAGGCATATGCCGTCGAGGTCTTTGCGCGTTTACCTGCAATGAAATTCAACTCAGCGACCCGCTCAAGCTCCTCAGTTGACGTGATGAGATGCGAGCCGCGGTTGAGCTGATTGACGATTTCGAAGATCGTCTCCTCCAACCTCTCTGGGGGGGTCTGCGCTGCGAGCAGCATCCCTATTCGGAGATGAGCTTCGGCACGCGATTCCTCCGGAATCAAGGAGTAGGCCGCTTCCTGGACACGGTCGTGGAGAAACTTGTAGGAATCCTCTGAACGAAAGATCAGCCCTGCTCGCACCGCTTCCCAAAGCTGCCCGTGCATCTCCTCCCCGGAGTCCTGGTAAGCGATCCGCAACATGGCGGACCCTGCGTCGTTGCCCAGGCAGGCGAGCTTTTGCAGTGCGTTCCGGGTTTCCGCGGACAGACGGTTCAGCTTCCCCACCATAAGGTCCACCACATTGTCGGTGTAACCTTTGGCGTGAATGCGATTCAGGTCCCAGCACCATCGCGCCTCGTCATAATCGAAAGTGAGCAATGCTTCGTCGGCGAGCGCAGAAATGAACTGAATAGCGAAAAGCGGATTGCCGGTTGTCTTTTCGTGAATCAGCTGTGCCAGCGGCGCGATTTTCTCCGGTTCGCTGTGAACGGAATCCGCGATTAATTGTCCCAGATCTTCACAGGATAAGGGCGCCAATACGATGTCGTGTAGTATCGCTCCGGCTTGGCGGATCGCTTCAAGCTTGCGTGTCAGCGGATGGACGGGATCGACTTCGTTGTTGCGGTAAGCGCCAATCAACAACAGGTTCTGTACATCCGGCCGGGTCAACAGATCCTGAAGCAAATCGAGCGTTGCTGCATCGAGCCATTGGAGATCATCAAGGAACAGGGCGAGCGGATGTTCCGGTCGCCCGAATACACTGATGAATCGCCGGAACACCAGCTGAAAGCGACCCTGCACGTCCTGTGGCGGCAGTTCGGGGACCGGTGGCTGTTCGCCGATGATGTGCTTCAATTCCGGAACGAGATCGACAATGAGCCGAGCGTTCGGCTCGAGCGCCTCGAGCAGCGCCTCCCGCCATTTCCGCAACTCCGCTTCGGTCTTGCTCAAGAGAGGGCGGATCAGGCTCTGAAAGGCCTGCGCAAGGGTGACGTAGGGGATGTCGCGTTTGTACTGATCAAGCTTGCCCGACGCAAAAAGACCGCGGGGCGGAACAAGCCGCTTATGAAGCTCGTTAACGACCGCGGATTTGCCGATGCCGGAGTATCCGGAAACGAGGACCAACTCCGGCCTGCCGCCGGCAACGATACGGTCGAAGGAGGCAAGCAGGGTATCGATCTCGGCTGTCCGACCATACAATTTCTCGGGGATCAGCAGCCGATCCGGAGTGTCATGTTCCCCGGGCGGAAATTCGTCGATATCGCCTCGGGTTTCCCATTCGGCGAGGCAGCGCCGTAAATCGCTCTCGGCGCCTGCAGCCGTCTGGTAACGCTCCTCGGCAGTCTTGGCGAGCAGCTTCATAATGATCGCAGAGACGGAGCCTGGGAGGCTCTTTAACCGCTCGCTGGGCGGCGCCGGTCGTCTTGCGATATGGCAGTGCACCCATTCCATCGGATCGGCCGCCGTGAAGGGCAGCACGCCCGTGAGCATCTGGTACAGCGTGACGCCGAGGGCATAGAGGTCGCTGCGGGCGTCGATCGAGCGGTTCATCCGCCCGGTTTGTTCGGGTGCCATGTAAGCGAGCGTACCGGCGATGGTCTCGGGCGGCTCGGGCGCCTGCCGCTCGCGGGACAGGCGCGATGCGATGCCAAACCCGGTGAGACGCACGTGTCCATCCGCGCAGTCCACCACGATATTAGCTGGCTTGATGTCTTTGTGGATGAGCCCGCGCTGATGAAGCTTGCCCAAGGCTGAGGTAACGGCGATAGCCAAGCACAGGAAGCGCGCTACCTCCATGGGCTCACCGAGCAAATGTTCGAGCGGCTGGCCGCCTGGATCATCGAGCACTAGCACGGTCCGACCGGCGTCGCGCATGAGGGCCAGCGGCCGCACCGCCCATGGCCCGTCGAGTTCATCCTTCAGCTCGTATTCGTGCGTGAGACGATCGAGTCTTGACCGGGACGGGTGATCGGCGGCAGGAGCAACGAGCAGGACGGCGAGCCGGTTGCCATTGTCGTCCACTCGCCAGCCGCGGCTAAACACGCGCTCGCCATCCTCCCACAACACCTGGGAACTACCATCCGAGTATGCGACGTTCAGCGACTGCCGCACCATCTGTCAGACTCCGGCGTCGGGCTTCGGCCTGAAGTCGGCCAATCAAGCGCTTCGCGCGCCACACGCGCGGTTTCTCCCCCGCCGGGAGAAATCGTACTCCGTCGCCCGAGAAATGCCAGCCGATCCCCGGTCCGACCGGATACGGCTATAGGGATCCCCCTCGCAGAAGCCGGCCTTATTGCCGCGAAATTCGCCGGTAAAGCAATGGATCGAGAGTTCCGCTCGATCGAAATCCCGTGGAACGAGCGCCGCTCTCTCGCCGCAGAATCCCAGGCGCGCCCCAGCCGTTCCGATAACGATCGGCTATCAACTCCATGGCGAGAGGTGACTTTCCTTTCAACTGGCTTGAACACAATCTGCAACCAATCGCCCCCATCCTCGATACCGGCCGAAGTCGGCGTTCTGTTGAACGATCGCAGGCCAGGAGGTCCGAGATGCGTCGATCGCTTCAGGGCACGCCACCAAGGTGAGCACAATTGGATGGGCTGGTTCCAACACGCTTCGACCAGTCGCCCGAAAACCACGCGAGGGCGTCATGACGCTTCATATCTCACAGCGAGGCAAAGAATATTTGAGGACAGCGAAGACCTTGCTTCGCTCTGCCAAAGCCATGACGGACCACGTGATTGCGGCTCAGCTGAAGGCTCTTGCCGACGACCACGAGCGGCGAGCCAAGAAGGCGTCGCTCGACGGTGCAAGGGATTGCTCGATCCGCCGCTAGACTATACGTGAAATGCGTGAGCCGTCGAATAGGCGTCGCGGCAGCGGCCCAGCGGCTGCTAAGCTGGGGCTGCCAACGTCATAGCGCACCGCGGCCAACGCAGCTCATTCCGCCGCGGCCGCGGCCGCGTTCGGCTGAATTGGCCTGCCCTCGTTCGTGCCTTCCGCGAAGTTGCGCACCACGACATAGAAAATCGGCGTGAAGATCAGGCCGAACAGCGTGACGCCGAGCATGCCGAAGAACACGGCGACGCCGACCGCCTGGCGCATCTCCGAGCCCGAACCGGTAGAAACCACCAGGGGCAGCACGCCGAGGATGAAAGCAAACGAGGTCATCAGAATCGGCCGCAGGCGGAGCCGGCAGGCCTCAATGACAGCCTCCAGCCGCGACCTGCCCTCAAGCTCGATATCGCGCGCGAATTCGACGATCAGGATCGCGTTCTTGGCCGCAAGTCCGACCAGCACCACGAAGCCGATCTGGGTTAGGATGTTGACGTCCTGACCCATGATGCGCACCCCGATGGTGGCCGCGAACAGGCACATCGGCACGATCAGGATCACCGCGAATGGCAACGTCCAGCTGCCATATTGCGCTGCCAGCACCAAATAGACGAACAGCACACAGATCGGGAACACATAGAGGCCGGCATTGCCACCCATCACCTGTTGATAGGACAGGTCGGTCCATTCGAGAGAAAAGCCGCTCGGCAACGTTTCGTCGGCCAATCGCTTGATGGTGCTGAGCGCCGTGGCCGAGCTTACGCCCGTCGCCGGCTCACCTTGTACCTCGGACGTCGAGTAGAGATTGTATCGCGCCACACGATCGGGTCCCGAGATGTCCTTGAAGTCAACGACGCTGCCGAGCACCACCATGTCGCCGGCGGCGTTCCGGGTACGCAGCCGCGCGAGATCGGAAGTCTCCTTGCGGAATGGGAGATCGGCCTGCGCCGTGACGTGATAGGTACGTCCGAACAAATTAAAGTCGTTGACATAGGTCGAACCGAAGTAGGTCTCGATCGTGTCGGTGATGTTGGCGATGGGGACCGCGAGCTTCTGCGCCTTGACACGATCAATATCGACAAACAGCTGCGGCGTATTCGCCGTGAAAGGCGAGAACACCGAGGTCAGATTTGGCGACTTACGCGCGGCGGCGACGAGCTCGTCCGTCGCCGCTGCGAGCAGCTCGGGACCGCGCCCTTGTCGATCCTGGATGCGGATGGCGAAGCCGCCACCGGTGCCGATGCCTGGCACCGCGGGCGGTGGAATGACGATGATGAAAGCGCCCTGGATCGCCGACAGCCGCTTGCGTAGATCGGCCGTGATCGCGTTGGCCGTCAATCCCTTCTTCTGCCGCGCCTCCGGCACGTCGAACACCGGGAACAGCGCTGCGGCATTGCCGGCCTGCGTGCGCGTCGCGCCGGAGAACCCGCTGAACGCCCCGACACGGACGATACCTGGCGTATCCAGCGCGATCCGCTCGATTTCGCGCACCACCGCAGCGGTCCGCGCCAGCGACGCGGCGCCTGGCAATTGCGCCGAGATGATGAGGTAACCCCGATCCTGCGCGGGAATGAAGCCCTGCGAGGTGGTGGCGAGTAGCCAGCCGGCGCTGCCGATCAGCCCGAGATAGATCACAAGCATCACCACCGTATGCCGGATCACGAAGTCGGCGGTGGCCGCGTAGCCGCGCGCTAGGCGATCGAAGATGCGGTTGAACAGCGCGGTGAAGCCGTCCCAGCCGCGCGCAATGACGTTCCAGCGCGCCGGCGGACGTTTCTCCTCGTGTGGCGTAAGAATCTGGGAGGCCAGTGCCGGCGACAGTGTCAGCGAGCAGAAGCAGGAGATCGCGGTCGCGACTGCGATGGTGACGGCGAATTGCTGGAAAAACTGCCCGGAGATGCCGCCCAGGAAAGCTGTTGGCACGAACACCGCGCAGAGCACGAGTGCGATCGAGACCAGCGCGCCGCCGACTTCCTCCATGGTTTTGAGCGCCGCCTCGCGCCGGCTCATACCGTGCTGGAGATGTCTCTCGACATTCTCGACAACCACGATGGCGTCGTCGACCACGATGCCGACCGCGAGAACCAGACCGAAGAGCGTCAAATTATTGATCGAGAATCCAAGCGCGGCCATCACCGCGAAGGTGCCGACCAGCGACACCGGGATCGCGATGATCGGGATGATCGCAGGCCGCCATCCCTGCAAGAACACCAGCACCACAATGACGACCAGCGCCATCGCCTCGTAGACCGTCTTAATCAGCTCATGGACCGATTGGGCGATGAATTCGGTGGGGTTGTAGCCGATATTGTAGTCGAGCCCCTTCGGAAAACTCTCCTTCAGCTTCGCCATGGTGGTGGAGATTGCCTTCGCCGTGGCGAGCGCGTTCGATCCGGGCCGTTGCGTCACCACCATTGCGACGGCCGATTTGCGCAGTATGCGGCTGCTGGTGGCGTAGGAGAGCGCACCGAGCTCGACGCGCGCGACGTCGCGCAGACGTGCGGTGCGGCCGTCGGAACCGGCCTTCACCACGATGTCCTCAAACTGCCCGATATCTTTGAGGCGGCCAGTGAAGACGAGGTTCGGCTGGAGCGCGCGATCGGCGATCGGCGGCTCAGCGATCTGTCCGCCGGTGATCTGCAGATTCTGGGYGCGGATCGCCGCCAGCACCTCGCCCGATGTCAGGCCGACATCAGCGATCCGGTCGGGATCGAGCCACACTCGCATCGAGTAGTCGCGCGCGCCGAACATCTGGATGTCACCGACGCCGTCGAGCCGCAAAAGCTGATCGCGCACCTGCAGCAGCGTGTAGTTGGAGATGTAGAGTTGATCGAACGAGTCGTCGGGCGACAGCACGAATACGGCCATCAGGATGTCGGGCGAGTTCTTGCGGGTTACGACGCCGTTGCGCTGCACCTCGTCCGGCAGCCGCGGCTGCGCAATCGCGACGCGGTTCTGCACAAGTACCTGCGCCTTGTCGAGGTCCGTACCGAGCTTGAAGGTGACGGTGATGGTGAGCTGGCCGTTCGAGGTCGCCTGGCTGTAGAGATACAGCATGTCCTCGACGCCGTTGATCTCCTGCTCGATCGGGGCTGCCACCGTGTCGGATACGGTCTGCGCTGAGGCGCCGGGATATTGCGTGGTGACGGTGACGGTCGGCGGCACCGCCTGCGGATATTCCGAGACCGGCAGCGTCTGGTAGGCGATCGTGCCGACGATCACAAGCACGATCGACAGTACCATCGCCAAGATTGGCTGGTTGATGGAAAGCCTTCCAAGATTCATGGCTTGGCACCCGCCGGAGTCTTGTCGTCTGCCGGCGCCTGCGCCATTTTCGGTGTCACCTTGGCGCCGACGCGGGCACGCTGCAGCCCGTCGACGATGACCTGATCCCCCGGCATGAGGCCCTCGCGAATCACGCGCAGCCCCCCATCGAGCGGCCCGAGTATCACCGGCCTTACATCTACCGTGTTGTCTGCCTTGACCACGAACACGATCTTGCGCGACTGGTCGGTGGCTATAGCGGCGTCCGGAATCAGCAGCGCCTCGTAGGGCGACGAGCCGATGATCCTGACGCGGCCAAACTGCCCCGGGAGGATCGAGAGATCCTTGTTCGGGACAATCGCGCGGCTGCGCAGCGTCGCAGTCGAGATGTCCAGTCGATTGTCGAGGAAGTCCATCTTCCCCACATGCGAGGGCTTTGTCTCGCCGGTCAGCGTCACCTGCACGGGATTTGACGTATCGCGCGAACTTGGCCGCTTGCCTTCGAACCACAGCCTGCTGTTGCGCTGATAGGTCGCCTCGTCGACGTCGAAATAGATGTAAATCGGATCGAGCGACACGATCGAGGTGAGCAACGTCGCGCCGCTATCGGCGCCCTGCACGAGGTTGCCGGGGGTCACCAGATGGCGACTGACGCGGCCGGTGATCGGCGCCAGCACGTGGGTGAATTCGACATTGAGCTGCGCGGCCTTCAGCGCACCCTCGGCCTGCGTCTCGGCCGCATAAGCCGCCTGTAAGGCCTGACGGCGCTGATCGACGACTTGTACCGAAACTGCGCTCGTCTGGACCAGGTTCAGCCCACGGTCGAGTTCACGCTTGGCAAGCTCAGCCTTGGCCCGCGCGTCGTCGAGTTGGCCCTGCGCTTGTGAGGCGACCGCCTCGAACGGGCGCGGATCGATGATGTAGAGCAGATCGCTGGCATGAACGATCGCACCGTCTGTGAACTCGACGCTGTTGACGAAGCCACCGACGCGGGCACGGACCTGAACCTCCTGTATCGCCTCAAAGCGGCCGGTGAACTCGTCCCAGTCAGTGACCGTGCGCTTGACTGGTTGCGCGACTGTAACCAGCGGCGGTGCAGGCGCAGCCTCCTGCGATTGTGCCTTCTTGTCGCAGCCCGCGAGCGCCAGCGCGAACAGCAGACCGATCGGTGCGACGAAGCATCGTGGAAAGCGATAAAACGAACCGCGATCGAGCTGAGGTGCCGGAGCCGATTGCACCATTCTATCAGTCATACTCACTTCCGTCTCTCCAAGAACCCAGCGCGATGATCTAGATTACGTCGTTGCTTCGCATATCGACCCACTGCGCTCTCGAGCTTTCATCGTGATCCGCGCTTTGATCGCAGAACCGCAGGTTTAGGCTCGACGATGCTTTGGAGAATGGCCTTGCAATGCCGGCGACGGAAATCACCTCTCGCCATGGACTCGATAAACGGTCGTTATTGCTGCTCGCCGCGCGAGCGCGATGCCGTCGCGAGGAATGCCGCAGGCCGCGTGGCACTCGAAACCGCGACGTCTTATTCTGCGGGAAATTCCCAGTCGCGCTCGGTCAGAGCCGGTAAGATCAAACATACCCGAAACAGCCGGACCGAACAGAGAATCAAGCAGTAGCTCCCGCGCAGCGGCCTTCATGTTCGCGGGTGTGCCGGTAGCTAAGCCGACGGCCGCTCAGAGAGGGCCGTCATACTCGCCACGCGCCGGATAATCCCTGGCGATAGCGAAATCGATCGCTTGAAGCAATTCCGAGAACAACGGACGTGCGAACGGCATTGTTTGAACAGCGCCGTAGTACAAAGTACCATCCGGTCGGACGAGGAATACGCCGGGCTCCGAAAACAGTGACGGCTCTTCGATGTTGATCGATGTCTTTCCACGCGACGACGAAATATAGAGACCCCACTTGCGAGCAACCGCCAGCGGCAGTGAATAACCGAATCGCAAGCTGGCGCCGACCTTGTTTGCCATTTCCTGAGCGCGCTCGCGAACGTCAGAGCTGATAGCGATGACCTTTGTACCGCGACGCTCATATTCGGGTATCAGCGATTCCAGCTCGCGCAGATATTTGAGGCAGACCGGGCAATGGAGTCCGCGATAAAAGCATATCAGCGTAAACAGCTTCGGCGCGTCGGCAGCAAGATCAAATTCGCCATGAGCAAGGGTCGGCACGCGCAGTTCGGGAACCGGTCGACGAGGCAGCAGCATTCTCTTCTCCGCAGTGTTTTCCTAAGTACGTCGGGAATTCCGGCACCCGCCGATCGCGCACGAGCCATCACTCCGCCCCGCCCTGCAGGGTGAAACTACGTCGCCGACCTTCAATTGAGAAATGTCCGACCGTTATGATTTCCATTCCCGCGCGTTGTTTCTCCGACCGAGACTTCGCCTCGATGGAAGTCAATGCGTCGTCGCGAGCGGAAGACCGTCAAGCCCGGCGCGCGGGTTCACGGATTTTCTCGTCGCGGAGCTTCGGCACCGACCCCCGAAGCATTCCCGGCGGTTATGGACATGATAGCTTTACCCGAATGGTTGCCGGATTTAAGTGCTGAACGCGCCGGCCGGAGCGGACGCCGCGCTGAGACCTCGCGCTATCTGCAAGACTTGTTCTGCGCTGCCTGCTTGCGTTCACGCTCGTCGAAGCCGGTGGTCGATCATTCGAACAATCGGGACCTAGTCATGACCAAGATCCGCGAAGTTGTTGTCGCAAGCGACCCCACCAATCCTGGTGCACTGGTATGCCGTGTCGGCGGCTCTCATTTTACTGTCGGCGGCCCGGATGGCGTCGGCCGCATTTCTTCTGGTCCCAATCCTTACGACCTCCTTAGCGCATCTCTCGCCGCATGCACCGCTATGAGCATTCGTTTTCAGGCTCGACGCCAGAGACTTCCGCTGGAGCGGCTGGAAGTGAGCGTCAGCTTCCGCCATGGCGCTCTGGGCGAACGAGATTCGTTCGCACGCACCCTCGTGCTGGAAGGAGAACTCGATGCTCATCAGCGCGCGCTCCTGCTGGAAGCCGCAAACCTCTGCCCCGTTGGCAAGATTCTCGGCATCGGCGCCGCTATCAACACGCGCCTCGGCGCTACTGCTTCCGGCCACAGCCCAAGCACTCAGGCCAGCTACGAGGATGATCTGGCTCAACTCCCGATCCCGAATATCACTCCGGATTGAGCGTCTCTCGTGCGGTCGATCACCGCACCGGCGCATCGCAGCCGATCAAACCCGCATTGCAGCTCTTTCTTGCGTCCTCAGTGCCCGGAAATCATCCCTCGCGGGGCATTCGTCCCGACGTTCACTGCCGACGCGCTTTGATCTTTCGCGTCGATGGCATCGATTCCATAGCCACAGGTCATTGGACCGTCGAATTTGGCGATCGTATTTTTGGTCGCCCGCAAGGCAATTCGGAAGATGACGACATACCACACACGAGGAGGTTGGCGATGAGGGCAATCGTCGTGGCGGACCAAGCTGCGGGAACGGTCGGGATGAAGCTGGTGGAGCGACCCGAACCGCGGCCAGCAATAAACGACGTCGTCGTTCAAGTTTATGCGTCAGGATTCGTTGGAACCGAGCTGTCGTGGCCTTCGACGTGGACCGATCGCCT
Organism: Bradyrhizobium sp. P3_C3; assembly: GCF_056402655.1. Classification (NCBI taxonomy): domain Bacteria; kingdom Pseudomonadati; phylum Pseudomonadota; class Alphaproteobacteria; order Hyphomicrobiales; family Nitrobacteraceae; genus Bradyrhizobium; species Bradyrhizobium sp. P3_C3. The sequence continues at coordinate 1,832 of NZ_JBFUGY010000035.1, read as the reverse complement.
CGATCGTGACCGGACACCGTCGATTCCCGGGCACGAGTTGGCCGGAGTGGTCACCGCTCTCGGATATGGCACGACGGGCCTGTCGGTGGGACAGCGGGTGTTCGGCCTCGCGGACTGGTATCGCGATGGCACACTGGCCGAGTATGTGGCGATCGAGGCACGCAACCTGGCGCCGCTGCCGGGCGACGTTGACTTCACGGTGGGCGCGAGCCTGCCGGTCTCGGGTCTGACCGCGTGGCAGGGATTGTTCGTGCACGGCCGCCTTCAGGCGGGGCAGCGCGTCCTCGCGCACGGCGCGGCCGGCGCAGTCGGGTCGATGGTGACGCAACTCGCGCGTGAGGCCGGCGCCTATGTCATCGGCACCGGACGCGCCGCCGACCGTCAGAAGGCGCTCGACTTCGGCGCGAATGAGTTCGTCGACCTGGAGAACGACGCTCTAGACGACATCGGCCCGGTCGACCTGGTGTTCGATCTCATTGGCGGCGACATCAGGAAACGCTCCGCGCGCCTGGTTCGATCCGGAGGAACGCTGGTGTCCATCGTCGGGCCGGCCGAGGCGCGGCCCGCCGATGGCCTGGCGGTCGACTTCGTCGTCGAGTCCGATCGTGCCCAACTGAGTGAGATCGTCCGGCGGGTTCGCGACGGGCGACTGCGCACGAACGTCGGCCACGTAACGACACTCGAAGATGCCGTCGCCGCCTTCAATCCAACAAAGCGGATCGGCGGGAAGACGATCATCCGCGTTCGTCCGTGAACGACCCACATTCGATGCACGCGGCCGTCACGTCCTACCAGACGCGCCGCAACCCAGGAAACTACCACGGCCCCCGGGCATGAGATGCCAGACGGGCTCCATCCCTGCGGCATTTCGAGCAAAGAGAGCGAAAGCACTCGTTATCTCAAGTCATCCCCTAACGCACAGGAATTACCATGACCAACAGAATCGCCATGACCAATGCCGTCATCGAATGTATCCTGAGCCGCAGCTCCGCCAAATACTACGACCCTGCCGCCACTTTGAGCGATGACCAAATCAGCGAGCTGGTGCGAATCGGCACTACTGCGCCGACATCCTTCCATTTGCAGAACTGGCGCTTCATCGCGGTACGCACGCCTGAAGCCAAGGCTCGGTTGAGTCCGATCGCCTGGAAGCAGCCGGCGATCACTGAAGCCGCCGTTACCTTTATCATCTGCGGCCAGTTGGCTGATTCCAGTGTAATTCCGGACCGCCTGGCGCCGGTGGTGGAGGCGGGTATCATGCCGGCAAAGTTGATACCGGATTGGGAAATCCCCGCACGCGATCTCTATAAGGACTACCCGCAGCGCCAGCGCGACGAAGCAGTGCGCACCGGCGCCTTCGGTGCGGCGGCGATGATCTATGCGGCCCGATCGCTGGGCCTGGGTTCGACGCCGATGATCGGTTTCGATGCCGAAGCGGTGCACCGAGATTTTGGATTGGCCGAGGACGAAGTCCCGGTCATGCTGCTGTCCGTAGGAGCGGAGCGTCCGGGAAACTGGCCGCAGAAGCCGCGTCGCCCGGTGGCCGATGTGTTGGACCTCATTTAGTGATCAGTGAAACCGAGAACCTGCGAAGATTATGATGCCAAGAATTACAGCTCTGAAGCCGGAACAAGTGCCGGCGGATTCGAAACCGACCCTCGATATGTTCACCAAGAACATCGGGTTCACCCCAAATATGATGGCGACATTCGCGGCAAGCCCGATCGCGTTCAACTCATGGGCCGCCCTGCTTGGCTCCTTGAGCAAGGCGCTAGACGTGAAGACGCGCGACAGCATCGGCCTCGCTGTCTCCGAAGTGAATGGCTGCGACT